>JARRJK010000042.1:8288-26127 GCA_037379555.1 Anaerolineales bacterium | reverse complement strand
GGCGCTCCTCTGGAGCGCCTTCGCCGAAATATAGCTCGTGCAGCCTGAGCAGTCCGGCCAGGCGGTGAACCGGGTCGGGATCGTCATCCACGCGGTAATCCATCCAGCGGTCGTTCATCCCACCATATCCACCAGCATCGCGAACGACATAGATCGCTGCACTCTGACGGCCCCGGCGGTCTCCCCCTGCGTTGTCTCCCGCCAGGAGCGAGGCGATCAAACGCTGCGGAAGGTTTCCTTCGGTTTGTTTGAAGGCATCAGCCATGGCCGAGAGGACATGTTCGCCGACCAGGATGTTGCCCTGTACGGCGTAGTTCTTGCCAGTGCGGCCGCCGGCCCAAGTATGGCAGGATTCGCCGGTAAAGGTTGCCGGCCGGCCGAATGCATCCACCATGCCAACCTGGCGTTGTGCTCGGCCCTCATCTTCGTCCAGCAGGCGGTCGAGTGTCTCTTGCGAGCTCATGCCTGATGCCATCAGTTCAAGCCCGCGTGGGCCGAAGGAAGTGTTGGCATAGGATTGGGTCGCGACCGCGCCTGCTCCTGCCCGTACCCAGGGCACGACGGCGCCCACGGCCGGGAACTTGGAAGCGACGGCGACACCCCAAGCTTCGAAGTCGGGATCGTAGGCGACAATAGAGAAGGTGGAAGGGCTTGCCATCAGAAAAGACGAACAGGGGGGTCAGGCGGCATCGGGCAGGCTTTCGTCGCCGATGTTGAGTTGTTTGTTTTTCTCGTCGAACAGAAGCGGGCGGCTGGTGCGCAGAATTGAAGCTTCCGTCACGACCACGCTACGGATATCTGGGCGGGATGGGATGTCGTACATGACATCGAGCAGTGCGCCTTCGATCGTTGAGCGTAAGCCGCGTGCGCCGGTTTCGCGCTGCATGGCTAACCTGGCGGCTGCCTGAAGCGCTTCTTCTTCGAACTGCAGTTCAACCTGGACCATTTCAAACAAGCGCTGGTACTGCTTAACCA
This sequence comes from Anaerolineales bacterium, assembly GCA_037379555.1. Lineage (GTDB taxonomy): Bacteria > Chloroflexota > Anaerolineae > Anaerolineales > E44-bin32 > E44-bin32. The sequence goes on along the minus strand of JARRJK010000042.1, from coordinate 25,152 downwards.
GCGCGTTGCGAGGTTCGGTCAGGATGGCCCGTAAGGCGGCCTCGTCGAGCGCATCGACGCTGGTGGCAACCGGCAGCCGTCCGACGAGCTCGGGGATCATGCCGAAGTGCATTAAGTCATCTGGCGTGATCATGCGCAGCAGTGCGCTTTCATCGGCGTTGCGAGCGTTGGGATCGATCACGGTGCCGGCGAACCCCAGCTGGCCGCGGCGCCCAACGCGCTCGGCAACGATCTCGGCCAAGCCGTCAAATGTGCCACCGCAGATGAAGAGGATGTCGGTGGTATCGACCTGGATGAATTCCTGCTGGGGGTGTTTGCGGCCGCCTTGAGGCGGGACATTTACAACCGCGCCTTCGATGATCTTGAGCAGGGCTTGCTGCACGCCTTCGCCGGAGACATCGCGGGTGATGCTCGGGTTATCGCCGCTCTTGCGAGCCGTCTTGTCGATCTCGTCAATGTAGACGATGCCGCGCTCAGCCCGGCCGACGTTGAAGTCGGAAGCCTGGAGCAGGCGCAGCAAGATGTTTTCGACGTCCTCCCCGACGTATCCGGCTTCGGTCAGCGCGGTTGCGTCGGCGATGCAGAACGGCACATCCAGGCTGCGGGCAAGGGTCTGCGCGAGCAACGTCTTCCCGCTGCCGGTGGGACCGACGAGCAGGATATTCGCTTTTTCGAGCTCCACCTCGGCGTGCCCCCGGTTGGCGATGCGTTTGTAGTGGTTGTACACCGCAACCGACAGCACGCGCTTGGCGAGCGATTGCCCGACGACGTACTCCTCGAGATTGCAGAAGATCTCCTGCGGCGAGAGGGACGGCTTGCCCGATCCTGACAGGCCCCCGGCCGGGCGTGCGCCCTCGCCATCAAGGATATCCCGGCAGAGATCCACGCACTCATTGCAGATGAAGACACCCTCCGGACCGGCAATCAGGCGGTGGATGGTGTCTTCATCGCGGTTGCAGAAAGAGCACCGCCGTTCATCCGACGGTGGGTTCTCCTGGCGTTTCGCCATGCGTCAGCTACTCGTCTTTCTTAGACTTTTTCTTCGACTGGTCCTCATCTTCGAACGGATCAAGGACGTGGTCAATAATCCCATAGTCCTTGGCCGTTATTCCGTCCATATAAAAATCCCGCTCCGTATCGCGCTCGATTTCCTCGCGTGAGCGGCCGGTGTGACGCATGAGTATAGTATTCAATTCTTCCTTCAAGCGCAAGATCTCTTTCGCCTGGATCTCGATATCGCTGGCCTGACCCTGGGCGCCGCCCAGCGGCTGGTGCAGATGGATCGTCGCGTGGGGAAGCGCATAGCGCTTGCCGGCGCTGCCGGCGGCCAGGAGCACGGTGCCGAAGGAGGCGGTGACGCCTACGGCGACGGTGGAAATCGGCGCGCGCACCTGCTGCATCGTGTCATAGATCGCCAGACCGGCGTAAATCTGCCCACCGGGGCTGTTGATATACATATTGATCTGCCGGTCCGGGTCCTCGCGATCGAGGAAAAGGAGCTGCGCCACCATCAAATTCGACACCTGGTCGTTAATCGGCGTGCCGAGAAAGATGATGCGTTCGCGCAGCAGCAGGGAGTAGATATCGTAGGCTCGCTCGCCCCGACCGGACGATTCGATCACCATCGGGATCAGCGAGCGTGGATCTTCAATGTTGCTCATTTTAGTTTCCTCACTCCAGGTCTTGAGATTCTTGTTCGGATGGGCCATCTGCCGGGACGGGCTCTATGTCAAGCGTTGATGCCTCCGTGTTGGCGACTTCATCTGGTGCACTTTCCGCACCCTCAGCTGCGTTGGAGGGGTTTTCGTCCTCGGCTGATGCAGTTTCGATCTTCTCTCCACGAGCAATGGCAAGCAGGCGAGCCACCGATTTTTCTGTGAGCAAATCGAGGGCGACCCGCCTGCGGCCGGGCTCGGATTGAAAGGCCTTCCTCAGTTCCTGTGCCCCTTCATCCCCCAGGGGCTGCATGATGCGGCTGATTTCACTGTCGATTTCTTCCTCTTCGACATCAAGATCTTCCCGGTCGACGATCTCCCCCAGGATCAGGCCGCGTGCAATGCGCTCCCGCGCGTCTGGTTCGAGCTCCTCCCGCAGTTCATCGAGCGATTTGCTCTCGACTTTCAGGTAGTCCTCAAGGGTTAGGTTCTGGCTGCGCAGGCGCACACTCAGGTCGCGTAGCATTCGCTCCAGTTCCTCCTCAAGAACGGCCGGAGGGTAGCTGACGCTGGCCTGCCCAACCAGCTTTTCGATCACTTCTTCCGTATAGGCACCTTCGGCCTCGCGCTCAGCCTGATTCTGCAAGCTCTCGCGCAGCTTTACCCTCAGGTCGAGCAGGCTCTCGAAGTCACCGATCGACTGGGCCAGGTCGTCTGACCACTCTGGGACGAGGCGGGATTTGACCTCCTGGCATGTCAAATCAAAGCGGGCGCTGCGCCCGCGCAAATCCTCAGCCTCATAATCCTCGGGGAAAGTGTACTCAAAGGAGCGTTCTTCTCCGGCGCTCAAACCCTTCAGGTGCTCGTATACTCCCTTGACTGGAAAGTCGGTCTCCTCTTCAACCAGGACCGAGACGCCTTTGGTATCCACGAGGCGCTTATCCTCTTCGTCCCCATCATCCGTCAGCTCGCCATACACATCGAGCACGACCACATCGCCATCTTGCGCGGGGCGGTCGGCGGGCTCAATCAGCGCCTGACGCTGGCGCAGCTCCTCCATCGCATCTTCAACCGCTTCATCCGACACTTCCGGCTTCTCATAAGGGATCCGGATTGCGCGGTAATCCCCCAACTCGATGACCGGCGCCAGCGGCACAGTGAAGCGCAGCGTAAGCGGTTCGCGGCTGATCACCTCATTAAATACGCCGGGGGCGTAGGGCTCGAGTCCGGCTTGATCGATCGACGCCCGGTAGACCTCCTGACCCAGGGTGTCAAGCGCTTCCTCGAAAATGGTTTCCTTGCCAAACTTGTTCAGTATGACTTCGTAGGGCGCCTTGCCAGGGCGGAAGCCCGGGATTTTGGTTTCCTTGCTCAGCCTGCGGGCAGCGGAGCGCATCGCGCCCTGCAGCTGCTCGTCGGGTACCTCGACGGTGAGTTCAACCTGGCGGTCTTCAAGTTGCTTCTGCTCGATCTTCAATGACGTGTCCTTCCGTTTTGTTTCCAGCTTCCGATGAAGAAAAGGCTTGATCGCACGTGATGGATCAAGCCCGTGGATCCCACCGAGTGGGGAAGGAGGGACTTGAACCCTCACGCCCGAGGGCACGTGATCCTAAGTCACGCCTGTCTGCCAATTCCAGCACTTCCCCGGTGGGAAAGATTATATCGTCCGCTGGAAGGGGTGTAAAGGAATCGCGAATCCCGGGCTGTTATCGGTCACACTGACCTGGAGCCCCAGGGTTTGAGGTAAAGTCTCTTCTTCCATCACCATGGAAACGACTCTATTCTGACAGAGCACTGATCAGTTCGCGGCAAAAATCAGGGATGTCCGCTACGACCCGTCCCCAGATCTGGTTGCCGTCCCGGAAAGCGGATTCGTCAACCCAGGTCGCGCCGGCGTTCTCGAGGTCATCCTTGATGCCCTTCGATCCAGTTGCCCGATGCCCGGAGACGATCCCGGCTGAGATCCCCACCAGCCCGGCATGGCAGATCATGGCGACCACTTTACCCGCTTCATCCAGCGCCCGTACAAGTTCCAGGATCCCCGCCTCGCGGCGCATGCGATCCGGCGCCCAGCCGCCAGGGATCACGATCCCTGCGTAATCAGCCGGGTTCAGCTCAGCGGCATCCGCCTCGATCTCGGCCTGAAGGCCGCCCGATTTACTGGGAACCATCCGTCCAGCGCCCTTACCGGCGACGACGATTTCGGCGCCTTCTTCGACCAGCCGCATATAGGGCACCCAGAATTCGAGATCCTCAAAACCTTTTTCGACCAGGAATACAACCTTCTTTCCACTCAGTTTCATATCTGCCTCCTGTATCTGCGACATCACCTGCATACATTCTACCCAGTCCCGATGCGAGAGAGATGGATATCTACGCGTGACTCAGAACGCAGGCTATTCCGCTCGGGGCGTTGCCCGCCGGGGAGGGTGGATCTCTCTTCCTCCCGCTGGTGATGCAGCCATGAGCAGCAAGTTCTAGCAGGAGACTGGTGGGCAAATTGGATGGAGAGGAATTTCCTACGGCACTGTTCGCCGTACCATGCGGACGCAAGTTACGGGGTAGCCCTGGTTGTCACTTTCGTATCTTGCCTGCTCCTGGAATCCCTCACTTCGATACAAAGCCAACGCCGGCTCGTTCCCGGAGAGGACAATTGTCCAGGGATCCCTGCCAGCCACCGCAAGCGAAGCGCGTAAGAGCGTGCGGCCGACCCCCTTCCGATGGTGTTCGGGATGGACATAGAGGAACGAAAGGTAGCTATCGTCAACAGCGGCAAATCCGATCAACTCCTGACCATCTTCCGCAATCAGGATCTGGGACCGGCGCAGGACTTCAGCCTCAGGGTCTGAGGCCAGGGGGACGAATGCACGTGAATCGCATGAGTTCTGTAGTTCCAATGGTCTTGCGGCATCGTGAACTCGGCATACCGCTCCCCAATCATGCGGTTTGTATAAACGGATCGTCACCATCTTAAAGTCCTATCCTGGCGTGCTGAGGAGATCCAGGCTCAAGCGGAGTGACCTGCAGGTTGCACTTGATACGTGGCGGACCTGGAAGAGATATCGCGGTGGATGATTTCCGCCGGAACCGCGCTCATTTTCCATCGTGGTCTCTACCCGGCTGCCAACAGCCGGAGATGCGCATCAGGATGCAGACTGCTTGCTGACCGTCTCGAGCGTTTCACGCAGCTGGGCCATATGCAGCCAGTCGTGGTCTGAGGTGATCTTTACCAGCTCATGGAGTGTGGTCGGTCCAAGGAGCGTATGCCGCGCGGCCCTTTCCCAATCGTCCCGCGGGAGGGGAACCAGCATTTCGATCATCTTCATTCGCGCAAGGCAAAAGGCTTCGAGTGCCTCCGTACCTTCCTGCTCGAGATATCCGCGCTCTGACGCCCAGCGATCGGTGTCATATGCCGTCAGGTACGGCTCATCAGTGGAGAGTATTTTCTCGATGCGCGGCAAGTTCACCTCGCGTTCGACATCCCTCAAATGGGCGATGATTTCGACCGGAGCCCACTCGTTTTCATCCGGCTGCCGGGTCCATAGATCATCATCCAGTTCATCGAGAAAGCTGAGTGTGGCGGCAAGCACAGCCCGCAGCCGTGCTAGCAGCATGCGAGGCGGAACCTTGCGGATCTCATCCTGCGGTGCCGGGTGGGGGGTCAGCACGGCCTGCAGGTCCAGCAGCGAACCGCTGATCACCTGTGCTCCGCCTTCCACGTCCGGTTGGGGGTCAGGGCGGTCGAGAGCCGTCATGGAGTCGTCTGTTCGAAGGGAGCCGTCGTTCTGATTATGCCTCGTGGAGCTTCCAGGTTCCTGCTCGTGCAGCGTATGGTAAGCGGTCATTCCGAGCGCGGCCGCCGGGAGGATATCCCGTTCGAGATCGTCGCCGACCATGATTGCCTGCCCCGGGTTTCTTCCAAGCTTCGCCAGGATCTCGGCGAAATACTCTGGATTAGGTTTAGCGAAGTGCGAATTCTCGTAGGAGGTGATCAGGGTGAAATGCATCTCTTCCGGCGGTATTCCGGCCCAGCGCAAACGTTCTTCCACCGCCAGGCGGGGGAAAAGGGGGTTGGTAGCGACGACGAGTTCAAACCCACCGCTGAGCAAGCTCCGGATAAAACCCGGCACCCCTGCAACAGGTTGGGTCTGATCCTGGAGACGCGGGAACTGCTGTTTGTAGAAGGTCTCGATCGAATCCGCCAGCTCGGATTGATCCAATCCCAGGGCGGGGTAGAAGTGGCTTGCAAACACCTGTTCGAGCGTGAGGCGTGGATCGAGATTCGCGAGCATCGCCTGTGTCCCGGCGATCAGCTCGGCCAGCATCCGTTCGGGTGGTGCGACCTGTTCGAGGTAGCCTCCCAGCAGCTTGAAGTACGCAGGGAGGAACTGGTCCATTTTGTTCACCAGCAGGGTGTCGTCCAGGTCAAGCAGGATCGTGCGTGTCATTCCTCCTCCGGACCGACGCTGAAGACGGGAATATCGCGGTGGCACTGGCTGCAGCCGACCTCGGGTTCCTTGACATCCTCCAGCGATTTCGTGCAGTAAGCGGAGACGCGCACCCGGCGGCGCAAACCGAGAAACCCCGATATGACACGCGCTTCAAGCACCATGTGCGGGCAGGCGTTCGCCATGAGGATGCGCGGCGCAGGGCAGCGCGCACACAAATCAGGGGTGTAGGTGCCGCCGCCGGGTGTGCGGTCGATAAGGCGGCATTCCTGCTGATGGTGTCCGCGGTGAAAGTCCTCGTAGTAGAAGGGACATTCAGTGCCAGCGGGAGTGATCATAATCTCAGAGGGGTTGGTATCAGGCGCGTGTCAGGTATTCGCCGCTGCGTGTGTCGACCCGGATCCTATCTCCCTGATCGACGAAGATCGGCACCTGCACCTTCAGGCCGGTTTCGGTGACGACCTGCTTGTTGGCTCCGGTCGCAGTGTCGCCCTTAACAGCCATCTCGGCTTCGACGACTTCCAGGTCGACCGCCGTTGGCAGTTCGATATCGAGCGGCTCGCCCTCATAGAACGTCAGCTTGACCTCGAGCCCTTCGGTCAGGTAATTCACCGCGTCCCCGAGCGTGTCTGCACTCAAGGCCGGCTGCTCGAATGTCTCCGTGTCCATGAAATGATAGAAATCGCCATCTTTGTAAAGGAACTGCGCCACGCGGTAGTCGAGGCGCACGTCCTGGACGCGGTCGCCGGAGATGAAAGTCTTCTCCAGAATGGAGCCGGTACGAAGATCACGTACGCGGGTGCGGATGGTCGCTTTGCCGCGCCCGGGTTTGTTATGCTGGTATTCGATCACCTTGTACAGGTTACCGTCGAGTTCGAAAGTGACACCGTTGCGGAGTTCGTTGACGTCGATCACTGCTGCGTTTCCTTCTCGTTTATGGGAATCCCAGGATGGGTTGATTATATTCTGCCGCGGCGAATGCAGTCAATGAGTGCAGTCCGCAGTAGCTAGAGGTTGAGCCAGCGGGTGGCAGCACGGGGCAGATCGGCGAGGCTCGCTGCTCGCGTGGTGCAGCGAGGCAGCGATTCGATGAAGGCCCGGCCGTAGTTCTTGCTCAGGATACGGCGGTCAAAGACCACTACAATGCCGCGGTCGGAACGTGTCCGAATCAGCCGGCCGAAGCCCTGGCGGAAGCGCAGGATTGCCTCCGGCACCGTGTATTCATCGAACGGCCGCTCGTAAGTCTCCGCGCGTGAGGCGATGATCGGGTCACTGGGAACATCGAAAGGCAGCTTGGCGATGGCTAGAACCGAAAGCGCCTCCCCCGGGACATCCACGCCTTCCCAGAAGGATCTTGTCCCCATCAGAACAGATTTTGCGGTCGTCTTGAATCCCTCCAGCAGGGCATGGCGGGAGACGCCGCTCGTCTGTTCGTACAGCTGGATTCCGGCCCGGGCAAGCGGCTCAGAGAGCGCATTCGCCGTGGAGCGCAGGTGGGCGTTGGACGTGAAGAGCACGAGCGCCCGCCCCTCGGTTGCCAGCAGCAGCTGCCGCAATCCGAATTCGAGCGCTTTTTGATAAGCCTGGCGCTGCTGTGGTTCCGGCATATCGTTCAGCAGGTAGAGCAGCGTGGAAGTTTCGTGATCGAAGGGTGAGCCGACGGCCAACTCATCGGCGTCATCCGCGTGAAGACGGCGGCGAATGTAATCGAATTCGCCGGCCGTCGTGAGCGTGGCGGAGGTCATGATGACCGATTCCTTTTCATGCCAAAGGTAGCGCTCAACAAGCGGACCGATTTCCAGTGGTGCGGCATGCAGCGAAAGCCGTTCGCCGACGGGTGTCAGTTCGATCCAGTAAATCATGCCCGGGTCGGGTTCAAAAATCATCTGATCGAGCTGGGTGAACATCTCGTTCAGGCTGCGCCGGGCGATGCGGGCGGCGACGGAGAGGTTTTCGGCGGGTTCAAGGCCGTCTTCTGCCATAGATTCGAGCGAATCGCTGAGAGAACCCAGCATCTCCACGGTTGTCGCCAGCGGTCCGCGGAAGTCCTCCCAGACGATCTCAACCTTTTCCCAGTCGGGCAGCGTGCGCGTAGCCGGAATCACGCGCAGGGTTTGCCCATAAGGGCCAATCGCCTCCCCCTCGCGCTGGTTCTCGAGCAGCAGATTGAGCGCGGTGAAGAGCGCACGTGCATGCTCCATGCAGAGCTCGATGCGATCGGTCACTGCGCTGACCGCGGCTTCGACCCCGGCGAAATCACCGGGGGGGAGGTTGGTACGGGCCAGGTCAAGGATCTGGCGCACCAGCCCGCGGCCAGTGCCGCCGAGGTCGCGCAGCACCCGCAGAACCTCCGGCTCAGTTACGCGGAAGCTTAATCCGTTGGTCGTGGCCGATTCAAGGTGGTGGGCTTCATCGACGATAAGGTATTCGTATTCCGGCACGACGCGATTGCCCGTCGCAATGTCCGCCAGAAGCAGCGCGTGGTTTACGATCACGAGATGGGCGCCTTCCGCCCGCAGGCGGGCTTTGTAGTAAGGGCATGTGCCGCCCGCATGTGTGGCGCAGGTTTCCATGCTGCAGTCCTCGCCCTCTGCAGAGAGGCGCGACCATACGCCGGCTTCGCCGGGAGGCAGGTTGAGCTCAGAACGCTCTCCGCTGCCGTTGTCGGCCAGCCACAGCAGCAGCTTGGCCAAGACCCGCATCTCCTCCGGCTGGCGAGGTCCTAGGCTGCGCAGCGCGTTGAAGCGGCGCGGGCATAGGTAGTTGGCACGGCCCTTGAGCACTCCAGCCTGGAAATCCAACGCGAGCGCCTGCTTTAGATCGGGGATATCCTTGTGCACCAGTTGGTCCTGGAGGTTGAGGGTATTGGTCGAGATCACCACCCGCTGCCCATTCTGGGTTGACCAGTGAATTGCGGGCACGAGGTAGGCCATCGACTTGCCGGTGCCGGTGCCGGCTTCAACCAGCAAATGCCCGTTCTCCGAAAGCGCCCGCGCCACGGCACGCACCATGCTTACCTGCTGTGGCCGGTTTTCGTAACCGGGGAAGTGTTTGGCCAGCAATCCACCAGGTTCGAACTCGGCTGCGATTTCTTCGATGTCGAGCCCTACCGGAGTGTCCACGGGTTCCAGTTCTCCGGAAAACTCCTCAGCCGGTGTAAAGAGCTGGAGTGGAGGACTCGATCGCTTTTTTCCCTGCTCGAGCAGCGTACGGTAGGCCTGGTCAAACACCCACCCGGCACCCCATTCGATCTCCTCCCCCAGCCGAGCGATTTCCTCGATGAGTGAGAAGGGGATCTCAAGCAGCTCACCATATAACCGCATGAATACGGAACGGGTGGTATGCGCGTCGTCCAGTGCACGGTGTGCTTCGCGCACAGGGACGTGCAGCGCAGTGGCAAGCGACTGGAGGCTGTAGCGCCCGGCGTGGGGGCGCAGGATCGAAGCCAGGTCGAACGTATCGACGGTGGCGTTATATTGGAAAAGACCGTGCACCTGCATGAAGGCGGTGTCGAAGGAGACGTTATGCCCCAGGATCGGGTCGTCGCCAATGAACGCTTCAAGCTCGGGAAGTACTTTGTCGATGCGCGGTGCAGCCGCAAGCATCTCGTCCGTGATGCCGGTCAGTTCGGTGATGAACGGAGAAAGCGGGTGGCCGGGGTTGACGAGCGTTGACCATTCCGCGTCGACACGGTCGCCGCGGAATCGAACCGCCCCGACTTCGATCACAGAATCGCGCTGCGGATCGAGGCCGGATGTTTCGAGGTCGAAAGCGATCAGCGGCTTCAGGGGCATTGTGGCGCATTATAGCATCCAGAGCCGGGCTTTGAGCCTTCCATGCTATACTGCTCTCGCCATGAGACGTCCATCGCCTGCGCGCATCCCTTCTGCTGAATTTCCCTATGATCGCCGGCAACGAATGTTAAAAAACGGTGTTACATATGATGGGGATGGCAAACCCCAGGAGCCTCTGGCGTGACCCATGAATCGCTGGATGACCTGGCGTTGGCCGTACTCGCCGGCGAGGACATGGATGCCTTCGGCGAGCTGTACGAACGCCATGTCCGGCGCATTTACAATTACATCTACTATCGGACGGGCAACCATCATGACGCGGAGGACCTGACGGCGCGTGTGTTCCAGCGGGCTCTGCGGCATGTGGCGAGTTTCGAGGATAAGGGCGTTCCATTCACAGCCTGGCTGTACCGGATCGCGCATAACCTCGTCGCCAATTGGCATCGTGACCGCAGCCGCCGGCCCGTGGTGCCGCTGGACAGAAATGTCGCTGTCAGTGAGGTCGGTGAACATCCGGAAACGGAAGCCATTGCCGGCGAAGAACGGATCCAGCTGATGAATGCCGTGCGGGCGCTTCCTGACGACCGTCAGCAGCTGCTGATCCTGAAGTTTGTGGAGCGGATGTCGAACGCAGAGATCGGCGAGGTAATGGGGCGGACGGAAGGCGCAATTAAAAGCCTGTACCACCGCACGCTGAGTACACTGCGCGAGGAAGTGAAGCGACTTGAGGCCGGGGAAAGCCCGGCAGCATCAAGCGACTAGTCAGATGCAGGTAGGAAGATGGCAAGTTCTGGAATGAGTCGAAAGCAAATTGAAACGCTGTTATCCGAAGTCCTGAAACCGGTCGAGCCGAATTCGCAGTTCGTGCGCAGCCTGAAAGCGCGCCTGGTCATGTACCAGGGAGGGGGGACGCTCTCGCCCTGGATGATGCTGGCGGTGATCGGGACTGCGATCGCGCTTGCCATCACTTCTATCGGCGTGCTGCTGCGGATGATCGTTGGTTTGATTTCTCTGTTCGGATTGCTGAACAACCGGCGGCAAGCCAAGACCGGCACACGCGCCTCTGCTTGAAGCCCCGCAATTCAATCTGCTATCCGATAAGAAAACGGCGTGCCCGCTGAGGGCACGCCGCCAGATCATTCCGTCGATCTACATTTCAGAAGAGACCCCACTCGGATCCAGCCCCTTCCTCCATCATGCTCGGGTCCCACATCTCCATGCCGATCTCAACCTTGGCTTCCTTGCCGGTTGACTCGGAAGCTTTCTTGCGGGTCATGTCGAGCAATGCCGGCCCATAGGGGCAGAAGGGCGTGGTGAGGATCATTTTAATCTGCAGACTGTCATCTTCGACTGCGGCCTCGCGGATCAAGCCCAACTCGATGATGTTCAATCCCAATTCAGGGTCGACAACTTCACGCAGGCCCTCGCGCAGCGATTCCGCCAGCTCGGGGTGTGTCGAATCGGCTTCCCAGATCGTCTTCGGTGCGGTCTCGGTCATGTCAAACCGTTCCTTCCAGCGGGACGCTGAATGCGCAGTGTGCGTCGCCATCGAGCACACAGCGCACGCGCTCTACGGGCAGGGATAACGCCTGGGCGATGAATTCCTGATCGATCATGCACACTTCCGGATGGGCCTGACCGATCTGGTAATAGGGACAGGTGAGCTCGCGAATCACCACTTCATCGCCCAGTTTTTCAATCTCGGCGTTGAAACCTTCCTCGTCCAGCAGCTCCACCAGCCGGTCCAGCCTCTTTTCAAGCGGCAGGCCCCTGAGTTGAGCGGCGTAATCGCTGGCCATCGCATCCGCAACGCCTGTGAGCAAGCCTTCAACCGAACCGTCGGGCATTATTTCCTTGATCTCGCCCAGCAGCCGGTTTGTGAGGCGGAAGTAGCGGGTGGGGAACAATTCGTGGGCTTCGTCCGTGAGCGAGAAGACGTGATGCGGTCTTCCCACGCCATGACGCATCTCTTCCACCGCGATCAACCCATCAGCCTGGAGGCTTGAGAGGTGGTGGCGCACGGAGACGGGTGAGATACCGGCCGCACCGGCCAGATCCTTCACCGTGCAGTGTCCGCGCGCCCGCAGTGTGCGCAGGATCGTCTCTCTCGTTTCAGAAGCCATACACTGGCAGTATAGCACCCGCAAATCGCGCTGTCAATATTTCAGATATTTATCATATTAATCGCCGTGAAAATGCTTTTTATTCGGCAATATTTCTTATTTAATTCACAATTATTGACGGAGCCTGGCGTGCATGCTATAATCCAGACCGTGTGCTGGTGGACCACAGCACTGGATCTTATTGGAGGATTCTTAATGACGGAAGCGCTTGAAATTCGTAACCTGCATGCCTCGATCGATGGACAGCCGATTTTGAAGGGCGTCGACCTCGTCGTCCAGACCGGCGAGATCCACGCCTTGATGGGGCCGAACGGCACCGGCAAATCGACGCTGGCAAATGTGCTGATGGGTCACCCAACGTACGAAGTCACGGAGGGGCAGATCCTCTTCAACGGTGAGGATCTGACGGAAATGGCGCCGGACGAGCGCTCGCGTAAAGGCCTGTTCCTGGCGTTTCAATACCCGGTTGCGATCCCCGGTGTTTCGGTGGCGAACTTCCTGCGTTCGGCAATCAACGCCCGCAGGCGATCACAGGATCCGGAGGATAAGGGCATCTCAATCCCTGAATTCCGCAAGCTGCTCAAGGAAAAGATGGACCTGCTGGCGATGGATCATGAATTCGCAGGGCGCTATCTGAATGACGGTTTCTCAGGTGGTGAGAAGAAACGGGCCGAAATCCTTCAGCTGGCGACGCTTGAACCAAAGATCGCCGTGCTGGACGAGACCGATTCGGGTCTTGATATCGATGCGCTGCGCATCGTCGCCAGCGGCGTGAATGCCCTGGCCGGTCCCGATATGGGCTCATTGATCATCACTCATTATCAGCGCATCCTGAACTACATCAAACCGGACGTGGTACACATCATGCTCGATGGGCGCATTGCCGAATCGGGCGGCCCCGAGCTGGCAGAGCACCTCGAGGAGCATGGCTACGACTGGTTGCGCGAAAAGTCCAACGGGAAGACGTTAGCCTGAGCCGGTAGAGGAGGTTTCGCGTGGCAACACCATCCGATATAGAACATCTGAAGGGGATCGATCAGTACAAGTACGGTTTCAGCGATCCCGACATCTCAGTCTTCAAGACGCGCAAGGGTCTCGACGAAGAGGTTGTGCGCCAGATCTCGGCCATGAAGGAAGAGCCGGAGTGGATGCTCGAGTTCCGCTTGAAAGCCCTCGCGCACTTCCAGCAGCGCGCAATCCCGACCGGGGGCGCTGACTTGAGCCAGCTTGACCTGGACGATATTTTTTACTACGTGAAGCCGGCCGAAGCGGAGGGACAATCGTGGGATGATGTGCCCTCGACGATTAAAGACACTTTCAACAAGCTTGGAATCCCCGAAGCCGAACAGAAATTCCTGGCCGGCGTGGGCGCACAATATGAATCCGAGATGGTCTACCACAGCGTGCAGAAGCACCTGGAGGAGAAAGGCGTCATCTTTCTCAGCATCGAGCAGGGCTTGCGCCAGCATCCGGATCTGTTCCGTGAGTACTTCGGGACAATCATCCCCTACACCGATAACAAGTTCGCCGCGCTGAACAGCGCCGTCTGGTCAGGCGGTTCGTTCGTGTACGTCCCACCAGGGGTTAAGGTTGAACTTCCACTGCAGGCCTACTTCCGCTTGAACGTTGCGAATATCGGACAGTTCGAGCGGACGTTGATCATCGTCGACGAGGGCGCTGACGTCCACTACGTCGAGGGCTGCACGGCGCCAACCTATACGACCAATTCCTTCCACAGCGGCGTGATCGAGATCGTTGTGAAGCCCGGTGCACGCAGCCGCTATACGACCATCCAGAACTGGTCGAACAACGTCTATAATCTGGTGACTCAGCGGGCGATGGTGTACGAGAACGCCTCCCATGAGTGGGTGGACGCCAACATCGGCAGCAAGGTCACCATGAAGTATCCCTCCTGCTACTTGATGGGAGAGGGGGCACGGGGTGAGATCCTCTCGATGGCGTTCGCTGCCAGCGGGCAGCACCAGGATACCGGTGGCAAGGTGATTCACGTCGCACCGAATACTTCGAGCAAGATCACCTCCAAGTCCATAAGCCAGGGGAGCGGACGCGCTTCCTACCGTGGTTTGCTCAAGATCCACGAAAACGCGCATGGTTCGAAATCGAACGTGGTATGCGATGCGCTTTTGCTGGATGAAAACTCACGCTCCGATACCTATCCCTACATCGAAATTGATGAGGACGACGTCTCGGTCGGCCACGAGGCTTCGGTGAGTAAGGTCGGTGAACAGCAGCTCTTCTACCTCATGAGCCGTGGATTGAGTGAGGAAGAGGCGATCACGATGGTCGTCTCAGGTTTCATCGAGCCGTTGGTTAAAGAGCTGCCAATGGAATACGCTGTCGAGATGAACCGGCTGATCCAGCTGCAGATGGAAGGCTCGATCGGCTGATTTCGAGGATATTGAATCGAGGAATACCTATAGATGAGCTCTCGCACTGTTTCACGACGAAGTAAAGCAGTCCGCCGGACGACGGCGGCCGAGTTCAGCTTTACGGCGGATGATGTGCGCCGGCGGTCAGAGGCCAGCGGCGAGCCCAAGAAGCTCGCGAGCCGGCGGATGGAATCCTGGCAGCGCTACACCGAACTGCCGATGCCGACGACAAGCGATGAACCTTGGCGCCGGACGGATATCCGGGCATTGCCAGCCGAGGAGATGCAATTGAAACCGGCTGATGACCGTCCGGTCAATCCCGAGCTGCTTGAACCGCTTGCGGGGGATGAACACGGCTCGCTGCTTGTATTGCGCCCCGGGCATGAACCGCAATTAGAGGTCGACGCTGATCTCGCCGCTCAGGGTGTGATTTTCGCAGACTGGGCGACCGCGCTACGGGAGCACCCTGACGTGCTGGAGAAGCATATGGGCCGGATCGTCTCTCCCGGCGACGGTAAGTTCGCTGCGCTGACCGCGGCGATGGCCATCGACGGAGCGCTGCTGTACGTTCCGCGCGGTGTGCAGGTCGAGCAGCCGCTGCATACGGTCTTCTGGGCGCCGGGCGTGCATGGTGCGTATTTCAGTCGCGTGCTGGTGGTGCTCGAGCAGGGAGCTTCGGCGACGTTTGTCTATGAGGCAGCTTCTCCGACAGAAGCAGAAGGCAGCGCTCTGCATGCGGCGATGGTCGAACTCAGCGTCGCACAGGATGCGCAGTTGAGGTTCGTCGAGCTGCAGAACCTGGGCGAGCATACCTGGAATTTCACACATGAACGCACGCGGGTCGAACGCAATGGCCGCGTCGATTGGATCTTCGGCGCCGTTGGATCCCAACTTACGAAGACATTCAGCGATCTGGACCTGGCCGGCGAGGGATCTGAAGGCCGGATCTCGGGCTTCTACTTCGCCAGCGGCAGGCAGCATCTTGACCACGATACGCAGCAGAATCACCTGGCGCCGAACACAACCAGTGACCTGCTGTATAAAGGCGCATTGATCGAAAGAAGCCGCTCGGTGTGGCAGGGCATGATCTACGTGGCGCCCGGTGCACAGAAGACCGATGGCTACCAGGCGAACCGCAACCTTGTCTTGAGCAAAAACGCCCGTGCCGATTCGATCCCCGGGCTGGAGATCATGGCCGATGACGTGCGCTGCACGCATGGCGCCACCGTCGGCCAGCTCGAAGAAGAGCCGATCTTCTATTTGATGTCACGCGGACTGCCGCGTTCTGAAGCCGAGCGGATGGTGATCGATGGCTTCTTCACGCCGATCATGGACCGCATCCCCTTCGAGCGTGTGCGTGAGCGATTCACCAGGATGATCGATGACAAGCTTGGCGTCCGGGCGTAAACGACATACAATCTGGGATAGTTCGTTCCCAATGGAAAATTGAGTGAGCTGATGGCGAAGAATTCAACCATACCGACAACTGCTGAGCCGATAAAAGCTCAGGAGTACTCTGTGGGAGATGCAGTCGAGGTCTTTTGTGACCACAACAATGACGAAGGGAACCGCGTGCGCGACTGGCTTCAAGGAGTCGTCGTGCAGGCGGATGAGAAGATGGTTGCGGTTCAGTTCACGCAAGATGTGTATCTGACCGACGGCTGGATGGTCCCCGACCGCGTGCTCTGGACTCAGCAAACAAGCGACACCATCCGTCCATCAGAACGTAAAAGGCGGCGCCGCTCCTGAGCTGCCATTTCCACAATCGAGGCGATCATGGATCCTGAACCGAAGGCTGAAACCCTGGATATCGTGCGCATCCGGGGGGATTTCCCCATTCTGCAGCGCGAGACTCAGCCAGGCGTACCGCTGGTTTACCTGGATAACGCGGCAACATCGCAGAAGCCGGTTCAGGTGATCGAGGCGATGGATTCCTTTTACCGTACCTACAACTCCAACGTTCACCGCGGCATCCATACGCTGTCCGAGGAAGCGACGATCGCTTACGAGGAAGCACGCGCCAGAATCGCAGAGTTCATCGGCGCCGCCTCCTGGCAGGAGATTGTCTTCACCCGCAATACAACCGAGTCGATCAACCTCATCGCACACAGCTGGGGAAGAAGCAAGCTGCAGGCTGGTGACAGGGTGCTCCTGACCGAGCTTGAGCACCACGCCAATATCGTCCCCTGGCAGATCCTGGCAGCGGAACGCGAGATCGTGCTTGATTTCGTCCCGGTGGTCGATGACGGAACGCTCGACATGCAGGCTTATCGCGACCTGCTCGCGAGAGACCCAAAGCTGGTTTCGTTCGCGCACGTGTCCAACGTCCTTGGCACGATCAATCCGGTGCAGGAAATGACGGAACTGGCGCATCAGGTAGGTGCAGTGGTCCTCATCGACGCGGCGCAGTCCGTGCCGCATATGCCGGTTGACGTTTCGGCGCTGGACGCTGAT
>JARRJK010000042.1:0-8258 GCA_037379555.1 Anaerolineales bacterium | reverse complement strand
CTGATTTCTTCGCCTTCTCCAGCCACAAGATGCTCGGTCCGACTGGCATTGGGGTGCTGTACGGAAAGAAAGCGCTCCTGGATGAGATGCCGCCCTTCATGGGTGGTGGGGATATGATCCGCAGGGTGCAGTTGACAGGCTTTGTCGCGAACGAGTCACCGCATAAATTCGAGGCTGGCACCCCGGCAATCGCCGAAGCCATCGGATTGGGGGCAGCAGCGGATTATCTCGCTGCACTTGGCATGGAGAATGTGCACATCCATGAGCAGGAACTCGTGTCCTATGCCATGGAGCGCTTGGAAGAGGTTCCAGGATTGACAATTTACGGACCCGGGGCAGAGGAGAGGGGCGGAGTGACTTCATTCACCTTCGAAGGCGCCCATCCGCATGACGTGGCACAGATCCTCGACGAATACGGCGTTGCGGTTCGGGCGGGGCACCACTGCGCCATGCCGATCCACGAACGATTTGGCCTTCCGGCAACCACCCGTGCGTCTTACTATATATACAATACGACGGATGAAGTCGACCGATTGATTGAAGCGTTGTACCGGGTGAAAGAGCTCTTCGGCTAACCTGCCGGCGAATATCCGGGAGAGGCAAGGAAGGAATGGACGATCTATACCGCGAGGTCATCATCGATCGCTACAAGAATCCGCACATGCGCGGTGAGCTTGATCCGCATGACTATTCCTATCACGACGACAACCCGCTCTGCGGAGACGAAGTGCGCATAGACGTAAGGGTGGATGATGAGGACAAGGTGACGGAAGCCTCCTTCACCGGCCATGGATGCGCGATTTCGATGGCTTCTGCCGATCTGCTGGTTGAATCGATCATCGGAAAAAACCTCGACGAAGTTAAAGCGCTCTCGAAGGAAGACATCCTCGAGATGCTGGGCATCGAGCTGGGTCCGGTGCGGTTAAAATGCGCGCTGCTCTCCCTGAAGGTGCTGAAGGCGGGCGTTTACGGCCTCGAATCGGTCGAGGAGGAACTGCGCTGAGAAACCAGCCAGCGCCGGAGCAGCTCCAGGCCGAAAGCCTTCTGGAAGCAGGCTGCGATCGGAGCGGGGATGTTCAATTACAAGACCTATTCTGAAGACGAAATCGAGTTCGTCCCCGTGGCCGAGGAGGGCGAGATCGGAGACGGGGAGCGGTTGATTCTCGACATCGACGGTATGCCGATCGCGGTGTTCCGTATCGCCGGGGAGTACTTCGCCATCGCCGATGTATGCTCTCATGACGATGGACCGGTCGCTGAAGGCGAACTCAGCGACCACGAGATCGAATGCCCTCGTCACGGCGCACGTTTCGATCTGCAGAGCGGCAAGGCGCTCAGCCTGCCAGCTGTGGTAGACATCCCCGCTTACCCGGTCCGGGTGGAAGCGGGAGAAATCCTCGTCGGCGTGCCCATCGAGGAGTGATCAAGATCGCGGCTGTAGCAAGCGCGAACTGCAGCCGGAGAACTGTCCCCCAACCTACAGCAAACAATGAGAATACACGGCCTCCCGCGAGGCCTGGCGCGGACCCTTTCCTCCGGGCGAAAAAACACTCTTGACTGCCCGCGATCGTGGCGGTCCTGCATGGAAATTCCTCCGCCAACTGGCCCGAGATCGGTTATGATTGTTCACGGGTAGGGCGCCGTGGACGCGGTGAGTGCGGACGCGGCGCGATGCTTGTATGGCTGTCCGAACAACATCTTAAAAAAGGGATTGCACGATGGCAAAGAAATGGGTTTACAAATTCGACGATGTTAATCAGGCTGAGAAGGATGCCGGTTCATGGGAGGGCGTGCGAGCGCTGCTTGGCGGAAAGGGCGCCAACCTGGCTGAAATGACGCGCATCGACGTTCCCGTACCTCCGGGCTTTACGGTGACCACCGAAGCCTGCAACGCGTTCCTGGCAAATGATTCGACGTTTCCCGAGGGGATGTGGGATCAGGTGCTGGAGGCGATGAAGACGACTGAGAAGAAGGCGGGCAAGACCTTCGGGGATGCGAAGAATCCCCTGCTCGTCTCTTGCCGGTCGGGTGCGAAATTCTCCATGCCGGGCATGATGGATACGGTCCTCAATCTGGGAATGAACGACGAAACGGCCCAGGGCATGGTCGAACTCACCGGCGACCCGCGCTTTGTATATGACGCCTACCGCCGCCTGGTGCAGATGTTTGGTTCGGTCGTGCTGGGAGTCGACGATGAGGCATTCGAAGAGCCCCTGGAAGCGTTCAAGAAGAAGCAGGGGTACAAGCTCGATACCGAGATGACGGCCGACGATTGGAAGAAACTCACTCAGACATTCAAAGAGGTCATCAAGAAGCATAAGGATTTCGAATTCCCGCAGGATCCCTATGAACAGCTGCGGATGTCGATCGAAGCGGTGTTCAATTCATGGAACGGCAAGCGGGCGGTCGACTACCGCAACGCGGCCGGGATCAGTCATGATCTCGGCACCGGCGTAAGCATTGTCACGATGGTCTTCGGCAACATGGGAGATGATTCTGGAACAGGTGTTGCCTTCACACGCGATCCAGCGACCGGTGAAAAAGTGCTCTTCGGGGATTACTTGCTCAATGCCCAGGGAGAGGATGTGGTCGCCGGCATCCGCAATACGAAGAAGATCTCGGAACTGAAGGAAGACCTGCCGCAGGCTTATAAAACATTTGTCGACATCGTCGACAAGCTCGAGCGGCATTACAAGGAAATGCAGGATGTCGAATTCACGATCGAGCGCGGCAAGCTGTGGATGCTTCAGACACGCGACGGTAAACGGACGGCGAAGGCGGCCGTCAAGATCGCGACCGATTTCGTCGATGAGGGTTTGATCGACCAGGATGAAGCAATCCGCCGGGTGAAGCCTTCGGATGTGAACGCGCTGCTGCACCCGCAGTTTAATCATGAGGCCTTGCGCAAGGCGCGCGAGGACGGCACGCTGTTCGCCAGCGGTGTGAACGCTTCGCCGGGTGCAGCTGTTGGACGGGTTTATTTCGACGCCGACACCGCCGAGCGAATGTCGAAAGAAGAGAAGCAGGATGTGATCATGGTGCGCCCGTTCACCAAACCGGACGACGTCCATGGCATGCTCGCCTCGAAAGGCATCTTGACCTCGGAGGGCGGCGCGACCAGCCACGCGGCGGTCGTGGCGCGGCAGTTTGGAATCCCCTGCATTGTGGGCGCGTCCGTGCTCACGCTCGACCTGGATAAGCGCAGCATGTCGGCCAACGGCGTGATAGTCCAAGAAGGCGATTGGATCTCAATCGATGGCACGACCGGCGAGGCGTTCCTGGGACAGATCCCGACCAGCATGCCTTCTTTTGATGAGCAGGCTGAGCTGCTGACGCTGCTTGGATGGGCGGATGATGTCTCCAGCCGCAAGGATGTACGCTCGGGTCCGGCCGGGTTCCCAACTCGCGGCCTGCAGGTGTGGGCGAATGCCGATTACCCGGCAGACGCACGCCGGGCGCGTGAGTATGGTGCGCAAGGCATCGGCCTTTGCCGCACCGAGCACATGTTCTTCGAGCAGGAGCGCCTGCCGATCGTGCAGCGCATGATCCTGGCCGATGATCCAAAGGAACGGGTGGAAGCTCTCGACGAACTGCTGCCCTTCCAGCGGTCGGATTTCGATGGGCTCTTCGAGGCCATGACCGGGCTGCCGGTGATCATCCGCCTGATCGACCCGCCGCTGCATGAATTCCTGCCAGGCCTGGAGGAACTGATCGAGGACGTGGCGACGATGAAAGCCAAGGGTGAGACGAAGGGCCTGGAGGAGAAGGAAGAGCTGCTGGCCAGCGTCCGTGGGCTGCATGAGAGCAACCCGATGATGGGGCTGCGCGGCGTGCGCCTGAGCATCGTCATGCCCGAGCACGATGATCGAGATCCCGCGCGCGGCGCTCACCGCTGGTGAGATCGCCAGCGTGGCCGAATTCTTCTCCTTTGGGACGAATGACCTGACGCAGATGACCTTCGGCTACAGCCGGGATGACGCCGAGCGCAACTTCTTGCTCGAGTACGTCGACAAGGGCATCCTGCCGGTCAATCCTTTTCAGAGTATCGACGCTGATGGGGTTGGCCGTCTGATGGAGATGTGCACGCGCGAAGGCCGTGCAGTGCGTGAGACGCTCGAAGTGGGAATCTGCGGCGAGCATGGCGGTGATCCGGCTTCGATTCATCTCTGTCACAAATACGGATTGAACTACGTCAGCTGCTCACCGTTCCGTGTGCCGGTGGCGCGCCTGGCGGCGGCGCAGGCCGCGCTGGAAGAAAAATAGGCCTGAAGTTCTACAGTAAGCAAGCAACCAAGAGAGGCTGCCGGACGGCAGCCTCTTCCTGTTTTGGAAACCGGATGCTATGCTCGCTCCATCGGCGGAGCCGATGGAGTCCAGAAGCCGGGTTGATCCCGAGCCGCACACCTGGGGGTGGGGCGTGGTAGGATTGCACGATCATTCTCCTTAGGATGTGAGGTCTGGCATGGAATCTATGAAGATATCAGGGCTGATCAAGATGCTGGTTGTCACTCTGCCGGTCGTGGGAACGCTCGTAGGCTGCTCGGCGGAGCCCATGGTTCAACCCACCCCAACCGCAACTGCAACGATCGCACCGACAGAGACAATCCCGGCTTCCGGCATCGATCCCTACGCGGGCTCACAGACCATGCTCGAGTACGAGAATACGCTCGCTGGCTTCCGGATGGATTACCCGGCCCGCTGGACGCTCGACCGCTCGCAGCAAGCTGCAGTTGCGATTCAGTATCCCGTCGGGGTGGGTAACATCCTCGGCGTGCGTGCGGCATTCTTCATGATCGGCGCACCGCTGGCTGAGATCGACGTCAGCGATCTGGACGGCTTGTGGAACTCCTTTGCCGATTCGCTTTCCGCCAGCGCTGTCCTCGATCCACCAAGCGATTTCATCGTCGATGGTCAGCGTGCCTTTCAGGCGCGGTTTGTAGATCCGGAAATCGATTCCCAGGGCTGGCTGATCACAGCCATCGCTGGCGATCAGGGCTATGTGCTGCTCGCCATGGTCCAGCCCCCTGTTCATTTCGAGACCTTCGCTCCTGTATTCAGCGCAATGCTCGATAGCGTCCAGCTGTTTGAGTCAAGCTTCACAGGCGCAACACCGGCAGAGTAGCTCAGGCCCATAAAGCACATTTCACGTGCCGGGAAGCTGAAACTCAAGCCGCTCAAAACACGGTAAATCTCTGTTCAAGGGACCCCCGCGAGCACAAAGTCTGCAAGGAATGAGGGGGCGCGGCGCACGACCTTAGAAAAGTAGTTGACTCAGGTTTAATCTTCGTGATATATTAGCCGTATATCACCAAAATATCATGTTGTTCCCGGGAGGAGCGGGTCATTTTTCACGTGCAGTGTAACAACACCACTTACCTCCGCAAGACCCGTCGAACCGCTGTTGGACGCCAGCAATCCGGGGCGAGCCAAGGCGGTTCTTTTATTTCATGAATCAGGCCATCAGCGGCCGGCGTATTTTTACCGACATGCGGCCGGCAGCTGGGGCGGAATAATCCGAGAACTCGGTCAAGTACACAGGAGGTGCAGCAGCGACTTGATCACGGCAGCAGGATCCGAGAGAAGGAGACGCTGGCGCACAGCCAGCGCCGCAAACTCCCATCAGGATGGAGGAGTCCCGAGATGAGATTGAAGCTATTCCCCGTTTTGTCATTGTTGATCATCGCAGCCCTCGTGTTAAGCGGCTGCGCTTCTCAGCCGGCGACGGAAGCGCCTGGCGGAGAAGTCCCCGCCACAGAAGAGCCCGCCACAGAAGAGCCGATGGCCGAGAAGACCTTCACGATCGGCGTGCTGGGACCCTTCACTGGACCCAGCGCCCGCACAGGTGATGAATTCCGCATCTCCTCCGAGATGGCGCTCGAGGCGATCGACTACAAAATCGGCGACTACACGCTGAACGTTGTTTGGATCGATTCGCAATCCGATCCCGAGAAGGCGACACGGGCTTACGAAGAAGCCATCGTACAGGACGGCGTGCAGGCCGGTGTGCTGAACTGGCACAGCTCGGTCGCCGTGGCGGTGATGGAAGTGACCGCCAAGCACAAAGTCCCCCACTTCTTCGGCTTTGGCGCGACGGAGGTCGTGAACGAGAAGTTCGATTCCGATCCCGCCAAGTACGGCTACTGGACCTCGAAAGGTTGGCCGACCCCGGTCAAGCTCACGGTGAACTACGTCGAGGCGCTTGAGGACGCCATCGCACGCGGCGTCTGGACTCCGGAAGCTAAGACCGTTGCGATTTACGGTGAGGACACTGACTGGGGCCGCAGTTTCGGCGAGGGCATCGCCGGGCAGCTCGAAGATGCGGGCTGGGAGGTCGTTGACCGCCAGTACTTCCCGATCGAGCAGACCGAGTTTTACGCCACGCTGAATAAGTTCAAGGACGAAGGAGTCGCGCTGATCGCCGGCACGAGCACCGCGCCGCCATCGATTTCAGCCTTCATCAAGCAGGCCCAGGAAGTTGGCCTTGATTCGATGATCATCGCCGACGGCCTCGGCTGGGTAGGCGAGTGGTATGACCTGACCGGTGACGCATCGAACTACGTCCTCGATCAGATCCCGGGCTTTGCGACCCAGGCTGCGAAAGACTTCGCGGTTGCGTTCGAGGAGCGAAGCGGCCTGCAGCCAAGCCCATCATCCGGCGGCCTGTCCTATGATGGCATGAACTTCTTCATCAAGGTCCTTCAGACCGCCTACCTGGATTTCGGTGAGCTGACGAGCGAGACGGTGTACCAGACCGTGCAGGATAAAGTCTGGACCGGAGAGCTGGTCTTCACGGCGGACGATGGTGCCATCGTGATGCAAGAGTACAATTTCAGCAATCCGCCCGATCCAAAAATCGGTGGCGATTACTACACCTTCCCCGTTCTGCAGTACATGGACGGCGATCAAGTGTACATCTTCCCTCCGTCAATCGCTGAATCCGATCTGATGGTCCCGTAAGCGGCCATCCATCAGGGGGTGGCGGTTTCGACCGCCATCCCCTGATCTCGAATGGCTTTCGTACTACGCTGTAAGAGTGCACTTATACTTGATTCCATTTTCAGGCAGGCCTAACGATCCGAGGGATGCTGATGTCGACGATCCTGGAAGTGCGCGATTTGACCAAACGATTCGGCGGCCTGGTCGCCGTAAACCAGGTCTCGTTCACGATCGCCGAGGGGGAAATATTCGGCTTGATCGGGCCGAACGGCGCTGGAAAGACAACGCTGCTGAACTGCATCGCCGGCACATACGCCCCGAACGAAGGTCTGGTGAGCTTTCTGGGGAAGAAGATGACCGGGTACAAGGCAGACGTGCTCTGCCGGGCAGGCATGAGCCGCACCTTTCAGATTTCCCAACCTTTCCCACGGCTCACAGCTCTTGAAAACGTGATGGTTTCGACCATCTTCGGCAATCAACGTTCAAACATCTTCAAGCCCGAACAATGGGCGGAAGAAATGCTCGATTACGTCGAGTTCCCGATGGCATCCGGCACGCTGGCCTGCAACCTCAATACAGTCCAGCTCAAGCGGCTGGACCTGGCACGTGCGCTCGCCAGCGAGCCGAGACTGCTTCTGCTCGATGAGCTGGCAGCCGGCCTGACGGAAGGCGAGCTGCAGGATCTGATGGATATCATCCGCAAGATCCGCGACAGCGGGGTGACGATTCTGATCATCGAGCATATCATGCGCGTGATCATGGGCTTATGCGACCGGGTGATGGTCCTTCATTACGGACGCAAGATCGCGGAAGGCAACCCCCAGGATGTGGCTAAAGACCCGCGTGTGATGGAAGCTTATCTGGGTGAGGAAACGCTGGCGGCGTGATCCTTGTTATTTGAGGGAGCGGCGCCGGCAGAGCAGGAGGAGCACCTTGCTGAGAGTCAGTGAACTGGATGCCGGATACGGCTTTCTGCAGGTCTTATGGAAGGTTTCACTTCAAGTCGAGCGTGGGGAATTCGTCGCCCTGGTCGGTCCAAACGGGGCAGGGAAGACGACAACCCTGCGCGCCATCTCTGGGTTGATTAAGCCGCTGGCGGGGGAGATCACGATCAACGGCGATCCGATCGGGGGCATGCCAGCCAACCGGGTGATCGAGGAGAAAGGCATCAGCTATATCTCTGAAAGCCTGAACCTGTTCACACAAATGTCCATCGAGGAGAACTTGCTGCTGGGGGCGTACACCATCCGCGATAAGGCCAAGCAGAAGGAAACCCTGGCCTTCGTATACCATCTGTTCCACCGTCTGGCGGAGCGGAAATC
>JARRJK010000041.1:0-17970 GCA_037379555.1 Anaerolineales bacterium | reverse complement strand
GCGAGCCTCTTCAAGGATTCATCCCAAGCCCCCAGATCTCCAACCGGAAGCAGCACGCTGACCTTTGCATCAAGTACTTCCCGGATCACGCCCAGGTCGCTCGCCATGATCGCCCTTCCTGCAGCCAGGTACTCGAAGGCTTTCATCGGGCTCGCAAACTGCGCCGTGTCCCCACCGCTGCTGCCGGCGATGTGCGCTTCGTAGGGCATGAGCAGGATCTCGCACGCTGCCTGATAGGTCGGCAGCGCTGCGTTGGGCACGAAGCCGACCAGCTTTATATTGGTCACCCCCTCGGAGTGCAGGCGCTTTTCCCATTGCCGCACGTGCTCAGGCTCGCCTCCCACCCAGAGAAAAGCCAGTTCAGGATTGCGCTTCGCAAGGTCGGCCATCAACTCCAAGCCGCGTCCCTGATAGAGATGCCCGGTGTACCCCACCGTCAGGCGTTCTTCAAGCTCAAGCCGAGCGCGCGCACGCCCAGGATCAGGCAGGGATTCATAGGTATCCAGATCCACGCCCATCGGCGCAATCAGGCAACGCGGCGATTCGAGCTTCACCTGAAAGGCTTCTTCCAGCCAGGCCCGCATCGCTTCCGTGATCGGAAGGATGCGACGCGCACGATCGCTGTTCAGGATGAATCGCATAAGCCGCCGGCCGAACAGACCAGCCGGGCGGTCGTGGACTTCGAGTGCGGTCGGCAAGCCCAGCCCGCAGCTCAGGGCTGCCGCTTGCAGCGGCCAGCAGTAAACCAGGTCTGGGGTCCACGCCTTTGCCTGTTGTAGCGCCCGCCAGGCGAAGTCGTACTTACGCCAAATGGGTGCCCAGGGCACCCATTCGATCGGGATGGTCCGAGCCAGGCCGTACCATTCCTTGACTTCAGCCACAGGTAGTTTCGCTTCCTGGTCGGGAGCCCAGAGCCGGACCTCGTGCCCAATCTCGAGGAAGGACTGCGCGACTTTCATCACTTCGATCGAGTTGGCCGCCCGTGAAGGGATGCGGGAGGCGGAAATCATACTGATGCGCATAGAAGATCATCCTGCCGATGAAGGGAGCGGAACGCTTTCAACACGCGTGATCTCCCGCATGCTCTTCGCCACCAGAGTAAACGTCGAGAGCAATAGATATCCACTCAGCAGCCAGGCCATGGCATTCGCCCCGTAAAGCGGGACGAGCAGGATCGTGCCAGCGATCTTGCCAATCGAGACGACAAACTGCACCTTGGTTGGATAATCTGGCATACCCAATGGCAGGAGCACAAGCTGATTCCAGTACAGGATGTTGGCTGGGATCACTCCGACCAGCAGGATGAGCAGGTTGATATACGAATTTGGCAGGAACTCTACGCCATACAGCCCCACAACCCACCGGCCGAACAGCACCAGCCCAATGCTCGCCGGTAGCGTCCAGAGCGAGGCCAGCAGCGCCCCGCTGCGCAGCAGGTAGCGTACATTTT
Source organism: Anaerolineales bacterium (assembly GCA_037379555.1). Classification (GTDB taxonomy): domain Bacteria; phylum Chloroflexota; class Anaerolineae; order Anaerolineales; family E44-bin32; genus E44-bin32. Next base: position 16,520 of record JARRJK010000041.1, on the reverse strand, counting down.
CCCACTGCTTGGCAGCGATCTCGCGCGCTACCTCACGGTAGGTGGTGCTGATCAACGGCGTGACCGGCATCATCAGGATGTTCGTGATCGCTTTAGCGATCTTGTAGTAGCCGACCTGAAGCGGGTTGCTGAATGCGCCCAGCCATAGGATCTCGCTGTCGCGCGTGATCAGCTTCAAAGTCCCCGAGAGGTTTGTGCTCACGCCGAAGCGGACCAGTTCCTTGCGCCACGGAGCCAGCAGCGATACCGGCGCCCGCCACCAGTCACTGCCCCATTGGCGTCCTGCCTCACGAACCGCCAGCAGCGTGACGCTCAAGCCCCAGACGATCTTGCCAACCATATAGGCGATCACCACGTCTGACAGCGTTCCCTTGAACAGGAAGGCGCGTGCGATAAGCAGGATCGTGAGCACGCTTTGCCCGACCGTCAGGAATGCAAGCGACCGGTATCTGTCGAAGTACTGCAGCATGCCTGATGCGCTCTCAGCGAACAAACTGCCGAGCACAAACAGGCCGTACAGGCGAAAGAGGCCCGCCAGGTCGGGCTGGTGGGCGAAGATCTGCGCTCCGAGCGGGGCGAGCGAGAAGATCAGCAGGTAGCCAACGACCGAGCCAACCAATTCGGTGAAAGCCGCGGCCTTAAACGTCGCTGCCGCGAAGCGCGGTTTTTCGCGGGCGGTGAAATCGCCAATATAGCTGATGACGAGCTCGTGCATGCGGAACGAAATCAGCTGATTCAGGTTGCTTGAGAACTGCGTGATGATGCCAACCAGCGCCACGCCTTCCACGCCAAGCAGGCGGGCGGTGAGGATGCCCTGGCCCATGCTCAACGCCGCCGACACGCCCTGGGCGCTGAAAAGGTAGCTCGTATTGCGGACCACGCGCTGAATGAGCGGGTGAGTTACGAAACGGCGCACGACCGCCGTGATGATCCCTGGCAGTTTCGCCATCGAAGCTCAGATATCCTGCGTGTCAATCGTGCTTGCCCAGGAACGCTCCTGGAGATACCAGTCCACCGCAGCTTTGAGGCCCGCTTCAAACGGCACCTCGGGCGTCCACCCCAGCAGGTTCTTCGCCTTTTGAATATCCGCCCAGGTCGCACGAATGTCACCCGGAGCGACGTCCTGATGGTCTACGAGGGCATGCTGCTCGAGGTAGCTTTCGATCATACGGATGACTTCGTTCATCTGCACCGGATGGTCGCTGCCAAGGTTGATCACTTCGAAACCCAGCGGCTTCAGTGCCGCGATGGTTCCACGGGCGATGTCGTCGATGTAGGTGAAATCACGCTCTTGCAGGCCATCGCCATACAGACGCAGCGACCGGCCTTCGGCCACCCACTGGACAAAGCGGAAGATGCTCATGTCGGGTCGGCCGGCCGGGCCGTAGACCGTGAAATAGCGCAGGATGGTCACGTCCAACCCGTGCAGGTGATGATAGTTGTGGCAGAGCATCTCCGCCGCACCCTTGGAACTGGCGTATGGCGAAAGCGGCCGGCTGATATCAGCGTCCTCCCGGAACGGCATCGGGTTGTGCTCGCCGTACAGACTCGAGGTTGAAGCCAGGACGAACTTCTTCACACCGCGTTCACGGGCCAGCTTCAGCAGGTTCAATGCCCCAAATACGTTGGTTTCGAGGAAGATCTCCGGATGGGCAACGCTCGGGCGGACCCCGGCCCGTGCTGCAAGGTTGATGATCGCATCGTACGATTCTGGCTGCCACACCTTGGCAAGCGCATCGTGATCGACGATGTCGATCCGGTCGAAGCGAAGGTTCTCGTCCTTCCTAATACGATCCAGCCGCCAATTCTTTAAACGTGGGTCGTAGGCATCGTTCAAGTTATCGAGGCCGTGCACCTGATGACCGTCCTTCAACAGGAACTCGGCTACCTTTGACCCAATGAAACCCGCAACGCCCGTAACGAGGTATCGGCCCATCACAGTCTCGCAATGTGCTCGCGATCTAAACCCCGCGAGCGGAAGGCGTTGCGCGTATCGAAGATCAGCGCAGCCGTGTCGGCGATCATCGGATAATCAAACTGCTCATGATCCGTGACCAGGACCACACAGTCAGCGCGCTTCAAAGCCTTCTTCAAGTCCGGCACCGATGTCTTCGACCAGTCATCGCCCTGCAGTTCCTCGACAAAGGGATCAAAATAGTCGACCTCGGCACCCTTCTCCTCCAAGAGGCCGATGACATCCAGAGCAGGCGATTCGCGCGTATCGGAGACATCCGGCTTGTAAGCCGCGCCGAGCACGAGGATCTTCGCCCCGCGGATCGACCGCCCGATTGTGTTCAGCAGGTCCTGCACCCGGCCGACGACATAGCGCGGCATGTTGGTATTGATCTCGCTTGCCAGTTCGATGAAGCGCGCATTGTACTTAACGCTCTTCAGCTTCCATGATAGGTAGAGCGGGTCAATCGGGATACAGTGCCCGCCCAGGCCGGGGCCAGGCGTGAAACGCATGAAGCCGAAGGGCTTGCTGGCCGCTGCATCAATCACCTCCCACGTATCGATGCCCAGCCGCTCGCACATCAGCGCCAATTCATTTACCAAGCCGATGTTAACCGCCCGGAAGGTGTTTTCGAGCAGCTTGGTCATCTCGGCCACTTCGGTCGAGGACACGCTCACAATGTTTTCCATCGCCGCGCCGTACATTGCGGCTGCAACCGCGGTGCAGGCCGGCGTGATGCCGCCGATTACTTTCGGGGTATTGACCGTCGTCCAATCCGTCCGGCCCGGATCGACGCGTTCCGGGGAGAAAGCCAGGAAGATGTCCTCGCCCACCTTCAAGCCCGTCGATTCGAGCTCCGGCTGGACCAACTCACGCGTCGTCCCGGGATAGGTCGTCGACTCCAGGATCACGACCATCCCGGCGTGCAGTACCGGAACGAGCGCTTTCGAGACGGCAACGATGTAAGACAAGTCTGGATCGCCGGTTTTCCGCAGCGGGGTCGGGACGCAGATACTGACGCCGTCGACCTGGCTGAGATCCTTGTAGTCGGTGGTGGGTTTGAGTTTCCCATTCTTCACGGTACGGTCAATGGCTTCGCTGGGCACATCTTCCACATACGATTTGCCAGCTTGAAGCATCGCCACTTTCTCTGGATCGGCATCCAGCCCGATCACTTCAAAGCCAGCCTCGGTCAGGGCCATGACGAGTGGCAGGCCGACATACCCCAGTCCGATCACGCCGATCTGGCCCTGCCTCTGCTTGAATTTCGCCACCAAATCACGAGCCGAAGCTGGCAAGTCGTTAGAACTCTTCGACATAGATCCTCATCTCCTGATCATCACCGGGATGATCTCAGAATAAGCTGAGCTGCTCGGCGTCCTGCTCACTGGTATCGAGCGCTGGCGGCTCATTCGGGGCGCCGCGTGTAATCAGCTCCGGCAGCCGTGCAAAATCATCTTCCACGACCTGGCGCAGCGACGGTTGGTGCAGCGCTGCCGCTGGATGATAAAACGGAACCACAAGCCGGCCGCCAACCTGCTTGGGTTGGCCGTGGATTTTGCTGATGCGTGCATCCGGGAAGTAGCGTGCCATTGAGAAGCGGCCAAGCGTGACGATCACCTTCGGGTTAATGGCTTTGATCTGCCGTTCGAGATATTTCGAGCAAGCGGCCATCTCCTCCGCTTCAGGATCGCGGTTGCCGGGCGGGCGGCACTTCACAACGTTGGTGATAAAGACATCCTCACGTTTCAATCCGATGCTCCCCAACAGGTCTTCGAGGAAGCGACCGGCAGCCCCGACAAAGGGGCGTCCCTGTTCATTTTCATGGAAACCAGGCCCTTCGCCGATAAACATCAAGTCCGCGTTAGCCGGCCCCTCGCCGGGGACGGCGTGCTTGCGTGAGAGATGCAGCCTGCAGTCCTCACATGCGACGACCTGACTTGCGATTTCACTCAGGATTTCTTCGGACGTCACGATCGACCTCCCTCGCTTGACTTCGCCAAGGTTCCAAATTCCCCAGGATCATGTACAGGGCATCTTCGCCATTGTCCTGATAGTACCCCACGCGCTGCTCGCGTAAGGAAAAATCATGCTTACGATAAAGCGCGATGGCCGCGCGATTAGAAGCCCGAACTTCCAGGCTCACGATTTCCGCCCCGAGGCGCGCAGCTTCTACAAGCGACGTCTGCAGCAGCTTGCGGCCAATCCCCATTCTTCGAAAAGCGGGCTTGACCGCCAGCGTGCTGATATGCGCTTCGTCGGCGATGAACCAGAATCCGATGTAACCCAGCACCTCTCCCCGGCCACCTTCCTCAGCGATATACAGGTATGCGGCCGTGTTGGAGGTCAGTTCGCTGCGGTAGGTCCGCTCCGACCACGGCATAGAGAACGATTTGCGATCGATCTCTAGAACCGCCTCAAGGTCGGCAAGTGTCATCCGGCGGACATGCACCGCGGGCTCATTCATCATGCTCGGCTCGGATTCAGGGGGTGTTCAGGTAGATTGGAGCTAAACGCTCCGAATCTGGCAACTTCCCTGATCGAAGACGCTCCAGTCCGATCTCTGCCAGCACGCTTGGGCGGCGTATGCATTGTGATGGAGGAGCTAGGATGACGTTGTCAAGAGTAGCCAAATGTTCACGGGCTTCCGGATCAAGCTCTCCCACGATAAAGCAGGTTTCAGTGATCGATTCCAGGACCGCCTGCCAGGTGGTGGTATCGGCTTCGCCCTGCGCCTTCCATCCCCGCCGGCCCCATTTGTACCACAATCCTGCGATGCGCTTCCGTCCCGCTTCGATCGCGCAGAACATCGGCTCGCTGCGGGTCGGCTGGGCATGTGCCAGAATGTCGAACGTCGAGACGCCCACCAGTTTGAAACCTCTTGCAAGCGCCAGTCCCTTGGCTAACGCCATTCCGATGCGCAGCCCTGTGTATGAACCTGGTCCGAGAGCCACGGCGACCGCATGCAGGTCGTCAAGCGTACAACCACTGCGCCGGAGCAGCAGCGCGACCTGCGGGCCGAGCTCAACGGTATGATGCCTGTTCCCCTTCCACAGCGATTCGGCCAAAACCTGCTCGCCGGTGTGCAATCCCAAGCCAAGCATGCGGGAGGAGGTGTCGATCGCCAGGATCACGCTCACCCTCCAAAAGCCAGTTGCCGGAACTGTTCAAGCATGCGCTCGTAGCGAATACCGCTGGCGCGCAGCTGAAGTCCACGGCGCAATTCGTCCACCCAGCGCATGCCGATCCACAGCCTTTGATCCGGCAGCGCGGCGAGAATTCGCTCAGGCCATTCGATCACGATCGGGCTTCCCGATTCGAGCAGATCCTCCAGCCCGAGGAAACGTGCTTCGTTTGCACTTTCCAGCCGGAAGGCATCGAGGTGATACAGGACCTGGCGGTCCGCCCGGGAATACTCATTGATCAGGATAAATGACGGGCTGGTTACCGGATCGAGAGAGCCCCAGCCGCGCGCGATACCCTGGGTCAGGGTGGTTTTACCGGCTCCGAGATCTCCAGCCAGACAGACGATAAACCCTGACTCCAGCAACTCACCGATCCGCACGCCCAAGCGCTGGGTCTGTTCCGGGCTATGGGAGAGGAATTCGAGGCTCTGCCCCTCTATGATAGGCATACTAGCGCGCGATTATACGTCACCGCCCGGACGGCTACAAGCAGAGCGGCCAATACTTCCATTCCTGCTCCGCTCATGCTACTATCTCCCCCATGCGAGTGCTGATCATCTCTGATATTCACGCCAACCTGAACGCCCTCGACGCCGTCCTGGACGCTGTCCCGGATGTCGACGCCACCTGGTGCCTGGGAGATCTTGTCGGCTACGGACCCGATCCAAATGCGTGTATTGAACGCATTCAGAGCCTGCCAGGACTGCTGTGTCTGATCGGAAACCATGACCAGGCGGCAGTGGGCGAGATTCCCCTGACGCGCTTCAACAATGATGCCGGCTCGGTCATCGCCTGGACGCAAGATTCACTCAGCGAAGCCAACCTGGCTTTCCTGCACACCCTGCCAAGCAAGATCACGCTCGAAGAATTCACACTGGCGCACGGCAGTCCGAACCAACCTGTCTGGGAATACATACTCGATCCGCTCTCCGCGGATCGCAACTTTGAAGCCTTTGAGACAGACTACTGTCTCGTGGGCCATTCCCATATCCCCCTTATCTTCCAGAAGCCGTTCGTCGACTCATATACCCTGCTCCGACCGGTGACCTGGAACGAGCCCATGACATTGAGCCCACGAATGATTATGAACCCGGGCTCGGTCGGGCAACCGCGCGACGGCGACCCACGCGCCTCGTACGCCATCCTCGATACGGAAGCGAAAACGTGGGAATTGAGGCGGGCTGAATACGATATCAAGGCCGTTCAGTTGCGTATCCTGAAAGCCGGCCTTCCCGAACGCCAGGCGCTGCGACTTATCGCCGGTTGGTAGCCGGGAACCCCATTCGACTTTCTGTCGTCTTGTAGATATCCAGATAGCCATAGAACCAGGGAGATGCGCCGCTATGAAAACAACGCGAATCGTGAGTTTTGCAGTTATAGCCACAATCATCCTCACCGGCTGCGGGGCAGCCGCCATGCGATCCCCTGAGCAGGGGCTCGCACCGTCGGTAGCCGGCGTGCCGGCGGAGGAGTTCGCCATCGAGCCGAGCAGCGACGTATCATCGAACGCCATCGGACGCAGCCTGAGTCAGACGCTGGCTGAAGTTGACAGTGAACGGTTGGTCATTCGGAATGCGAATCTGACGCTCGTCGTGGAGGATCCGGCCGAGCAAGCTGAATCGATCACCCGCCTTGCCGAAGACCTGGGGGGCTTTGTCGTCACCTCGAACGTCTATCAATCGACATTTGGCGACGGCGTCCGTGCGACACAGGCGAGCATCACCATCCGGATTCCAGCCGAAAGGCTGGACCAGGCGTTAACTCAAATCAAGAGCGGCGCGGTTGAGGTCCGCTCGGAGAACATCAGCGGCCAGGACGTGACTCAGGAATACACCGACCTGCAGTCACAGCTCCGCAACCTCGAGGCGGCCGAAGCCGAGCTGCGGGAGATCATGGCCTCGCTGACGAAGGCCGAGGATGTCTTGCGTGTCTTCGAGAATCTGCGACAGGTTCGGCAGGAGATCGAAGTCATCAAAGGCCGTATCCAGTATTTCGAGCAGTCGGCCCGCCTGTCTGCCGTGAGCGTCGAACTGCTGCCGGATGTCGTGTCTCAGCCGTTGAAGATCGGACGCTGGCAGCCGGAGGGCACCGCCAAGGCCGCGCTCGAAGCACTGATCAATGTGCTGCGCTTCCTGGCGGATGCGGCGATCGTGATCGTTATCCTGATCGCGCCGGTCCTGATCCTTGTGGCGATACCGGTTTGGCTCGTGCGGCGCCTGATCATCCGCCGCCGGGCTCGCCGGGCCGTAAACACGCAGAAAGAATGAACCCTTCGCCTCATCACCGTAGATCCATCCAGGGGCACGGCGGCGCCGTGCCCCTACAATTTTCAATAGAGGAGCAGGGAATAAATGTAGGGGCGACCGGCCGGTCGCCCTTACGAGATTCTCGTTCCCAGACTATTCTTAGTGCGGAGCAACCCCGCCCCTACGGAAGACCATGATCTTTTCGTATCGCGTTAATCCCCGCTCTTACGCATTCAACGTTTGCATGCAGGCGCGAACATCATCTGCCAGACCGGATCATCCCACGCACCTTGGCCGCCAGCTCGCCAAACTCCCGCGTATAGGTAAGTTCAATCGCACGGGGGCGCAGTAGGTCAACCGCCAGATTAAGCAGTACCGAAGCCGGCCGGTCGCTGAGCACGATCACCCGGTCAGCCAGCAGCACCGCCTCCGAGATCGAATGCGTCACCATCAGCACGGTTGATTGCTGCGCCTCCCAGATGCGCATCAACTCAATCGCCATCCGCTCCCGCGTGAGTGCATCCAGCGATCCGAAGGGCTCATCGAGCAACAGCACTTCAGGGTCGTGAACCAGCGCTCGTGCGATCGCCACGCGCTGGGCCATACCCCCCGAAAGATCACGCGGGTAGCTGGTCTCAAAACCACTCAGCCGGACCAGATCGATCAGCCTGCGGGCCTCTTCCTGCAAGACCGGGGCGGGCATCCCCTGCAGTTCGAGCGGCAGATAGATGTTCTCGATCGCAGTCCGCCAGGGCATCAGGTTGGCCTGCTGAAAGACGAACCCGATCCGGCGGCGCGGTCTGGCGATCTTCTCCTCACCAAAGCACACCTCGCCGTTCGTCGGCTCCTGCAGCCCACCGAGGATCCGCAGCAGCGTCGTCTTGCCACAACCTGAAGGACCAACGATGCAGACAAATTCGTGCTCATACAGTTCCAGATCGACGCCATCCAGCACGTGCAGCCCGCCGTTCCCGTTCGGGAACGTCATCGATAGCTGCGAGGCGCTCAAGATCGGGTTCGCTTCAGTCACGGCCCGGCTTCCGGCAGGAGTTGGTTCGTGAAGGCTTCATTCAACGCCAGAGGGGATTCGAGCAGGCCCATTCCAAGCAGCACCTGCTGCATGTTGTTCCATGCTTCGGGTTGCGAATATCCGGGCCGGTCGCTCAACCAGAATTCAATGCTCGTGCGCAAGACCTCGCGCTGAACATCCTGATTGGCTTCACGCAGGCCGTCCACGTAATCACCCGCCACCTGGAAGGCCATGTCCGGATCGGCGATCGTCGCATCCAATCCAGACAGGAACGCGGCCACCATGCTCCGCACCAAATCCGGATGGTCTTCGATCATCTGCTCGCTTGTGATCAGGCCGTTCGATGCGAGATGGACGTAATCCGCCACGCGGAAGACATTCACCTCGATGCCCAGGTTCTCAAGCTGAATGGGTTCGTTGTTCGCATACACGACAACCGCATCCTCGAGGCCCTGGCTGAGCGCCTCCACCTGTGTGTACCCGATCGAATCGAGCTGCACCTGATCCAGCGGCACGCCGGCGGCTTCCATCAGAGCCTGGTAGCCGATGTAGGAGGCTCCGAATAACCCGGGCAGTCCAACCCGCTTTCCGACCAGGTCAGCCGGACTTTCGATCCCCAGCGAACTGCGCGCCGCAATCGCGACGGGGTAATCCTGCCACCAGGCCATGACGTACACTACCGGCAGCCCCTGCGACCGGGCCAGCAGCACCTGCTCACCGGACACAATGGCGAAGGGTATCTCTCCCACTCCGACGAGCTGGACTGCTTCGGTCTCCGGCAGATGCTGGAATTCCACATCCAACCCCTGCTCGGCGTCAAATCCAAGGGCGTCCATAACGTACATCGGTGCGAACTGCACATCGGGACGGTAGCCCATCGTCAGGCTTACATGTTTCAGCTCTTCCGGGGCTGGAGAGGGTGCGATGCCTCCGCAAGCTGAGAGCAAGAATCCCAGAAGCGCCAATGCAAGAAAACGGTCAGGCTTCATCTTCGGAATCCACCTTTCTATCGGTCCGCTGGATCGGCCTGCCAGGCGAGCAGCAGCCGTTCGAGCAGCGTGACACAGCCGTAGATTGTGAGGGCCATGAAGATCAGCATGAAGACTGCGACGTAAACCAGCGTGGTGTCATACACCCCGCGCCCGATGTTGATCAGTAATCCCAGACCTTCGTCCGCTCCAACGACTTCGCCGACGACGGCACCGATCACGGAGAGCGTGGCTCCGATCTTCAATCCACCGAGCAGGACCGGCATGGCGGCCGGAAGTTCGAGCCGCGTGAAAACCTGCCAGCGGGTAGCGCGCATGGATCGCATCAGATCGTAAAGATCGTCAGGGACGGATCGAACCCCGACGATGGTGTTGATGATGATTGGGAAGAATACGATCAGCGCGCTGATCATCACCTTCGACAGCCGCCCGGGACCGAACCAGATCACCAGCAGCGGCGCTATGGCGACGATCGGGATCGACTGGGAAGCAACGATATAGGGCGCAAGCAAACGCTCCAAAGCTGTCGACTTCGCCAAACCATACCCGAGGATGGTAGCCAGGGAAAATCCCAGCCCGAGACCCCCCAGCACCTCGAGCAATGTGGCTCCGGTATTCCGCAGCAGGCTGCCGTCCCGCAAGGCAGCCAGGAAGCGCAGCCCAACGGCTTCCGGCGACGGCAGGATGAACGCGGGCAGCCCACCCCAGCGCGCCACCGCAGCCCAAAGGGCGAGCCCGCCGAAGATCGCAAACGGAAACAGCCATCTTGAGGCTGTGCGGGAGATACTCACCTTCCGTCGAAAGCTGCTCCGATCGCTCTGGTTCTCGCTCGTCACCCTATCTCCAAGAGAAATGCCCCGGTGCAGTTCCGGGGCATGGGCAGACACAAGACACGTCAGGGCGCTCAAACACATGCCCCGAAGAGGAATCTCTCCGGGGCGTCAGGAATCGAGCGCGTACGCGCTGCTCGCTGCCTTCTCCTATCCGGACTATACCGTCGGCCCCGGAGTTTCACCGGATCTTGCGCGCACTGCGCTTGCGGGCTGTACCGCCGATCGGGAATTGGGCATCTCTGCCCTCACCCTGCCCCGAAGGCATGTGATCGATTTCAATTATTGAGATTATACGTCAAATCGGGCGTGGAGGGTTCGTTTCGGACCGGCTAAATGTCATCAGCGCCAGCGTCATTGCTCCCATGTCGGCGCCTAACACCGAAGCAAGTTCCCTGCCGGTCTCTCTCAAATGACCTTGCACTGAGAAGCCTGGCGAGGGCACGCTCAGATGTTCAGCTCCTGCATATCGCCGGTCGTCATGAAGATCACCCGTTCGGCGATATTTGTCACGCGATCGCCGATGCGCTCGAGGTTATGCGCGCACCACAGCAGATACGTAGCGCGTTCGACGCTTTCCGGCTTGACCGCCATGATCTCGACCAGCTCATCGAAGATCGCCCGGTAAAGGTGATCGATATCCTCGTCGCGCTTCGCGATCGCGCGCGCTTTCGCTGCGTTGCGTTCAATAAAGGCATCAAGACTTTCCCGCAGCATGGTTCGTGAGAGCTGAGCCATGCGCGGAATGTCGATCAATGGCTTCAAGAGCGGTTCATCACCCATGCGGATCACGGTCTTGGCGATGCCGGAGGCGTGATCACCCATGCGCTCCATATCGACCACGATGTTCATCGTAGCGACCACCGCCCGCAAGTCGCCAGCTGTCGGCTGCTGGGTGGCGATCAGCGTCAGGCAGGCTTCCTCCACTTCAAACCGCAGCTGGTTGATCTTCTCATCGTCTTCCATCACCTGCTGAGCCAGCTTCTGATCGCGTTCCTGCAGGCTCTGGAGTGCATTGGCGATCGCCTGATCGACCATATCTCCGAGCTTCAGAATGCTATCGACGATTTGCTTGAATTCCCGATCATACGTCGCGCGCAGCCCACTTGCCATGACCAACTCCTCACCCGCGTCAGCCGACGCGCCCCGTGACATATGCCTCTGTCCGGTCCTGCTTGGGACGGGTGAAAATCGTACCCGTCTCATCGAATTCAACCAACTCGCCCAACCAGAACAGTCCCGTCCGGTCCGATACACGCGCCGCTTGCTGCATGTTATGTGTTACGACGACGATCGTGTAATGCTGCTTGAGCTGGGTCATCAGGTTTTCGATTTCAAGGGTCGCAATCGGATCAAGGGCGGACGTTGGTTCATCCATCAAGATGATTTCCGGTTCGACAGCCAGGACGCGCGCGATGCATAGGCGTTGCTGCTCGCCCAGGGAAAGGCCGAGCGCGTCCTGATTCATGCGGTCTTTCACCTCGTCCCAGAGCGCGGCTCTCCGCAGCGAACGCTCGACGATCTCCTCCAGTTCAGGCTGGCTGGTTGCCAGTCTGAGGATGCGTGGCCCGAAGGCGACATTGTTAAAGACGCTCTGCGGGAAAGGATTCGGCTTTTGAAACACCATCCCCACTTTTTGACGCAAATCCACGGGATCGAGGTCGGATCGGTAGATATCGACGCCGTCAATCAGCACCTCACCCTGGACCTGCGTGCCGGGTATCGTATCGTTCATGCGGTTCAGGCAGCGCAGGAAGGTCGACTTACCGCATCCAGAGGGACCGATCAAGGCTGTAATATGGCGCGCCTGCATATCTATCGTGATACTGCTCAACGCGCGGACTTTTCCGTAGTAAAAATCCAGGGATCGGACGGAGATCTTCGGGGCGCTGGTGTCCGGCATAGCCGCATTGTACACCAACTCGGACAGCCGATTGATCCGCCAGAATCCGGTTTGGGTCAGCTTCGGCCTGCGCGTATAATCGGCTTGCGATGAAGCATTGTAAACCTATCTATCTTGCGTGGATGCTGTTCGGTCTGGCGATCGTCACAGCGGCCTGCCGGTCTCCTTCGCAGGCTGACGCGGCGCTCGGGGCGGGCACGACCATCGAGAATAAAGGGTCGGATACCATCGTCAACCTCGCGCTGGCATGGGCCGAAGCGTACCAGAAGGTCGACCCTCAAGTGCGCATCTCGGTCACCGGTGGCGGTTCCGGGACCGGCATCGCCGCCCTGATCAACGGCACGGTCGACATCGCCAACGCCTCCCGCAAAATCAAGAGCGAGGAGGAAGCGCAAGCCGAAGCCAACGGGATCCTCCCCGTGGAATTTGTCATCGCGCGTGACGCGATCGCGGTCATCATCAATCTCGAAAACCCGGTCAACGACCTGACACTGCAGCAGATTTCCGACATCTACAGCGGCAAAATCAACAACTGGCAACAGGTCGGGGGTGAGGACCGGCCTATCGTGCGCCTATCGCGCGAGACCAACTCCGGGACGCATGTTTACTTCCTTGAGAATGTCCTTCGCCTCGGTCAGAAGGATAGTCACACCTTGTTCTCAACCGACACGCTCCTACTGCCATCCTCCGAGGGGATCACGGCCGAAATCCGGCAGAATCCGAACGCGATCGGCTATGATGGGCTGGGATACGTAACGGATGAGGTCAAGGTGGTCGCCGTGGCCCGGGACGCAGGGAGCGGTTACATCCCGCCCTCTGCCGAAACGGTGAACAGCGGCCAGTATCCCATCGCCCGGGATCTGTACATGTACACTGCTGGCGAGCCGCAGGGTGAGATCAAGACTTATATGGAATGGATCCACTCGCCCGAAGCCCAGCGCATCGTGAAGGAACTCGGCTTCGTACCGCTCCAGGAAGATTAACTGCATGCGAGCAAGGAACTTCGGTGAAGTGCTCATCACGGCTCTGATCAAGGCGACCGGCTATTCTGCGATCGTCTTCGTCACGATGATCTTCATCTTCCTGCTGCGGGAGGGTTCACCGGCGCTGACCGAAGTGAAGTTCTCGAATTTCTTCCAGCTGCGCTGGTACCCGATCGAGGATTACTTTGGAATCTTGCCTCTCATCGGGGGCAGCCTGCTGGTCACCCTGGGGGCTGCGCTCTTTGCTGTGCCGCTGGGGATCGCAAGTGCGGTATTTATCGCCGAGATCGCCCCCCGCTGGGCGCGCGAGGTTCTCAAACCGCTGGTCGAAGTGCTCGGCGGCCTGCCCTCGGTGATGCTCGGCTTCATCGGGATTTTGATCATCGCCCCGGCCATGCGCACGCTGCTGAACATCCCTACCGGCCTGACCGCCTTCACCGGCGCGCTGCTGCTGGGCGGCATGGCGATACCCACCATCGTGAGCGTGGCCGAGGACGCGCTCGATGCGGTGCCGAATACGTACCGCGATGCTTCGCTCGCAATGGGTGCCACCCGCTGGCAGACGATCTGGCGCGTGACGCTTCCCGCGGCCCGGTCAGGGGTCCTTACCGCGGTGATGCTTGGCATCGGGCGGGCGATCGGTGAGACGATGACGGTCATGATGGTGACCGGCAACGCGCCCGTCTTTCCGACCGGACTCTCAAACCTCTTTAAGCCCGTAAGGACGATGACCGCCACGATTGCAGCCGAGATGGGGGAGGTCGCAAACGGCAGCGTGCACTACCACGTCCTGTTCTACATCGGCATCGTGCTATTCGTCATCTCACTGATCGTCAACCTGACTGCGGCCAGCGTCGTGTTCCGGCAGCGCAAACGAGCCGAACGGATTCTCTCCTGATGACTGCCGACATGAACGCATCGCTTGGCCCCCAGAAGACCGCTGGAGTATCTGCCAGCCGGCGCAAACGGATTGAACGGTTGGGTTTTGCCGGAATGTCGCTCGCCGCGCTGCTTACTGTGGCACCGATCGTGCTGATCGTCGTCCACATTTATTCCAATGGACTGCCGGCCATCTCCTGGGAGTTCCTCACCGCCATCCCGCGCGATGGTATGCGCGCCGGAGGCATCCTGCCGGCCATCGTCGGCACTTTCTGGCTGACGCTTGGAACAGCCGTGATCGCCGTCCCGCTTGGCGTCGGCGCGGCGATCTACCTGGCCGAGTATGCCGCCGACAACCGCTGGACGCGCACAATCCGCATCGCAATCATCAACCTGGCCGGCATCCCATCCGTTGTGTACGGTTTGTTCGGGCTCGGGCTCTTCGTGCTCTTCTTGCAGTTCGGCACCAGCCTGCTGGCTGGCTCGTTGACGCTGGCGATCATGACCATCCCGGTCATCATCAGCACGGCCGAAGAGGCGCTGCGGGCAGTGCCGAACAGCTTCCGGGTGGTCAGCGTCTCGCTTGGCGGGACCCAATGGCAAACGATTCGCAAGGTCGTGCTGCCACAGGCGCTGCCCGGCATCTTGACCGGCGTGATTCTCGGCCTCGAACGGGCAGCGGGCGAGACGGCCCCGATCCTCTTCACCGTGGCCGCGTTCTTCCTGCCCCGACTGCCGCATTCCATTTTCGACGCCAGCATGGCGCTTCCGTACCACCTTTTCGTGATCTCGACCCAGGTCCCGGGCATGCCGATCCGCATTCAATACGGCACGGCCGTCGTGCTGCTCACATTTGTCCTCGGCATGAACGTCATCGCGACGATTATCCGTTCCCGGGCGAGGGCACGCCGCCAATGGTGAACGCCGCTCCCGCGCTGCCGGTGGACCACGCCGACCGAGTGATCAAGATCAAGATCGAAGGCCTTTCGGTCTCGTATTCTGACGGCACCGAATCACTGTCCGGGATCAGCCTGCTGATCCCGGACAGGGCAATTACAGTGCTGTTCGGCCCTGCCGGGGGCGGGAAGTCGACGCTGCTGCGCACCATCAACCGACTGAACGACCTGGCGGATGTGGTTGAAGTCAGAGGGCGCGTCTTGCTGGACGGGGAGGACGTCCTCTCGCCGAAGACCGATGTCATCTCCCTGCGCCGGAAGGTGGGCATGGTCTTCGCCCGGCCGGTCGTGCTGCCGATGAGCATCCGCCGCAACCTCACCTACGGGCTTGAGCTCAGCGGCGACCGGGATGAAACCTCCATGGACGAGGCTGTTGAACGCAGTCTGCGAGCCGCAGCCTTGTGGGACGAAGTGCAGGACCGGCTCGATGAGCCGGCGGTCTCGCTTTCCGGCGGTCAGCAGCAGCGCCTGTGTCTGGCGCGCGCTCTGGTCCTTCAGCCGGAAGTCATCCTGCTGGATGAACCCACCTCGGGATTAGATCCGATCTCAACCGGCAAGGTTGAGACATCGCTCACCCAGCTTAAACAGGACTATACAATCGTCCTCGTGCCGCATTCCGTCCAGCAGGCAGCCCGCACTGCCGACTATGCCGCCTTCTTCCTGGGCGGGGAATTGATCGAGTACTCGCCCGGCCGCCAGATCTTTACCAATCCGACCGACCAGCGAACCGAGGATTATGTCGAAGGCCGTTTTGGATGAGCACACGCTGGACCAGCCCGAGGATGGGGACCACAGTTGACCCGCGGCCTGAACCGTCCTACACTACAGCCAACAGGCGCCCCCGTCGGTCTGCGGCAAGGCAGCAGGCTGACGGGGTATTCTTTTGGATGGTTGGCCTCGTTTACACTCTGACACTGCTCGCTTTGCTCAGCGTAGTCAGACCAGCTATAGCCAATCCGCTTCACAGCCCGGCCCCTCACCCGCTCTCCGCAGCAACGTCCCGACACCCGCACCAGATTGGGCAGGATGACTCATGCTCCCCGACCACCGGCAGGATCGAGCGTGATGAGATTACCGTGGAAGGCCAACCACGACCGCTGCCTTTCCGCATCTACCTTCCGCCCTGTTACGACAGCAGCACAGGCCAGCGTTATCCTGTGCTTTACCTGCTTCACGGTTTGCTCGGGACCGACGCACAATGGGACGAATTCGGCGCGGATGAAGCCGCCGATGACCTGATCATCGAGGGCGCGATCCCGCCTTTTATCATCGTGATGCCCTGGGAGCGAACCGGCCTGACGATCGAGACGGCGCTTGTTGACGGGCTGATCGATCACATCGACTCGAACTACCGCACCCGCCCGCAGGCTGTGTGGCGCGCGATTGGAGGACTCTCGCGCGGCGGCGGCCAGGCGCTTGAGATCGGATTGCGCCATCCTGGTCTCTTCGGGCAAGTCAGCCTACACAGCCCGGCTGTACTCCACGGCGATGCGCTTCTGGCGCGCTGGTTGGATACCATCCCCACCAACAGGATGCCCGCGATCTGGGTCGACATCGGGCTTCAG
>JARRJK010000040.1:22331-25003 GCA_037379555.1 Anaerolineales bacterium | reverse complement strand
TCATAAGACCATACGTAATCCAGGATCTGCTCACGCGTGAGCGTTTGGTCAGGATGCCGTATCAGGTATTCCAGCAGCTTCCACTCGGTGCTCGTCAGGTCAAGCAGCGCGCTCCCGCGCCGTGCGCGGTGTGCCCGCAGGTCCATCACCAGATCGCCCTGGCGCAGTTCCCAGGGATCCCCGCCATCGACGATCGTAAAGCGTCGGCCAAGGGCGCGCACGCGCGCCAGCAGTTCATCAAACGAGAAAGGTTTGGCGAGGTAGTCGTCGGCTCCGCTGTCCAGGCCGGCCACCCGGTCTTCGACCTGGGTGCGGGCTGTGAGCAGCAGGCAGGCGGTCGGCAGCCGGGCGCTTCGCACGGCGCGGATCACAGCCGGGCCGTCCCGCTCGGGCAGCATCCAGTCGATGATCGCCACATCATACGTGCCACGCAGGGCTAACTCGAGGCCGGCTCCCCCGTCATGAGCCGAGTCGAGATCAAACCCCTCATCCGTCAGGACCTCCTGAATGAGTTTTGCCAGCCGTCGGTCGTCTTCGATCAATAGGATTTTCATGCGAAGGTCATAGGGAAATTTAGCACCCAAAGATTGGAAATTGATTGGAAAATTCAATTCCCATTCTAATCCTTCTGCAGCAGCCCGGACTTAAGATGCAATCGATGCGAGAGACCATGCAGGAAGCCTGACCGGCTGATGGCAGCAACTGGAGGAGGAAATACGAGATGAATAGGAAGGCGCTTTTCTTGAGTCTTGGAATCACAGCATTCGTGTTAGTAACCGCCGGAGGCGTGCTGGCGGCATTCGCTCAATCGCAGTCGGCGCCCCAGCCCGCTACGATCGAGGACGTGCTCAACGATCCTGAGGTCCAGGCGTTGCTCCAGGAGCGCGAGGCTGCGTACCAGCAGATGATCGATGAGGCCAACCAGCGGTTAGTTGAGGCCGAAGGGGCCGCCGAGGGCTCAGTGGCGGGTGAGTATCCCGTTCCCGCAGACCTGGCCGTCGCCCTGGGCCGCATCGCCCTGGATGGCGGGACGCTGCTGAGGAATCCTGAGCTGGTCAGTGTAAACGGCCGGGCAGCCTATGAGCTGATCTATGACCGTGGACGGGTGTACGTTGACGCGACTTCGGGTGCCATTCTGTTCAACAGCAGCGCCGGCTCGTCCCTGGTGAATTCCTCACCCTCGTCGCGCGAGCATGATGACGAAGGTGAATGGTTTGACGACTAGCTGAGCAGGTGCATCGGTAGACAAAGGATGACAGCGGTATGAGTGGACATAGAAGCAGAAGGCGCAAGCCGGGCCCGGCAAAGGGCGTGAAGGCTCTGATTTCGATGAGTGCGCTGGCAGGCACCCTGATCGGTTGGGGCTGGTTTGGCCGGCAGGGCCTGCAGAACAGTACGCCGCCCCAGCCTGTTGATGTGCGTGGGATTGTCGAACAGATATTGGGTGAGCTCCCCAGGCTGCTGACGAACAGCGGCTCGGCCAGACGAAGATCATCGCTGCGGTCGGTCAATGTGTCAGGCCGGGGTTCCTCCAGCCTGTTTCCGATCACGCGCACCCAATCTTCACGCTAGGAGCAGGTGGTGGAACGGATCGAGTTCCGGGCGATGGGCAGCCATATGATGGCGGCATTGGACGTGGATGGACCGCGCGCGCGGCTCGCGCTGGCTGAGATCCCATCCTGGTTCGAGGATTGGGAGCAGCATTTGAGCCGCTTCCGTCCTGACAGTGAGTTGAACAGGCTCAATCGCCGGTCCGGGAACTGGGTCAGCGTGAGTCCGGTCATGTGGGAACTGTTGAATGTTTCAGGTACCGTCGAGCGGATGAGCGCCGGGCTGGTAACCCCCGCCCTGCAGGGTTCGCTTGAGGCGTTCGGCTACGACAGGAGTTTCGAGATGGTGGCGACGCTTGATGCAGAGTTCAGCCTGCAGGCTATCCAGCCTCGCCAGTTGAGCAGACTGGAAATCGAAATGGACGGCAGCCAGCGCCGGGTGCGAATGCCCGCCGGAACGCGCCTGGATTTCGGTGGGATCGCGAAAGGCTGGGCCGCCGATCGCGCAGTCGAGCGCCTGGGTGCGGTCGGGGCGGGCCTCGTCGACGCGGGGGGTGACGTCGCCACAGTTCCACCCGGGGACCCGGGCACGGCATGGCCGGTGGGGATCACGGATCCGCACGCCCCGCAGGAGCTGATCGGTCTGCTCGCCCTGCAGGGTGAAGCGGTGGCGACCTCCGGCCGCGATGTCCACCACTGGCGTCAGGGCGGTAAAAACCGCCACCATATCATCGATCCCCGCACCGGCGAACCGGCCGAGAATCACGTCCTGACGGCGACCGCCATCGCGCCGACAGCCCTGGAGGCCGAGGTGGCGGCAAAATGCGCGCTCATACTTGGTGAGGCCGAAGGTTTGGCGTGGCTCGATGCCCGCCCGGAATATGCCGGACTGATGGTCCTGGATGACGGATCCACGATCCTGAGCAAGACGATGGGATCCTACCTGTGGAGTGAATAGCTAATGCGAAATCCCCCTCCGATTGATGAAGAACAGGTTGTGCCGTTGCAGAGTTTTCTCATCCTATTGTTCACGGCCGCCGCCGGGGCGTTCCTGGCCGTAAGCGTCCTGCCCGGCCTCCTGCCGGGGATACTTTCCTCGGCGAGCGGCAGCCAGCCAAAGGC
>JARRJK010000040.1:0-22303 GCA_037379555.1 Anaerolineales bacterium | reverse complement strand
GCCGGGCGGGCCGGCCGCTTTCGAAGTGCACCATCACGTGAGCTTGCTGGCGATCGCCTTCAGCCTGTTTCACGGCTTGATCCTGCTCGGGGATCGATTTATAAACACTTCGCTGACGGGTGTGCTGGTGCCGTTTGCCATGGAGAGCTACCGTCCAGCGTGGGTGGGGTTCGGTCAGCTGGGCCTGTACCTATCGCTGCTTGTGACGTTGACTTTCTACGCCCGGAAGCGGCTGGGCGGGCAGCGCTGGAGGACCATACACCTGATAAGCTACCTGGCATTCCTGTTCGTTATGGCCCACGGGATCTTCAGCGGAACGGATACGGTTTCGGCCTGGGCGTTGTGGCTCTATGCGCTAACGGGCATCTCGGTGTTCTTCCTCACCATCTATCGTCTCCTCGCCCCGCGGCTGACTCATCCCGAGAATTCAACCAATAGGCTCGGCAACCGGGCTAGGCTTTGAGATCGGTTTGTAGCTCAAGCAGGGAGAATCAATAATCCCCGGCGATACTTCGACCACCCGCTGGCAGGAGTCCGCAGCCCTTTACAAGCGTTCGGCCAAACCGGTTCCGATATACGCCCAGAAGAGCAGCATCCCCGTTAAAAGATGGATGAAGATCGTCGCGGCGTTTGCGGGTATCAGTCTGTATGGGTAGCCAAAGTGCCTGCGCAGCGTACGGTAAGCGCTCCAGGCCATCGGCACCGTCAGCAGGCTTAGAAGCGCGGCTGGCGCCAGCACACCGGCCAGCACCCCTGCGGCGATGATTAAATATGTCGCGCCGATCAGACCGGCGTATCCCATCACCGCTGCCCGGGGGGAAAAGCGCACGACCAGCGTGCGCTTCCCGGCACGGTCATCCCATAAACGGTCGGGCACCTCATTGATGTACAGAATGGCCGCCACGAGCAGGCCGACCGGAAGCGAGGCGATGAAGGCTTCCAGACTCAGCTGCCGCGTCTGAACCCAGTAGGCGCCGAGCACAATGATCGGTCCGAAACCCAGGCCGACAGCGATCTCGCCCAGGCCGCGGTGTACGAGCTGGAAGGGCGGGGCGGTGTACAGGAGGCCCGCCAGCATTCCGGCTGCCCCGAAGAGCAATACCGGCCAACCGACTCTCACGAGCAGCCCCAGCCCTGTCAGGCCACCCAGCGCATAGAAGGTCACCGCCAGTGTCCGCGTCTGGCGTGCAGAAAGCAAGCCACGCTGGATCAGGCGCGAGCCACCCGAGAACGGTGTTGGCGTGAGATTGGCTTCGTCCGCCCCGCTGCGGTGGTCGTAGTAGTCGTTGATGACATTCGCCGCGATGTGAAAGCACGCTGCGCCGAAGAAGGCGAGCAGAAAATTAATCAGGTCGAGTGGACCATACCGCCAGGCGACAGCTGTCCCGACCAGCACAGGTATCACAGAAGCCGTCAGGAAAGGCAGGCGGGTGGCATTGACCAGGAGCGCCCAGCGGGATGGCGCCGGTGTCGCCTCCTGGATCGTCCAGGTAACCTGGTATATGTCGCCCTGTTTGCGAACTTCAGCCTGCGCGCCCACGATCCCGCAAAATCCTCTGATCAGCCCGATCTTGAATGGCTCGAGCAGCCCGTTGTCCAGCCGCAGGACGAAGTGGTCTTCGGCGGACTCGACGATCTCGCTTGCCCCCGGATCGTTCAGGAAGTAGGGGTGGACCTCGGTGCAGAAGATCTCCATCATCTTCTGCGGCCGGCCCTGTAGCTGACGGGCCAGGTTGCGGAACATGCTCTCCCAGCGTTCAACCGAAGCGATGGTGATTTCTTCCACCAGCGATCCATCGCCGTCCCCAAGACGCTGATCGATCCAGAGCACCGCCTGATTGAACGGCCCCATAGGGCAGTCTTCGTCGGGATCCATACCGCGGAAGGCCGGGGCCCCGACCGTTTCGGCGAGTTCCTGCCAGCCATCCGCTCCCAGTCTCGAGCGATAGTTGCCGTAGAGCATCTGCCAGGACAGCGCTTTGACGGTCTCGGACGATCGATCCGGTTTCATGGCAAACCTCCCAGAAAGGCCGTTAATATTTGAGAGTCCTTATCTGAACATACCCGGATGGTCGCACGCCAGCCGTAGCAGTATGCTGCGATCTGCAGCATTTCAGTCAGCGCCGTGAGACGCTGCCTCGCCTTCCGGGCGGCACATGCATGGCATGCCCAACGTCCAGGCGGTCCTGGAGGCCGGACTATCCACCAATCCCTTTCAACAGCGTGCCGATAAGATACGCCACCGCGGCCGCCAGGCCGCCTACGAGCAGCATCTCGATCCCGCTGCGCAGCGGACTTTGGTGGGTGACCCGGACTTTGGCCGCTCCTAACCCGAAGAGCGCTGCTGCGGAGAGCCCGAGCGAAACCGGGAAACGGACTGGAGTCGGGACCTCGATCAGCAATCCGAGCAGGTACACCAGCAGCGGGGTGGCGCCGAACACGATGAACGCGAGCAGCGTCGCCAGTGCATTCAGCAGCGGGTTGCGGTCGTCGCGCAGCAGGCCGAGCTCATCGACCATCATCGCATCCACCCAGCGCTCTTTGTCACGCGAAATGAGATCCACCAGCTGCTCGGCTTCTGGGGCATCATAACCGGAAGCGCGATACAGCTCGACCAGTTCGGTGCGCTCCCCGTCAGGATAGTGCTCCACCTCCCAGGCTTCGCGTGCCCGCTCCTTGTCATAGAACTCCTGCTCACTCTTGGTGGACAGGTAGGCGCCGGTTGCCATCGAGAAACCATCAGCAAACAGGTTTGCCAGCCCCAGGATCAGGATCACCCCCGTGCCGAGCTCTGCCCCAGCGACTCCGGACACGACGGCGAAAGTGGTGATGATCCCATCGAGTCCGCCGTAGACAATCTCTCCCAGGTAGGCTGACCCCAACCCGCCATGCTGCTCAGGAGTTTCGTGTACCGCCCGGGCGATGGTCTCCGGGTCGTGAGCGGCGCTCGAAAGCGCGGCGTCCTGCTCCCTGTACCCGCGCCGTGCCTGGTCCAGGCGTTTCATCCAGCTCATCCATCGCCTCCGCAGTTTCGGATTCGGCCGGTATCCCCTGGATAAATCTACCTGAAGAAAGCGGTGCTGGGAAGAGGCTGGCGGTAGTTTGGCAGGTCGACGAAATGAGCTGGTGGATGCTTGCGATCCCGAGCCGATGCGTGTATGACTCGCAATCAATCAGCACGTGTATCAGGGAGGGATCAGCAATGTATTACGAACCTCTGCTGCCGGAAGCGGAGCAGGCCATTCAGCAGGAAGTGCGCGACTTCGTTCGAGACCAGGTCCCGCATGAACTCCTGCGTGCTCTGGACCGTGACGAGATTAAATATCCAAGAGACTTTGTACGTGCGCTTGGGGAGGCGAACTTGCTCGGGCTGCGCTTCTCCCCCGAGTGGGGTGGGCGCGGCCTGCCATGGACGGCTGAGGTCGTCGCTGAGGAGGAGATCGGTGTGCTCGGTACAACGCTCGGCTGCGCGTTCGTGATGCCTTCGATCGTCGGGGAGGCGCTGCATGTATTCGGCAGCGGCGAACAGAAAGAACGCTTCCTGCGCCCGCTGCTGCGAGGCGAGATCGTTTCCGCCGAGGCGCTAACCGAGCCGCGTGGCGGTTCGGACTTCTTTGGCGCCACCTCGCGGGCGGAACTGAAGGGAGATACCTTCGTGATCAATGGCCAGAAACGTTTCGTCGTCGGCGCCACCGAGGCGGACGTGTTCCTGGTCTACTGCCGCACCAATTTCGACGAAAATGCGCATCGGCACCAGCGCATCAGCGCCATTCTCGTCGAGCGCGGTCCGGGCGTGAAGACGGAATACCAGTACGGGCTGATGGGTACGCGCGGTGGCGGGACAGGACGCATTGTGTTCAGGGACGTCGAGGTGCCACGGGAGAACCTGATCGGCGAACTCCACGGCGGAGCCGATGTCTTCAACCAGATGATGATCCCCGAGCGCCTGACCTCGGCCGCAGCGAGCCTGGGCGTGCGGGCGGCGCTGGAGATCGCTGCACGCTACAGCGACAAGCGGCGTGCGTTCGGGCAGCGCATCCGGCGTTTTCAGGGCGTCAGTTTCATGATCGCCGATGCGGTCACCCAGCTTGATGCCGCGCGAGCGATGGTGTATATGGCGGCGCGTGCGGTGGACGCGGATGCCCCGAATCGACGCCGGTTGGTGAGTGAGGCGAAGAAGTTCGCCACCGACACCGCCTGGCAGGTAGCGAACAAGGCGATGCAGGTCATGGGTGGGATCGGGTACACCGACATCTACCCGGTCGAGCGCATGCTGCGCGATTATCGCCTGTCCCAGATCTGGACCGGGACAAACGAGATCATGAACCTGCTCATCCAGCACGAGTATTACGATGAGGTCCTGGAGGATAAGGGTCGAGGGCGCGACGTTGAACGTGATGCGGTCAGCAGCGAGGCTGAAGCGGAGAAGATTTTCGATGACGAGGACATGTGGCGGGTGCACGATTCGTAACGCCGTGGCGAGCCCTGCGATGCAGGGCGACTGCTTCATGTACGTTAAAAATGGCAATCTCCCTGCCGGCTGGGCAGCCACAGAGTTCGTCTCGAATCTCCTGATAAGTTGCTGGCTATGATATATCCGGCTCACAAACAGTAAAGCCGGGGAGCATTCGCTCCCCGGCTCTTTGTTCTATTCCGGGAGTGAGGGTCAGCGGACCTCGATTTCCGGAAGCTGAGTTGGGTTCCCTGTTTCTCCGCTTCCCCAGCGCTGTTCCTGGCCGCTGGATTCGCGCGGTGACTCCCTGGCGGGGTCATAGCCGAGGGCGCTGGCCAGCGTGAGCTGGTAGCGCTGGAAGAGATCGGCATCCTCGATCATCTGCGGATCGCCAGCTGCCGCCGCGACCTCCCGCAGCCTGAACTCCATATCATGCGCAAGGGTCCACGCCTCGAGGAAGCGTCCCTGATTGAACAGCCCGTCGATTTGTATCAGGGCTTCAGCCGATTGGACGATCGTGGCGTTGCGCTGCACTTCGACATCGATCAGCGCATCGCGCGGGCCGGAGTTTGTGCGCGACGCTGACAGCGTGGCTTGCACGCTGGCCGGGCGGGCTGCGAATACATCCTGGTATTCAAGCCCCACGGATGCAAGCTCAACGGGTCCGGCTGGTCCGTCTGGAACCAGCATGCGGACCATGACGACCTGACTCTCGCCTGCACCCATGTCCGGCAGCTTGATCCGGGCGCCGGCTGCCGGCGTCGTCCCTTCAAATCCGCTCACCCACGCCAGCTGCACGCCGTTCAGCGGCTGCAGGACGAGGGTTACCTGCTCGGCGACTTTCTCCACCAGCCCCTGGACCTCCTGCCGGAAGATTTTGTCCATCTCCTCGGCCGAATCGACGAAGTGGTAGGCGCCATGACCCTGGTAGGCGAGCGTGCTCAGCAGGTCATCATCCAGGTCGTATCCCAAACCGATCGTCGACAGATAGATCCCCTGGTCATTGTAAGCGAGCGCGTCGCCGGCGATACGCTGGGGATCGGTGACGCCCTGGTTGGCGATGCCATCCGTCAGCAGGATCACGCGGTTGTTAAAGCGGAGGTCGTAATGGTCGCTCACCTGTTCGAAGCCTGCTATCAATCCATCGTACAGATTGGTGTAGCCGTCCGGTCTGAGCTGCCGGACGACGTTCGAGATCCAGCGGCCGTCCCCGACGGGCTGCGAGGACCGCAATACCTGCGCGTGCGTGTTGTAGGTGATGATGGCAATCCGGTCCTCAGGTTTCAGACTTCCAAGGAAGACCTCCAGGGACGCTTTCAGGTAGGGCATCTTCTCCCGATCCGCCATCGAGCCGCTTGTGTCCAGAACAAGCGCCAGATTCAAGGGAGTGCGGATTGTCTCCGTGCCGCTGCGCGCCTGGATGCCGATCTGCAGCCAGGCTTCGTTCCGGGATGTCGGTAGGAGCGGATTGCCCAGGCGCAGGTCAAGACCCAGCGCGCCATGGTCTGGCTCAGGAAAGCGCTGCTCATAATAGTTGAGGTACTCGTTCACGCGAATCGTATCGGCAGGCACGATCGAGCCGCGATTGATCACCGCACGTCCATACGACTTCGAGGTATCGATCGAGCCCGCGCATCCCGATAGGATTATCGGGATTACCAGCAGGATGGTCAGGAAGGCGGTCTTTCGGGTGTTCATCGTGTGCTCCTTTCTGTTCATGAAATGGGTCGAACTTCCTGACTTTCATTCTTCCGCTGAGCGTGTACACTTCAAGAACCAGGTGTGTACCATCCCATGCAACAACCACCGGGCAGGCGTTTGAATGCGTACTTTCTCCGAATTGATCTCGCACTACATCCAGCGCAGTGGTGTCAGCGATGCCGAACTGGCTCGCCGGCTGGGGGTCAGCCGCCAGACGATCTTTCGCTGGCGTGAAGGTCACACAAGCCGGCCCCGCCATCGTCAGGATGTCATCGACCTTGCTTCGAAACTGCGCCTCACAGGAGACGAGCGGGATGAGCTTCTGCTGGCGGCAGGTTTTCCGCCACAAACCATGCCCGCTGATGCACAATCGCAGGACACTACGCCGGACACCGGGCTCGATGCGCCGGCATCCCGGCAGGTACCGCCTGTCTCATTCAAACGCTGGGCCTGGTACATCATCCCGGTCCTGGCTGTCATGCTGGGGGTGTTCCTGGCACTGAATTTTGGAGATATCCTTCCGTCCATTGAACCCGGAAGGAACCCGCGCCGGGCGGTGGCCGGTGAGACGCTCGTCCTGATCAGCGAGTTCACAAATTTCGCTCGGGAACAGGGGTACAACGTCGCCGGACGGCTGGGGGATAGTCTCGAAGACGCCTTCAGCGATGCGGGCATTGCAAACGTGCGCGTCGAGGAAGTGCCCGCGGTCGAAGATGAAGAATCCGCCCTGAACTGGCTGCATAAGCTTGATGCTTCCCTGATCATCTGGGGTGAATACGACAGCGGACAGGTGCTGGCGATTATCACAACGCAAGCCGAAAATCCCTCCGACCTGCGCCAGGAGCGGCGCTGGCTGGTCGCTGGCGGGGAACAGCTCAGCTCCACGATCAATTTCGACCTTCCGAATGAGATCAGCTGGATCAGCCTCTATGTTTTAGGCCGCGAGCGCTACGCCGATGGTGATTTTAAGGGCGCGAGATCAGCGCTGCTTAGTGCATCACTGCAACCACCCACCAGCGAGGAGAATCTCGCGCCGGTCTACTTTTATCTGGGGCTGATCGAGCAAGCCTCGATCGATGGAAACGTGGACCGGGCGGTCGGTTACTACAGCCAGGCGCTGTCGATCCGTCCGACCTTCACTGCAGCACGAAACAACCGGGCGATGGCTTACCTGCAGCGCAATTCGGCCGGTGATTTGAACCGCGCCGCTCAGGATCTGGCCTATTCCATCGAACAGCAGTCCGACTTCCCAGAGGCTTACTACAACCTGGCCCTGGTGAGGATCTGGCAGGATCCTGCAAACCTGCGTGCTTCGATTGAGCTGCTGGAACAAGCCCTGGAATTGGCGCCGGATTCGGCCTTCATCGAGAACGGCCTGTGCTGGTACATGAGCCTGGCTGGCGAGGCCCCGGTGGCGATGCCGCACTGTGATCACGCGATCAGCCTGGGCAGCGTGCAGGGCTACGACAGCCGCGGCGTCGCTCATGCAATGCTGGGTGAATTTCGGGCAGCAGCGTCAGATTTCTCCCGGTTCCTGGACAGGCTGGAGAACGAAGATCCGGCGCGCTATGAGCGTTTCGCCGAATCCAGACTGCAGTGGCTCGATGAGCTGGCAGCGGGACAGAATCCGTTCGCAGCGGCTCTTATCGACCAGCTCCTGCGGGAGTAAGGTCATTCCCAGGCTGGAATTCCGCAATACGAGCATGCCTTGCAATCCACCTTGCGCAGCTTGATGACAGGTCGCACGGATCGTGATGGCAAAGCCAGATCGGGCATAGATGCGGCCGCATGAGGCACCAGCATGCGTAGGCCCGGTTAGATTGCGATCCTTGCGCGACTTTTCGGCCCTGCCTGGGGTAAGTATGGGTAGCGAGGCATAATGAACAAACTGAAGCTCCCAGATCGGACGGCCGTGCTGTTCTTCGCATCGATTTTGATCGCAAGCCTGGCGTGCGGCAGCCCAACACCAACGCCGGCTTCGATGCCGCCCACTGACAGCCCACAGGATGCAACACGCGTGTCGGCATTCGCCCGCGGGAGAACAGCCTACGGTTTTTTCCCCTCACCTCCGGATTCTTCTTTCGAGAGCATTCTGGATCATTTCGAGGCCCTGCATGAGCATGCCGACTTCATCCTTTTCCAGCCCAACGTGCCCTGGATTGATTTCGTCGATGGCACCGAGGGCGAAAGCGCGAGCCGGGAGGAACGGCGCAACGTGATCGCACTCAGCCGGCGCTTCGGACTGGATTGGATCTTCGTCATCGATCCGCTGAACGGCCTCAACCGGAGTGAATTTTATGGGCTGCCCGAGGGATGGAAGCCCGCTTTCAGCAACCCGGACGTGCGAGCGGCTTTCACGAATTTCACCCTGTGGGTGGTGCGCGAATTCCAGCCTAGCTATCTGGGATTGGCCTCGGAGATCAACACCTATCTCGACGCCCATCCGGATGATGCCGCAAATTATCTCAGTCTCTACCGCGACGTGTACGACCGGGTGAAGGCTGAAGCCCCTGACACACAGATCTTCGTCACGTTTCAGTGGGA
This sequence comes from Anaerolineales bacterium, assembly GCA_037379555.1. GTDB lineage: Bacteria > Chloroflexota > Anaerolineae > Anaerolineales > E44-bin32 > E44-bin32. The sequence continues at coordinate 13,605 of JARRJK010000040.1, read as the reverse complement.
TGACCTGAACAACATGTTCGAACCGGCCTCCGAGGGCCGGCCGGCGTACCAAACCAACTGGGACCAGGTGGAGGCTTTCGAGCCGAGGCTCGATCTGTGGGTGATCTCCTCCTACCCGTTCTTTATTTACCCGGGCGATGCTGGCATTCTGGATGGTTACTACACGCCGCTGCTCGGACGGACCGAGAAACCGCTCGCCGTGGCGGAAGGCGGCTGGTCGACCGAACCAGTTGGCCCCCTAGCGGTTGACGAAGCGGGGCAGGTGGCTTATCTGCAGGCGTTGCATGAGCAGCTCGGGGAGCGCCTGGTCTTCTGGACCTACCTGCTGCTCGATGATCTGAATATGGATTGGATCGGACCGAACGCGCTAGAGGGGGGCATGAGCGAGAGCGATCTGGAGACGCTCAATCACTTCGCGCATATCGGTTTGCGCCATGCAGACGGAGAGCCCAAACCTGCGCTCGCCCTCTGGGATGCGTATCGGGGGGATCAGTGATGTTCTCGTTACGCATCTCACGCTCCCGGGCTTTGAAGGCCGTTCTGTCCGCTGCCTGTTTGTTGTCGCTGACTGGTTGCGCGAGGTTCACCAGGTTGAAGCGGCGAACGCTTGAACACGGGGGTCGTGAGCGCAAGTATTACCTGGTCATGCCGAAGATCCCTTCAGGTGCAGAGAAAATTCCACTCGTCCTGGCGCTGCACGGCGGCGGCGGCACCGGTCGTCAGATGTGCCGGCTGCGAGGCGGTGTACAGGAGCTTGCATTAGCGGAGGGTTTCCTGGTGGCTTGCCCGGAGGGCGTGGACCATCATTGGAATGATGGCCGGCTGGTCTATTCCCGCCGGACAGTGCAAGAGGGGGTGGATGATGTCGGTTTCCTGTTGGCGTTGGTCGATGCACTGAAAGCAGAGTTCCCGATCGATCGCGACCGGATCTATGTGACCGGGGTATCGAACGGCGGCATGATGACCATGCGCATGTCCTGCGAAGCTTCCGCCACGTTTGCGGCTGCCGCTGCTGTGATCGCAGAATTGCCCGTGGATCTCAACTGCTATCCGGAAGCTCCGATTTCAATACTGTTGATGAACGGCACTGAGGACCCGCTCGTGCCCTGGGATGGCGGGCAGGTGCATTTGCTGCGCCAGCAGCTGGGTCAGGTCTACTCGACGCAAGCAACCATCGATTTCTGGCTGCGATCGAATGAGTGCACGCAGCCGCCCAATGTCGCGCCTCTGGCTGATGCGGATCCAGATGACGGCACGCTTATTATTCGCGAATCTCATCCGGGCTGCGCAGGGGGTTCGAGTGTCGTGTTGTATCGTGTTGAAGGTGGCGGTCACACCTGGCCCGGTGGGGTGCAGTATGCGCCGCGTTTTCTGATCGGGAAAGTAAGCCGGGATGCGGTCGCCGGAGAGTTGATTTGGGCTTTCTTTCAACCCCTGGCCAGGGGCAAGGGTGACCCTGCTGATTGACTCCGCGGAGGGATCAGCAATCCTGGCTGCAAGCTGTATTGATGGGCTCTAACTTCTCAAAATGCTGAGCATCCCGGCATCGAGCATAGACTGCCCAGGTTCCTGAGCGCAGTCCAACTGCCGGTCGCCTGTGCGTCCGCCCGGATTTACGGTCCCGGACAAACCCCGGCAGTACGCTGTCCTGATCATGAAAATACCGGATAGCTGGTGCAGCTTCGAGCACAGCCGGACATGTGCCCGCATCCCCTGAAGGATGCGGGCACTGACGCGCATCGCCACGCAGCACGGGACGGGTTTGCAATCCGTATCAATTTGATTCCCGGCCCGTTCGTCGCCGTTCTGGGTTTCGCTGCCGTTACCGCGCCTTCTGGAGCATTCATCGATCCATGTTCGGCCTTGATATCCAGTGCGCAAGCCTCCGGGGCTTGCCCGTGATGGCTGGCTGGAACCTGGAAAAGTATTACAATCTCGATGCGATGAGATGGACAGAAACAACTTTCACCATCATGGAGGCAGGTCATGCCGGATGAATTTCAGCAGTTGCTTCGAAAATACGCCCAGGTCGGGGTTCGAGTGGGCAACAATTTGCAGCCAGGCCAGCGGCTGATCATCATCGGGAAGTGGCTCAATCGCGGCGTACCGCTTGAACTTGCTCCCCTGGTGCATGAGATCGAGGTCGCAGCCTATCAGGCTGGCGCGCCTTATGTAGATGTGATCTGGGCCGATCAGCAAACGGATCTCCTGCGCTTTAAACACGCGCCGGAGGATTCGTTCGAGGAATACCCGGAATGGTTCTTAACGGCCCTGCTGGAGTACATGGAGCGGGGAGATGCCATGCTCGAGATCTTCGGCGAGGATCCACAGCTGCTGAAGGACCAGGATGGTGACCGGATTAACCTCGTCCGGAAGACGGCCATCAGCCATCTCGAACCCGCGCTGAAGTACGTCACCGGCAATATCATCAATTGGACCATCATCGGGGCACCGGTGCAGGGATGGGCAGACATGGTCTTCCCTGATGCTGAAGAGGGAGAGCGCGTCGATCTGCTGTGGCAGGCGATCTTCAAAGCGTGCCGGATCGACCAGCCAGATCCAATCAAAGCCTGGCAAGATCATATTGCGGATTTGGCGAAGCGTGCGGCCCACCTCAACAAGAAGGGGTTCGACGCACTGCACTACAAAGGTCCAGGTACGGATTTGACCGTCGGGCTGCCCCAGGGACATATCTGGCAGAGCGCGGGAATGAAGAATAAGACCGGGATCCCCTTCACAGCCAACATCCCGACCGAAGAGGTTTTCAGCTTACCGCATCGTGAGCGGGCCGATGGCGTGATTGCATCCACCAAGCCGCTCAGCTATGCGGGCTCGATCATCGAAGATTTCCAACTGACCTTCGAGGCGGGTAAAGTTGTCGATTTGAAGGCCTCCAGGGGCGAAAAGCAGCTGCGGGACCTGATCGAGACCGATGAGAACGCTGCCCGGCTGGGTGAGGTGGCACTGGTGCCATTCAGTTCTCCGATCTCGCAATCGGGTTTGCTTTTCTTCAACACGCTTTATGATGAAAACGCGGCCTGCCATATCGCCCTCGGCCGCGGTATCCGAGCTTGCTTGCAGGATGGAACGGCCATGGAGGATGAGGCATTTGTGGACGCCGGCGGCAATACGAGCCAGGTGCACGTCGACTTCATGGTCGGTTCAAATGAATTGGACATTGACGGCCTGACGGCGGAAGGCACGCGTGAACCGGTATTGCGGGACGGTGAGTGGGCGTTCTAGGAGAAATGAAAGAGGGTGAAACGGGAGAGAGGAAGCGCGTCCTCTCTCCTTTTCTTCTTGGCATGGTCTGAAATCTGGACCTGGATCCAGCGGGTGGGACGGGGAGCATAACTCGGTCTGTGGGTTCTTTATAATGAAGGTTGCTAGCCTCCCATCCAATTCTGGATTCGTGCATCTCGCAAGCGGAGGAATTAAGCGATGAACTCACGTCTGCAATCTGCCCTGCAGGAAGCCAGCGCCCGGTCGAGTACATTGGCCGATGACCTGGTCGAGTTAATCGCGATTCGATCTGTGTCGGGCGATGACGCCTACAAGGATGATTGCGTCAAAGCGGCGCAATGGCTTGCTGACCGCTTGCAGCGCCTTCCCTGCCATGACGTGGAGATCTTCCAGACCTCCCGCAGCCCGATTCTGTTTGCGAGCCTGGAGCCGCCGGTCGAAGCATCTCCGACGATCCTGATCTACGGGCACTATGATGTCCAGCGTCCCGATCCGCTGTCTGCCTGGGACACCGATCCATTTCAAGGGCAGCTGCGCGGCGAGCATTTATTCGGTCGGGGTGCTTCTGACATGAAAGGGCCGCTGCTGGCCGCGATCACGGCTGTCGAGGCGATCAACGCGGCCGACGGGCTCCCGGTCGGGGTGAAATTCCTACTCGAGGGGGATGAGGAGACAAGCGGCGACCCGATGAAATGGTTCCTCGAGCAGCATGGCGACCTGCTCAAAGCCGATATCTGTCTTAATGTCGATGCGGGTATGCTCGCCGAAGATAAGCCAACCATCGTCTATGGACTACGCGGCAGCATGAACTGCACCGTCCGTCTCCATGGTCCCCGGCTTGACCTGCACGACGGCATGTATGGCGGGGTCGTTCAAAACCCGATCCATGTCCTCGCGCGCCTGATTGCCGGGCTTCAAAATGGATCTGGCCATGTGACTCTTCCGGGTTTCTACGAGGCCGTCAGGCCGATTTCAGAGCAGGAGCATGAAGCCGCGCTGCGGCATCCACATGGCGCCGAGTTTTATCTGGAGGGAAGCGGCGCGCCAGCCCTGATTGAGGATCCGAATTACCTGCCGGTCGAGCGCCTCGGAGCCCGGCCGTCGATGAATGTACGCTGGTTCAAGGGCGGCGCGAAGAAGAATGCGATTCCAGCGGAGGCCGAAGCCCGCATTAGTTTCCGGCTCGTTCCGGACCAGGATCCAGAGCGGATTTATCAATCGCTGATTGAGTACCTGGGACGGGAGATCCCCCCGACAGTACGCTGGGAGACGGAAAAATTGATCAAAGAACCCGGGGTCATCGTCGAACTGGAGACCCCTGGCGTGCGCGCCCTGGCTGCGGCGCTTGAAGCTACCTGGGGCGTAAAACCCGTCTATCAACGAATTGGCGGCAGCATTCCGGTTGTGTATGAACTCAAACAAGAATTGGGGATCGATTCGGCGCTATCCGGGTTCAGCCTGCCCGGGGATCACATCCACGGGCCAAATGAGCATGTTCATCTGCCCACGCTGCGAAAAGGGGTGGAGGCGGTGATCCGCTTCTTCTACCTCTTCAGCGAAGCGCTGAATTGAACGCCAGCCGCCTCTTCTGGGCTTTCTCTCGCCCGGGAGCATAGTCTCTTATTGTCCCTGTAAGAGAGCATCAGCCCGGCATTTCGGGTCATAAGCACGGCAGCAACCTGTGCAAGCAACGCACGAAAGTCTCCTGGGCTGCCCCTCCTTCTGGGGGTTAATTTCTCCTTCTCTCCGCTCACGGCGCAAATCCTGCAACAAATACGCTGAGGGATCTCGGATCGTTACGAAGATACGACCGCGCCTCGCAGGAAAGCACCGGCAGACAGGGATCCTTCAAGTGAGGGAGATCGTGAAAAAACAGACACCGCATGGGATACGCGAATCCCTGGCCGCATCAAATTCTGAGGTCAATGCAGACAGCAGGTATACGGATTCGCGCGAGACTGCCGCAGCCAGCCGTGGAAAAGATAAAAAGCAACCGGAAGATTTAGGCTGGTGGGGTTTGGTTCGCTACTGGTTTGAAGAATTCGTCTGGCGCCGCCGGTATTGGCACTCGCTGTCCATGCGAGCCCGTGAGGGAGAACGCGAAGGGCGCCGGCCGTGATTGTCGAAGCCGGGTTCGGTCTCATTCAGGGCCGGATGCCGGTCTGAAAAGCTTCGCGAGTCGGCCCGTGGGTTCCGTTTCGGCTCACAGGCAGGCTGTCTATTCACAAAGGTCTTCGCTGCTCTCCGGTCTCGACGCCGGAGAGTTTTTCCATTAAGCTTTCTGACCACATCCGGATTTCCTGGTTGAAGATGTACCCGGGAGGCAGCGGCATGGCGGATCCACGCATTGAAAATCTCGCTCGAGTCATGGTCGAATATTCCAACGAAGTCAGGCCAGGACACACCGTGGTCATCAGCAGCTTGCCTTTCAGCCCGCCAGCCCTGCCATACTTGCTCGAGTCAGCGCGGGCTGTGCTGCGCGCCGGTGGCCATCCGATGTTCGACCTTGACCCTGAGGGCTACGAACCAATGCTCATCAAAGAAGGCAGCGAGGACCAGCTGGATTTCCTCGACCCGCGCATGCTGCTGCTCGCCCGCGAGGCCGACCGGGCGATCATGTTCAACTGTGAGGAAAACACGCGCCGTATGTCCGGCCTTGACGCTGAACGCCAGGCACGCCGGATGCGCGCCTGGAAAGAGTATCAGGAGATCATCAACCGGCGAAATGCCGAGGGCGATTTCCATTGGGTCCTGACGCTCGTACCGACCACCGGCTATGCACAGGATGCCGAAATGGATCTCGAAACTTTCGAGGATTTCTTCTTCCGAACCGTGTTCGCCGATCAGGAGGACCCGGTCGCTCCGTGGATCGCAATGCGCTCCAGGCAGCTCGAACTGGTCGAGCGGCTGTGCGGGCGGCGCTTGGTTGAGGTCAAGGGGCCTCATGTTGACCTGCGGCTCTCGATCGAGGGACGGCCTTTCATCAGCTGTCATGGCGACGAGAACATCCCGGACGGGGAGATCTTCACTGCCCCGGTCGAAGATTCGGTTCAAGGATGGATCCGCTTCAGTTATCCCGGGATCTTCCTCGGCAGGGAGGTCACTGGGGTTGAGCTGCGCTTCGAAGACGGCAAAGTGGTTCAGGCGCAGGCGGAGAAGAACGAGGACTATCTCCATGCCATGCTCGAAACGGATGCGGGTGCACGCTATGTGGGAGAGTTTGCCATCGGCACGAACGAACGTATCGACCGATTCACGCGCAACATCCTGTTCGATGAGAAGATCGGCGGCACGATGCATATGGCGCTTGGCTTTGGCTTTCTCGAGTCCGGCAGCAAGAATAAAAGCTCCCTGCACTGGGACCTGATCACCGACATGAAGGAGGGAGGCGAGATTAGGGTCGACGGGGATCTGTTTTACGATTCGGGCGAGTTCAAAGTGTGAGCTGGCGGGATCCCAGAGATGCTGTCACGCCTGATCAGAGGCAGGAGAAATAGCTGCTGGCTCGGGATAATCTTCAACGGGAAAGCGATGGGCCAGTACCAACATCAGAAGCCCCAGGCCTGTTAAAACTGCTGCGGCCGGGAAGATCCCGAACAGGCTGCGCTGCGTGATCCAGGTCCCGATCGCCGGCCCGACCATGAAGCCGAAGTTCACTGGCATATAGGCGAAAGCCATCACACGGCCGCGCACACGTTCAGAGGCAGAGGACGAAAGCACGCTGAATGATAGCGCGAAAACAGCCGAAATCACCCCATTCAGGACAGACCATAGAATAGCGAACGAGATCAGGTCGCGCGTGAGCGCTGGCAATGGCCAGAGGATTAGAGCCAGGGTCGCTCCAGCGAAGAGCACGCGCCAGTTGCCCAGCCGATCGGCGAGAGCTCCCAGCACGGGTGCCAGGATGAGCGTTGTGAGCCCACTGGCTCCGATCACCAGGCCGACGGCAGTGCCCGGATCGGCCCCGCGGTAGATCTCTGTGATGACGAGCGGGATGTAGGTGAAGGCGAGCATCCAGCCCCCGAAGAGCAGCAGCAGAGCAGGGAAGAGGGTCCTCAAGCGCTTCGACCGGCCCACAATGCGCACCGAATCCCAGGCCATCTCCAAGAGCGGTTTGCGTTCTGTGCCGTGATAGGGATCGCGGTAGCCGAAGATCAATGCCACGACCACACAAGCCACCACGGCCAGATTGACGAGCATCAGGTTGCGGAAGCCCAGGCTGTCGACGAACCAGCCACCGACGAGCGGGCCGATGAATGATCCGATCGGCGCTGCACTGTTCATCACAGAAAAAGCAAAACCGATCCGCTGTTCCGGCACGCGTTCGGAAAGCGTCGTCATCATCAATCCGCTGTTCCCGAGCGCGAAGCCGGTGATGCTGCGGGCGATGAAGAACAGTGTGATGCCCGGGGAGATGCTCGCAAGGAACGCGGCCAGGACTACAACGACGAAGGAACGGATGACAATGGGTTTGCGGGAGTAGCGGTCGGCCAGCGCGCCCCATAATGGGAGCAGGGGCAGGCCGATCCCGTTCGAGACAGCCGTCATCCAGCCGACGACGAGCAGGATCTGTGATTCCTCGGTGATCCCTAGCTTGGGCAGGTAGAGGGGGGTGAAAGCGAGCATCTGGCTGTAGAAGACCGTCTCCGCCAGGCCGGCGATCGTGAACAGGACAAGCAGCGGCACCCAGCGGGGAGTATGCGTTTCATCCTCGGTGGGTGCGATGCGCTCTTGTGACATAGCCTGAGATTCCCCTGTCGGCGGCTTCAGCATAGTTACTCGGCGCGGCTGGCTTCGAATGCATGGATTGTACACTGACCATCGACGGGACGGCGCAGTCGCCGGAGCGTACTTACCAGGGAATAAACTGCGAGACACGAAGCGAGAAGCAGGATCGCCGATGGAGTTCACCCTGTCTGAATACTAACGAGGGCGTATCGCGCTACGAGATGCTGGCGTTTTTCACCAGGAAGAGGCCCAATGGACCGCCGCCGACGATGCGCTGCTTCTCGATCGAGAGACCGGAATGCTTAATGGTTTCAGGCAGGCCACCGGCGCGCATGTATTTGCGGAAGTTGCGGAAGTGTTCTCGGCCGGCGGCGAGTTCGGACAGCAGAATGATCGTCTTCGTCCACCAGCCCTGAGGAAATTCAAGCCGGCCAGGATGGTAGTCGATCAGCAGCAACCGGCCTCCCGGCTTCATTACACGGACCATCTGATGCAGAACTTGCTCACGCATAACCGGGGCCATCTCGTGCAAACTCAGCATTGCCAGCACCAGCTCGAACGATCCGTCGGCGTACGGCATCTCCGCTGCGTCTCCCAGCTTCAGCGTGGCACGCTCCCCGAGGCGTTTCCTGGCGATTTCGAGCATTGCAGGAGAAGCATCGATCCCTGCCAATTGGACGTCGTAACGCTGGTAGAGCGCCAGGTGCATGCCTGTTCCACAACCGACATCCAGGATTGCCTCGCCTGGCTTGGGCAGGTAAAGCCGCAAGCCCAGAACGCGCAGGCCCTTGTTCATCGATTCGAACAATCGATCATAGAAACGGGCAGACGTTCGGTATGGATCGGGGGTCTGGGTTTTCCGGTTCAGATCGTCTGTCATCATCAGATCCCCGAGCAGTAGCCCACGCCGATCGTGTCCGGACCGCCGTGAATGCCGAGCACTGGATTCAATTCACTGAGGAAGAGCTCATCCGGCTCAATTCTCTCCTGGATGATCTGCATCAGTTTCCAGCCCCGCTCTTCGGAATCCGCATGGAACACGCCGATCCGGATCGGCCTGCCGCCGGTCAGATGCTTTTCCAGCTGGTCGATCAAGCGTGGTATCACGCTGGATGAGGACCGCAGCCGCTGGATGACTTTGATCGGGCCTCCGCTGATCTCCATCAGTGGGGCGGCACGGAAGAAGGTCCCGATCATGTTCTCCACCAGGGCGATCCTGCCGCCGCGCCGCAGGTAGTCCAGATCGGCGATTGAAAACAGTGTGCCCGAATGACGCCGGGCGTGCTCGCGTGCGTTGAGCGCGGCGTCGAGATCCCCGCCTGCTTTCAGCGACCGCGCTGCGGCCAGGACCTGGAAGCCCAGCCCGAGGCCGTTCGAATCCGAATCGATCAAAATAATAGACCGGTCGGGCAGCTCCTCACGCGCGAGCACGCTTGAGGAATACGTGCTCGAGAAGCTTCCAACCATGATTGCCAGGACCTTGCTGCCATCGTAGGTCAGCTTGTTAAAAACCTGCAGGAACGCCCCCGGGGTCGGCCCGGAAGTGGTCGGGAGCGTGGGGCTCTCACGCAGGCGCGCATAGAACTCACGCGGACCCATATCTACGAGTTCGAGATAGGTCTCTCCATCCCATGTGAAGGGCAGGGGGATGACGTGTATTCCGAGTTCCTGGCACAGGGCAGCGGGGATGTGGCAGCAACTATCGGTCACAATGTGTACGCTTGACAACCGTGGCCTCCTTTGGCCTGGAGGGACAGAACATGCTAATTATGGCACGATTTGGTCGAATTGCAATTCGCCGGCTGGCTGGGGCGGGTTTCAGGCCGGCTTGATCTCGATCGTATGCTGCTCAAGTCCCGGAGCGTGATGGTACCGCAGGAGATTTTCATTCCGGTCGTATTCACAGGTCCCGTCGGAAATCCAGATGCGTGGTTCCTGCGGATAGTGCAGTCTCGGAACGAAGATCTCGGTTGGGGCAGAAACCTGCGCATCATGTTTGAAGGTGTAGCTGAAGGTGTGCCGCTTGGGATCGAAGCGCAGCTCGAGCGGTTCTCCGGCGGTGCAGATTGGGTAGGGGCGGACGGCGGCCGACAGCGCACGCCCGCCGGAGTTGATGTCGGCGGGGTTGTGCCGCTGATCGCGGCTGAAGATGCTCAGGTCCTCTCCGTTCCACTGATCACCGTGTGCGTTGTCGTTATCCGCCGTGTAATTCCACAGCGTGGAGCTAAGCAGGTTCGATTCGATCGCCCGGTAACTGCGGTCAAGGGCGGCAGCCTGGGCACGGAAATCACCGCTGCGGTAGGCTTTGCCGCCCTGCAGGTCGAAGGGGATGCCGAATTCGCCGATCAAGACCGGGATGCCGTCGAGCGAGTTCGCTGCCGTACGAACGCGCCGTGCGAGCTGGTCATGGAACGATCTCTCGATCCGGCCCGGCCCGAAGATCACTCGCCCCGTATCATGGTCGACGGCCAGCCAGCGGATGAAGCGTTTCAGGTACAGGGTCAGGCCGTCGTACCAGTGAGGAGCATAGGCGATGTTCGGGGCGTCCCCGGGCTTCCAGGCGAGAGCGCTGCGCCGCGGCTCGCCCTCGAGGAAGATGATCGCCCCGGGATCGACGGAGCGGATCGCCCGGGCGAAGCGGTTTGCGAACGGGCGGTAAAAATCACGTTCGAAGTCGACCGGCTGCCCGTCGACGGTGGAGAAATAGCCTGGCTGGAGCAGGCGCGCTTCTCCGGCTGAGTTGAGATCCCATACAGCATGCGATCGCCATATCGGGGCATGTCCTTCCAGCCAGGCGGACACCTGCCCCGGATTGAGCGTCTCGTAGCCCTGCACCCGCTCGCCGCGCAGGCTAAGAGCGATGACGGGAACAGATTGTGGTATTCCCGCGCCGAGGGCCATCCCCTGCAGCGCGCTCGGCGTATGTCCGGAGTGGATCATCCCGCCTGGCTTGTACAAATCGCGCCAGCCGATATACCCGGCAAGCGGCTCGTTCATCGTATCGTACCCGACGACATGTTCAAGCCCGGAGAGCGCCTGGGCGACTCTCACGAAGGCGTCGATGTAGTGCTGCTGAAGGTAGGTCTGGATCGACTCGCCTTCGATCCGCAGCTGCGGGGCGAAGGTATCGCCGCCAAAGAAAAGCGTGAACATGGTAGCTGCAGCCAGCTTGCCGCTGTTCGTTGGCCAGATCATGCGCGGGAAGGGATCACCGTGAATCTGGTGCACGATCGCCGCCCCGGTCTCCTGGAAGTGGGTGATATCCAGGCCGGCGGCTTCGAACGTCCATCCCGGAGCCCCATCCCCTCCCGAGAACCGGCTCCAGACGTCTTGATGGGGATCGATGAAAAGCTTGAGTCCGTATTCTCCAGCGCAGACCACGATCTCGCGCAGGTACGCCAGGTAATCGTCGTCATACTGACCGGGACCGGCGTGCTCGACAGCTTCCCAGGTGACGAGCAACCGCAGGAACCGCAAGCCCCAGGCCCGCAGGCGGCTGAAATGTTCATCGGCTTCATCAAGCGGAAATGGACGGCCGATGAAAGACACCCCCCGGTGATCGAAGAATCCCTGCCGATTGTGCGTGGCGCCATTCGGTGTGGACGGCACCTTCGAGCTGCCGCCGAGGTTGACGCCGCGCAGCATCAGAATGCGGCCTGCGTCGTCCTTGAACCAGGGACCCTCGATCTTCATCCGAGCCTCCAGCCTCTCTTCATCGGTCTGATACGGATAGTGTACCGGACGGCCCGTGTTCACGGCCAGAGCCAACCAGCATGGGGAAGGGTGCCGGAAAGATGGTCCAGCCGGAAGAAGCTTTGCGGCATACTGAACCCGGATCCTGCCATCTGGTGGTTCCTCGGTTCGCTGCCGATCGGGGATGAGCCTCGCCCGTGCTGCGACTGCGACATCGCAATGCGAATCGGTACCTGATCGCAGGTGCACGGGTTGCTGGCTTGAATTGCCGCACGAGCCGGTCCGGGACACAGCATTCTGAAAAAGCGGCTGCGGGGAGGTGCGCTCGAACAGCAGCTGTGAAGTTTGCTCGATGGTCACTTGGGCTGTCTCTGCGCACCGGGCGCGAATTGACATCTATGAAAGAATTTCTGCTTTTTAGAGCGATCAAGTAAACTCGCAGATAACCGAGTTCTTGGTACAGGAGTCAAAAGATGCGACCGATCTTCAAGCTTCTGAATGACGAATTGGTGGACAGGATCATCGATGAGGGTTTCGAGCTGCTGACCGACCCGGGAATCGAGGTGCACAATGCTGAGGCCCGGAAGCTGCTCAGCCAGGCTGGTGCGGACGTCGATCATGGGGGGCAGGTGGCGCGCATCCCGCGCGAGCTGGCACAGTGGGCGCTTGAAAAAGCCCCGTCTGCCTTCGATCTATATGACGTAGACGGCCAGGCTGCCGTGCACTACGGCGGCGACAAGATCCAGTTCGATCCCGGTTCGGCGGCGATCACCATCCTCGATCGGAAGACAGGCCAGCAACGTGTGCCGGACACACGCGATTTTGTCGATTTCGTGAAACTGGTTGAGACGCTCCCGCAAATCGATGCGCAGAGCACAGCCCTGATACCCGGCGATGTCGTGGAGGAGATTGGCGACCTGTACCGCCTCTACCTGGCTTTAAACTTCATGCGCAAGCCGGTTGTCACCGGAGCCTTTCGCAAGGATACCTTCTGGGTGATGAAGGAGATGCTCGCGCTTGTCGCCGGCGGCGAGCAGGCGCTGGCCGGAAAGCCGATTGCGATCTTTGACGTCTGCCCCTCGCCACCCTTGAAGTGGAGCGATCTGACATGCCAGAACCTGATCGACTGCGCCCGCAGCGGCATCCCCTCCGAGATGGTCTCGATGCCGCTCGCCGGCGCGACAGCCCCCGTTACGCTGGCGGGCGCGATCGTTCAGCACACAGCGGAGTGCTTGAGCGGCGTGGTCATCTGCCAGCTGGCGAGCGAGGGCGCGCCGATCGTATGGGGCGGATCGCCCTCGGTCTTCGACATGCGCAGCGGCACAACCCCGATGGGCGCTGTGGGTACCTGGATGATCGATTGCGGCTATGTACAGATTGGTAAGGCGCTGAACATGCCCACGCACGCCTATCTGGGCATGACCGATGCCAAAGTCGTCGATGCCCAGGCTGGTCTTGAATCGGCCGGTGGAGCGATCCTGGCTGCCCTGGCCGGCGTGAACATGATCTCCGGTGCAGGGATGATGGACTTCGAGAGCTGCCAGAGTTACGAAAAGCTGGTCTTGGATGCCGAGATCATCGGCATGGCGAAGCGGCTTGTGGGTGGAGTCGAAGCGCGTGACGATTCGCTGGCCGTCGAGCTGATGCGCAGCGTCGGCCACGGCGGAGATTTCCTGCGTGAACCGCATACTCGCAAATGGTTCCGGGAGGAGTTCTACATCCCCTCGGCGGTGATCGATCGCGGTTCGCAGGAAGCCTGGAGGGAGGGTGGATCGACCTCGGCGTGGGATCGGGCAGGAGCCCGCGTCGACGCGCTGCTTGCTGACTATCAACCCAACCGGCTTTCAGGCGAATTGAAGGACGAACTGCGATCGATCGCGGCGAAGGCGGCCCAATCTTTCGGCATGAACGAACTGCCGCCGCTGCCGTGACACCTGGACC
>JARRJK010000039.1:0-54677 GCA_037379555.1 Anaerolineales bacterium | reverse complement strand
CGGCAAACTCGGAATCATCAGGAACGGGGCCGTGGCCATACAGGATGGGGAGATACTCGCCGTAGGTCAAAACAAAGACCTGCGCGACCAGTATCGTGGGGAGAGAACGAACGACGCCTCCGGCTGCGTGATGCTGCCGGGTTTCATCGATCCGCACACACACCTCGTCTGGGCAGGTGATCGCGCCGGCGAGTTCGAAATGCGCCTGGAAGGCGCAAGCTACATGGAGATCATGCAAGCCGGCGGAGGCATCGCATCCACCGTCCGGCAAGTGCGTGCAGCGCCGCTCGAGCAGTTGCTTCTGGAGAGCAGGGCGCGCGGCCGCCGCATGCTGGCCCATGGCACAACGACCGCCGAGGCGAAGACCGGTTACGGCCTGAACACCGAGACCGAACTGAAGCTCCTGCAGGCGATTCTTCGCCTTGACGAAAGCGAGCCGCTCGAGATCGTGCCCACTTTTCTCGGAGCCCATGCGCTGCCGCCTGAACTCGCTGATGACCCGCGTGGATACGAAAAGTATACGGGGCAGATCTTGGAGGAGATGCTGCCAGCAGTCCGGGATTGGTGGATTGAGTATGCCGGGGAGCGTCCACTGCCCTTTGTGGACGTATTCTGTGAAGAGGGTGCATTCGACCTGGAGCAGACAAGGGCCATCCTGAATGGAGCACGTTCGTTGGGCTTCCCACTCAAGGTTCATGCCGATGAGTTCGCCGGCCTCGGCGGCACGGGTCTCGCCGTAGAACTCGGGGCAGTTTCCGCGGACCACCTGGTGCACACCCCGCCGGAAGACATCAGCGCGCTGGGTGCGTCCGATACGGTGGCGGTTGCGCTGCCCTGCACACCCTTCGGCCTAGGCCACTCAGAGTACACGCCGGCAAGTTCAATTCTAGAGGCAGGCGGCATCCTGGCGCTCGCAACGGATCTCAACCCGGGCACCGCCTGGTGCGAGAGCATGCAGTTCGCCATCGCCCTCGCCTGCCGGATGATGCGCCTCACCCCGGCGCAGGCGATCGCAGCATCGACGATCAACGCCGCGGCCGCCATCGGCCGTGCCGATCGTCTCGGCAGCCTGGAGGCGGGAAAACAGGCCGACCTGCTGCTCCTGGAGGCACCGGACTATCATCATCTGGGATACCGGTTTGGCACGAATCTGGTATCCATGGTCATAAAACGGGGTCAAATCGTTATCGACCACCGTGGATTGGAATGATGGAGATGCTGGAGAACTTCCGCCCCGAGTATGTGCTGCTGGTGCTGTTCGCTCTGATCGTGGGTTGGTTCTTGCTTCGCTTCCTGCTCAAATTTACGGCCCGCCTTTTCACATGCGGTTGCCTGGCGCTGGCCGTACTCGGCGTGGGCTGGATCCTCTTCACGGTTCTGCGCTGAATTCCGAACGACTGAACAAGCTATTTGCTGCGTTTCAACCGTCAATTGCTGCAGCCTGTCCGCAGGCATGAGCCGTCTGAAGATACTACCTCCCGCGCTGGATCCATACACCACGACTAGAAGTTAAGGACCGTGCTGTTCTCGAGCTATCGTTCCTCGCGCTTCCCTAAAATGCAGCGACGGATCACATTTCGCTGCCGTGGACACCGGCTGAGCGCAAACCGCCGCACAAACCGATCCCGGCAGAAGTAAGCGCGCAGAGCATGCCTGGCAATCGTACGCTCATGTCCAGTCTGCTCGCCTCAGAGCTCCTGGATCTGGTCCATGCCGGTGATTGATGCCTCAGGCTTTGGGGATGATGATCCAGCAGAGCAGGTAGGGAACGATTCCGGGCAGCCCACCCGGCAGCGCCGCGAGGAAAAAACCCAGCCGGAACCAGAACGGACTGATCCCAAAGAATTCCGCAAAAGCCGTCAAAGGGTTTCAGAAAGAAAACAGCCCCTGCAAGCAGGGGCTGTTGGTTTCAAACGGTGGCCGGATTTAGTACTCGGGCATCGGCGGCGGAGCCGGCTTATCCTTTTCCGGAACTTCGGTGATCAGCGCTTCCGTCGTCAGAATCATCGCCGCGATGGAAGCGGCATTCTCCAGCGCGCCCTTGGTGACCTTGGCCGGATCGATGATGCCGGCTTCGACCATGTCGAGATACTCGCTTGAGAGCACGTCAAAGCCAATGTTCTTGTTCTTGGCTTCTTCCTGCTTGCGGCGCACGGTTTCGATTACGACCGCGCCGTCCATGCCGGCGTTCTCGGAGATGCCTTCCATCGGGGTCTCGAGCGCCTCGCGCACGATTTTCACGCCGATGTTGGCGTCTTCATCGTCCATCTTGAGCTTCTTGATGGCTTCCATGGCGTTGATCAGCGCCACGCCGCCACCGGGGACGATGCCTTCTTCCACCGCTGCGCGGGTCGCCGAAAGGGCGTCTTCCACGCGGTGTTTCTTTTCCTTCAACTCGGTCTCGGTCGCAGCGCCGACACGAATAACCGCCACGCCACCAGCCAGCTTGGCCAGGCGTTCCTGCAGTTTTTCCTTGTCGTAGTCGCTCGTCGAGCGGTCGATTTCGACCTTGATCTCTTCGATGCGACCCTTGATGCGGTCCTTCTCACCGGCACCTTCGATGACGGTCGTGTCGTCCTTGGTGACGACAACCTTGCCGGCCTTGCCCAGGTCATTCACCGTGACCGACTCGAGCTTGCGTCCGAGTTCTTCGGTGATGACCGTGCCGCCCGTCAAGACCGCGATATCCTGCAGCATGGCCTTGCGGCGGTCGCCGAAGCCTGGAGCCTTGACGGCAACGACGTTGAGCATGCCACGGATCTTGTTCAGCACCAGCGTCGCCAGCGCCTCGCCGTCGATGTCTTCGGCGATCACGACCAGGTCACGCTTGCCGATCTGAACCAGCTTCTCGAGGATGGGGACGATATCGGTTGCAGCCGAGATCTTCTTGTCGTGGATAAGCACGTAGGGTTCTTCGATCACGGCTTCCATATTCTCAGGATCGGAGACGAAATATGGCGAGATGTAGCCGCGGTCGAACTGCATGCCTTCAACATACTCGGTTTCGAACTCGAGACCTTTCGATTCCTCAACCGTGATCACGCCGTCCTTGCCGACTTTATCCATCACTTCTGCGATGAGCTCGCCGATCTCACGGTCCTGTGCCGAGATGGCGGCGACGGAGGCGATTTCTTCCTTTGTCGTCACGTCGATCGCCTGCTTGCTGATCGCGTCCGATACGGCCTTGGCAGCGGCTTCGATGCCGCGCTTGAGCAGCATCGGGTTTGAACCAGCGGCCAGGCTCTTCAGCCCATCGCTGACCATGGCCGGCCTTCAGCCGTCGACGGGCATCCTCGGAAAATGCAAGTTGCTTTGCTGTCATAGCTTACGCTCCTCTTAGGTATGCCTTTGAACTGGTTTCCCGACCTACTCCAGAACGGCCAGGATGTCGCTTTCGCGCAGGATGAGCAGTTTCTCACCATCCATCTTGATCTCGGTGCCAGCGTACTTGGCGAAAAGGACCGTGTCCTTTACCTTGACCTCCATGGTGACGTGCTCGCCCTCATCATTGCGTGCACCTGGCCCAACGGCCAGCACCTCGCCCTTCTGCGGCTTCTCTTTTGCCGTCTCAGGGAGCACGATCCCGCTTGGCGTCACTTCCTCTTGCTCGAGGGGCTTGACGACCAGGCGATCGGCCAGAGGTTTGATCTTGATTGCCATGCCGACCCTCCTTCAAAAGATTGGAAAGATATCTTGCCTGACACAGCCGTTAGCACTCTAATAGCAAGAGTGCTAACGGCTTCGCAAGTGTACCGAATTTGGGCGGGGGTGTCAAGGGGTGGGAGTTGGCGTCAGCGTGCCTTCGGCTTCGGGCGTGGAGCTGGATGAGCCGGCCTGCGGCGCTGCACAAACCGCCCGGCCCTCATCCACGATGGCCCGGATCAGCTGTTCGGAACCATACTTCGCGATCAACTCCTGGAAGATGCGTTCAGCGTCCTGGCAGGCTTCAGGGTGATCCTTATCGCCCGCATAGAAAGTGAGCGCCGAGCCATAGGTGTAGTAATACTCGACGCTCTCATCGGTGAGCGGTAATCCACGCACCGGTTGGCCGAATTCGAGCGCCTGGTCTGTGCCGGCTTCACAGCGGTAGATGCCGAGTTCGCAAAGCAGGTCGCCCGTCTCCTGCTGGGTGCAGCCATCGAGCGCACATTTGAAGGTGATAATCGAGCTTTCGTAGTTGCGCGCCTGGAAATAGACGGTCGCCAGCCGGGCGTAGATCTCGGGGTTGGTCGGGGCGATCACGACCGCACGCTCGATGTTCAGCGCGGCGATGAAGAACTCGCCGTCCTGTGCGTAGGTTCTGCCGATCGCCAGGTACGGGTTGGGGTCTTCGATCCCGAGCTGCTGGTTGATGCGGCTGGCTTTATCAAAGTTCTCCAGCGCTCTGCCGACCAGATCACGCCGGGCAGCAGGGTTGGGCGCAGTGGCAGCGAGCGTGCGGAAATTCGCGCCGATCCGCAGGTAGAGAAAGGTCAGGTTAGGCGCGATCTCGGTCGCTCGTCGATACGCTTCAATTGCGCTGACGTAGTTGCCCTGATTTTCCAGCACGGTGGCGTAAACACGGTAGATATCCATCAGGTATTTCGTCTCGATCGGCGAATCCGCCGCCCGCGAGACAGCCTCCAGTGCCAGATCTGCCGCCGAGTTGATTTTGCCCTGGTCGATCAGCACCTCGGCCCGGTAGGCCAGGGCGAGTAAGTTCTCGGGATCAAGCTGATTCGCACGAACGGCAGATTGCTCTGCCTCCGTAAGAAATATCTCGCGGCGGTTCTTTTCCCGGATCAACGTAACGGGTGAAATGTAGATCGTCCGGCCATCGATCACCCAGCCTTCCGCACCAATCGCTTCAACCACTCCAGTGAAGCTCTCCTCGCTTACAGCCGTAGGGACCGGGGTGGCATCGCCCGGCTCACCGGATCCTTCGAGTTCAATCACGCTTGCCTGAAGCCGGCCGCCCTCGATCGGACTCGCCGTAACCCGCACCAGATCTCCAACGGTGATCTCATCCTTCACCTCCGATGTCGCCGACCAGTCGTACACCAAAGTACTCACGGTGTAGACAAAGGAATCGTCCGGTGAGAATTCCAGAGCCTGATTGATGGCCTGGCGCGCCTCCGAGAGCAGTTCCCGCCGCTCGGCAAGAGTGGTGAGCAGGTCACTGGCGTAGGTCTGCACGCGCGCCATCTCAGCCCACAGACGGCCGTTGGCCGGTTCTTTCGCAACCGCCTCCTGATAGGCGTCAATGGCCGCTTGAAGGTTGCCGGCGCTGAAGTGCGCTTCCGCTTCCTCAGCATAGGAGTTCGAGTTGCGAGTCGGGGTCGGGGTGGGCGAAAAGAGCGGCTGAACCTGGCCGCTTTGCCAGCCGCGCAAGATCAGGACCCCCCCGGCGATGAGAGCCAGCAGCACCAGGATGCGCCACGGATTGGACCGGCCGCGATTCTCGCTCAGCGTCAGTTTTTCGCCTGTCAGTCGCATTTTCGCAATCGGCCGGCTCAGGACCCCGGCCCAGGGGTTGTTTCGGGGGTGGCCGTGCGTTCGAGCTCACCGCACAGCACCAGGCCTTCTTCCGCGTTGAAGACGGCGATCTCGTCATCCGGGGCTAACTGCAGGATCGCCGAAAGGATATCGACCGCCTCATTCGGCCCATCGCACAGATTCTGCTTCGCCAGCGCCAGACCATAGGTGTAGTAAAACTCAAGCACGCGTGGATCGCCGCTGAGCGGCAGCCCCTCCACAGGGACTCCCTCGGGAGAGGTGCCACCCTGGATCGCTAATTTAAACTGGGCTATCGCTTCATCATAGACACCATTGTGGTAATACATCCGCCCCAGATTCCCCCTGAGACGAGCGTTTCCCGGATCCAGGTCGACACCTGGCGGGCATACTGGCTGGCAATACCGTAATCTCCGACACCAGCATAGAGCTGGGCCAGCAAGGTCAGGGGCTCAGTCCATGTTGGAGCCAGCGCAACGGCGTTCAGGTAGCTCTGGCGGGCACCATCGACATCATTGAGCGCCCGCAGCATGTTGCCAATATCAATATGTAGCCGCGGGAGTCTGGGATTGATATCCCGGGCAGCTTCATAGGATTCAAGCGCCAGCTCGCGGTTTCCGGTCAGCTCCCATACATAGGCCAGGGCCCGGTTCGCTTCGAGCGATTGGTTGTCGAGGGAAACGGCTGCGCGCGCTTCTTCCAGCGCCTGCTCATAGTTATCGATGTTCGAATCGATCAGGACTTCCGCGCGGAAGGCGCGTACCTCGGGAATGTTCGGATTCAAATCCATTGCCTTGTCAAGCTCGGTGCGGGCCTGTGCCAGAAGGTCGGAGGCGCCGTCCTCAGCATAACCGGCTTGAAAATCGAGCGACCAGCCGAGGAATGCATACGCCAGGGCGGAGTTCTCATCCAGCACAAGCGCATCGCGCGCAGCGGCTTCCGCCAGCTCGTACTCGCCGGCATACATGTAAGCCCGCGCCAATTCGATGTAGTAGGTCGGCTCGCGCGGATCGATGCTGATCGCTTCCTTGTAGGCCTCTTCCGCCAGCTGCAACTTGCCCGCCTCAAAGAAGGTCTCTGCTTCGAGGACGTAGGAAGCAGGGCTGCGTGTCGGCGTTGGCGTCGGGATAAAGGGCGTTGGAACAGCCGGAACATACACCTGCCAGAAGTACACCAGGGCTGCAATGACCAGCAGCAGGGCGAGAATGCGAAGCGGATTCGACCGCTTGCGTTTCCGGCGTAGATTCCATTTGCTGCCACTTAGATACATGAGTAATTGTGAACCCTATCACAGGACTCGCGACTGGATGAGCATCTTACCACCCGCCGAGAACGAGCGTCAAGAAGGCGTCCCCGACAGCCAGCCTACGCCTCCTCGGCGCTGCCGGAGGTCCTGATTCAAGTACGGTATAATCCCGGGCATGTTTCCGGACGATGAGACTCTGCAAAATCGTAACAGTGAGCAGGAACCGGCGGGCGAGCCGTCCCCCGAAGCATCCGCAGGCGGTGCGGTCGCACCCCGCCGCCCCCGGCGGCGAGTGCTTATCGCATTCCTTGTTTATCTGCTGGCTCTGATCGTCGTCGGGGTGATCGCCTTCACGCAAGGGCGCAGCGTCAATCGCAACTTGCAATCGGAGCAGCTCTCGCGCGCCCTTATCGAGCAGTTCGAATTGGGTGTGGCTGACCTGAACGCTGGCCGCTATGAGATCGCCCGCCAGCGTTTCGAACAAATCATCCGCTACAACCCGGCGTATCCGGGGGCTGAGGATATGCTGGTCGAAGCGCTGGTCCACCTGAATGTCCCCACACTGACGCCCACCTCCGCGCCGACCTCCACCCCCGACCCCTCGCCACCGGAAGACCTGTTCGCGCAGGCTGAGGGAGCGATCAAGGCCGGTGATTGGACGCTGGCGATCGATAAGCTGCTTGCGCTGCGCGCGAAGGACGACACGTATCGCTCAGTCGACGCCGATGGACTGATGTACATCGCCCTACGCAACCGCGGCATGCAGCTGATCTCAAACGGAGAGATGGAGGAGGGGCTCTACAATCTCAGCCTGGCCGAGCGCTTCGGACCGCTTGACCGCGACGCGATGTTCCGCCAATCGCTCGCCAAGCAGTACTTGCTAGCCAACAGCTATATCGGCCTGAACTGGGGCCGCGCGGCGGAACTCTTCGGCCCACTCTGCGATCAAGGAGCGACCGTTGATTCATGCCCGAAATACGCCGATGCCGCCAGGGAATACGGTGATCAGTTGTGGAATGCCGGTGACCCTTGCGGGGCTGATCAACAATATGGAAGCTCGCTAGAAGCCTACCGCTACCCAGACCTTGAACCCACTGCCGAACATGCTGCCGAAGCCTGCGCACGAGCTTCGCAGCCACCTCCCCCTCCTCCCGCAACGGAAACCCCGACGCCAACTCCGACCGCGACGCCCGATGGCGGTGGGGGCGGCGACGGCGGCTAGAGATCATGCCTGATTGGGTGCTGACAGCCTCCTACAGCGCGCATATGCTGGCAACGGTGTTGTGGATCGGCGGAATCGTTTTCCAGGCGGCGCTGCTTTTTCCTGTTGCACTAAAACCGCAATTCGTGCCCGAATTCCGCAAGCCGCTCGCCATGCTGCGCTCACGTTTTCAGCCCCTGGCATGGCTCAGCCTGGCAGTGCTGATCGGCAGCGGACTCACCCAAATGACCGCCAATGCTAATTACAGCGGCCTGCTTGCCATTGAAAACCGCTGGTCTGTGGCCATCTTGCTCAAGCATATGGGATTTGCCGGCATGGTGGGGGTGATGGCCTATCAGACCTGGGTGCTCTATCCCCGCTGGTCCCGCCTGGAACTGATCCTCGCCCACTCTGATCAAGCCACGTTCGATCCTGGCCTGCTGCGACGTGAAAGCGTGCTGATGCGCGTCCAACTGCTGCTCTCCATCCTCGTGCTGATCCTCACGGCCATCGCTCGTACCTCCTGACCCTGCGGCATATTCCTTGCACCACCATCCTTGCAGTGATTTACAACTTTACGCGGTCGATCCTGATCACTGCCAGGAAGGGTCACATGCAGCTTCATCAGATATCGCTCACGCTCGGCATCAGCAGCCTGTATATCGGTTTCTCGGTCGCATTAGGTCTGATGCTGCACGATCACCGGTCCTTCGTACGGTCGAAACGCTTGCTCCCCGTGCTTGGCTTTATCCTGCTCGTCTTCATCCCGGCGACAGCCATGGTGCTAAGCTACACGAACTGGAGTCTTGCTCTGCGCCTTGTCGTGGCAGGCAGCGGTTGGATGGCAAGCGTGCTGTCAGCCTCACAGCCGGCATGGATTCCAGCACTCGTCTGGGAACGTGCTTTTCAACATGGGTATCTTGCGCTGGCCATGGTGATGGTTGCGATATGGGGATTGAGCACCTGGGCGCTTTTCTCTTCCGGTGTAGCTATGCTGATCGGATTGGCTGCGCTCACCGCTGGATCAACATCAGCCCGGACTCTGCTCAGCGCATAAAGCCCCCCGGTGTTAAGGTACAATGAGCCACCGAACGTCCAATCCGGCCACATTCCCTGACAGGGGCTTCATTGTTCGAACTCACATTTCTGGGCACATCGGCTGCCGCACCCTCAATTCACCGCGGGCTCTCCGCGCAGATCCTCTCATATCGCGACCAGCGCTTTCTGATCGATTGTGGTGAGGGCACCCAGCGCCAGATCCTGCGCTCTGGCCTCGGATTCCGCCGCCTGAATCGCATTTTGATCACGCACGGCCACCTCGACCATATCCTCGGTTTGGCGGGGCTGCTCTCCACCTTCTCCCGCTGGGAAGCGATCGAAAAGCTGGAAATCTGGGCCGGCGAGTACGCCATGGAGCGCATCCATGACCTGCTCTTCGGGGTCGTGCTGCGCGGCGCAAAACCGCTTTTCGAGCTCGATTTACGTATTCTCGAACCCGGCTTGTTGATCGAAGAAGGTGATCTGCGTGTAACCGCGTTTCCCGTAACACACCGTGGGCCGGGATGCTTCGGCTTCCTGTTCGAGGAACGGGAAAAACGCCCCTTCCTCGCCGACCGCGCCGATGAGCTCGGCATTCCAGCCGGTCCTGTCCGGAAAGAGCTCGTTTCCGGCAAGAAGGTCAGGCTTCCCGATGGAAGGCGGATCAACCCGGACGATGTTCTCGGTCCGCCGCGGCGTGGCGCCCGGTTCATGCATGTCGGCGATTGCGGAAGCACGCGCGGTCTGGCTGCGTTCGCACAGGATGCCGATGCACTTGTGATCGAGGCAACCTATCTCTCCTATGAAGCCGAACTGGCAAACCAGTTCGGCCATCTCACTGCAGCCGCAGCAGCCGAACTCGCCCTCGAGGCAGGGGTAGGCAGCCTCTATCTGACCCATATCTCTCGCCGCTACCGTGAACGCGACATCCAGGCAGAAGCGGAAGCGATATTCCCCCGCACGAGCGTCGCACGTGATTTCGACCACTTTGAGATCCGCCGCCAGGAGTGACCCCGGAGATAAGAGCGACCGCCGCGCTTTCCCGCCCTGATGCAGTTCAGACTCAGAAGAATCATAAAAGCCGTAACTCTTTGAACACACAACCTTTACGCTGCACATAGCAGAGCGGTAGAATCAGGTTGGAGATTGAGTTGTTATGCCGGTGTACGAATATACATGCCAGGCTTGTGAGACCCTGTTCGATGCGCTGCGCTCGATGAGCGCGGCTGACGATCAGATCCCATGTCCTTCTTGCGGCAGCACTCGCACAACCCGCAAGCTGTCACTCTTCGCTGCCCACAGCGATGGAAAGCCATTGGCCGGCAGCGCCAGCTGCAATGGCTGCACTTCCGGACAGTGCACACACTGTCCACATTAGCTCACTGCACGGCCGGTGCACATCGGGCGCGTGCAAATCATACGGTTCGCGTCAGGGTTAACAGCCAAGCCTCCCTGCCATGGTCGCGGAAGCTAACTTCGGCCAAGCCAGGCGCGATCTTCTCTTTGAATCACTGGCTTGATATCTGGCTCTCAGCAGGTTAGATGCAGCGCGGCTGCCGTCTGTTCGCCTTCCCGCTTCGCATTGTAGAGATCGCATGCTTCAGACGTATTCAGGGCGCGCAATTCGATTCCCCGCTCACGACATGACTGCATGGTCTGCGGCAACACCCGCATCCTGCCGTACGCTCCGCATCCGACCACGAGCAGATCCAGCTCCTTATCAAACACGGCCGCCAGATCCTCGGGGCTCAGTTCATGACCGTGCCTGCGCCGCCATCCCGGCACCAAACCCGACGGCAGCAGAATGATATCTTTCGTGTAGGTTTGGCCATCGACTACGATCTGACCGAAGCGGTAGGATTCGATCTGTGGGGGAACCATCTCAATTGGGTAAATCGGCGTTGATGCGGATGCGGAATGATTCGAACTCGCCGCTCGGCTCACCGTCCGTGATCTGAACTTCATCAACCTGAGCTGAAGGAGGGCCATGCTTGCACCAGGCGAGCATTTGGTCGACCGCTTCCTGCTCCCCCTCGAAGACGGCCTCCACCCTCCCGTCCCATAAATTGCGGACCCAGCCTTGCACATTCCTGGCCTGGGCCTCCTGCATCGTGTAGTACCGGAAGCTGACACCCTGCACCCGTCCGCTGATTAAAACGTGAGCACGTGCCTTCGCCATACATCCTCTCCACAGGCAACACAACTTCATACATCATAACCGCATTGATCAGTGTTGCGAATGGGTGGATGGTCACGGTTTCGTGGATGAACCATCCTGGACAGAAGAAAAAAGGCCCGCACTTAACAGAGCGGACCTCATGACGGGTTGGATCGGGGTCAGGGCAGCATGTTGAGCAAGCCTGATTGGCCAACGATGGCCAGCAAAGGACCGGGGATCACGCCGAATAATAGTGTGGCCAGAGCTGTCAGGCCGATCGTCGAATTCAACACGGGCTCACCGCCTGCATCGAACTCCCCTTCAGCCATGTACATCATGACGATGATCCGCAGGTAGAAATACGCCGATACGACGGAGGTCACGACTCCCACAATCGCCAGCCACACGATCTCGGCATCGACCACGGCCCGGAAGAGGAAGAACTTCCCCACAAAGCCAATGGATGGCGGCACACCGGTCAGCGAAAGCATGAACAGC
Organism: Anaerolineales bacterium; assembly: GCA_037379555.1. GTDB lineage: Bacteria > Chloroflexota > Anaerolineae > Anaerolineales > E44-bin32 > E44-bin32. The sequence goes on along the minus strand of JARRJK010000039.1, from coordinate 43,043 downwards.
GCCATGGCCAAGGCTAACGTGGGCTTGCGGCGGGCCAGGCCCGCATAATCGTTGATCTCCAACCCGCTGCCATCCGCCCGTTCCATCGCCAGCACAACACCCCACGCCCCAAGGTTGGTGATGCCGTAAGCCGCCAGGTAGAAAAGCGCGCTGTTGACGGCTTCGCTGGCAATCGCCGGATTGGCGGTAGCCGGCACGGCCATCAAGATGTAACCGGCGTGCGCGATGCTTGAATAGGCCAGCATGCGCTTGATGTTGGTCTGGGCGATAGCTGCAATGTTGCCCCAAACCATCGTGAGCGCGGAGAGCCAGGCTGTGACGGGCACCCACGCGCTGGCGGCGTGTGGAAACGCAGCCAAAAGGATCCGAAGGAGTGCGGCGAACCCACCAATTTTCGCACCCACCGACATGAACGAGGTCACCGATGAAGGCGCACCCTGATACACATCCGGTGTCCACATATGAAATGGCACAGCTGCGACCTTGAAACCCAGGCCGACCAGGATCAACCCGGCTCCTGCCAGGAACAATGGTTTTAACGTCCATGTGGTTTGCAGGGGCTGCATGATCCCATCCAGCTGTGTCGTCCCGGTGGTGCCAAACACGAGCGCAATGCCATACACAAGAAAGCTGGAGGCGAACGCTCCAAGCAGAAAGTACTTCATCGCCGATTCTTCAGATTCCGGCTGAGGCCGTGCGAAACCGGAAAGGATGTACAGCGGGATCGAGAGCAGCTCCAGTGCGACAAAAATGACGATCAGATCCCCGGCGCTGGCCATGAGCATCATGCCGGAGATGCTGAAGAGCAGCAGCGTGTAATACTCGCCGCGTTCAATCCCCCTGCGGCGGATGTAATCGTAAGCCTGGGCGATGGCAATCAGACCAGCGACCAGGATTGCCAGCTGCAGGAAGGAACTGAATCCATCATGAATCAGCATCCCGCTGAAAGCTCTGCCGCCACTTCCATACGTAATGATGCCTGCAACCAGGGCGCCTGTCAGAGCCATCGCGGCCAGGATTGCTGTGACGGTCTTGCGGGTGCTGCGAATGAACAGATCGATCACCAGGAGCAGGCTGGCCGACACGACGACGATCAGAAACGGGATCGAGTGTATGAAGTCTTGCGAACTCATATTAATGCACCGCCATGGCAGCCGCCTGCAGGGCGGTGACCAGTTTCTCCGCTGCAGGTGCCATCAGGTTAAAGAATGGGCGGGGGTAAACGCCGATCCAAAAGATGAAAATCAAAAGCGGGACAAGGCAGATAATCTCGCGCACGTTCAGGTCCTTGAGCGACTTGTTCTCGTCGTGGGTAACAGGACCCAGGAACACCTTCTGGAACATCGTAAGCAGATAGACAGCCGCCAGAATCACGCCCAGGGCTGCCACGCCTCCGAACCAGTACGAGCCCAGGACCTTGGACTCAAAGGCCCCAAGTAGAATCGAGAACTCACCGACAAAGCCGTTTAAACCCGGAAGCGCCATGGAGGATAAGGTCACGACCAGCGTGAGCACGCCGTAGATCGGCATGATCTTCCACAGCCCTCCAAACTGGGACATATCCCGGGTGTGCCGCCGTTCGTAGACGAAACCGACCAGCAAGAACAAGGCCCCAGTGCTCAACCCGTGGTTGACCATCTGCAGGATGCTGCCCTGCACGCCGTAGAAATTGATCGCAAACATACCGAGAATGACAAAACCCATATGGCTGATCGATGAGTAAGCGACCAGCTTCTTCATATCCCGTTGAGCAAAGGACAGTATCGCACCATAGATGATGCCGATGATCGCCAGCACTGCCATCCAGGGCGCCAGGCGCACAGCAGCATGCGGAAAGAGCGTGAGGTTGAAGCGGACAAAACCGTAGGCGCCCATCTTCAGCAAGACACCAGCCAGGATGACTGATCCTGCCGTCGGCGCTTCAACGTGCGCGTCCGGAAGCCAGGAATGGAACGGCCACATCGGCACTTTAATTGCGAAGGCGATGGCAAAGGCCAGGAAAAGCCACAGCTGGATGTTCTGCGGTATGGAGGCCGATGTCTCCAGCAGCGCCGGAAGGGAGAAGTGCCTTCCCTCAAGGCCGAGCCACAGAATGGCAAGCAGCATCAGGATCGAACCGGCCATGGTGTAGAGGAAGAACTTGATCGCAGCGTAAATACGGCGTGGACCACCCCAGACGCCAATCAGGAAATACATCGGGATCAGGCTGAACTCCCAGAAGATGTAAAACAGGAACAGATCGAGCGCCAGGAAGACGCCGACCATGCCGATCTCCAGCAGCAGGAAGAAGAGCATGTAGTTCTTGACCTCATCCTGAATCGCCGTCCAGCTTGAGAGGATCGCAATCGGCGTCAGAATCGCGGTCAGCATGAGCAGCATGATGCTGATCCCATCCACACCCAGCTGATAGGAAATCTGAAAATCGGATACCTCGATCCAGGGGATATTGACCATCAGCTGTAGATCCGGGTTGGTCGGATCAAAGCGCAGAAACACAAGAATCGAGAGCGCAAGCGTCAGGATTGAGGTGATCAGCGCCACCCAGCGGATGACCTCCTTCTGCTCAGATCGAATGAACAGGATCACCAGAATTCCCAGCAGCGGTGAAAAAGTTACGAGTGTAAGAAGCTCCATAGCCAGTCCTCTCGCAGTTTGCTTGATCGGTGATTCATCGTTTGGCTCTGTGCCAACCTCCGAACCCCGGGGAGTTTCAGCGGGCAGTGATGATGAAGTAGCCCAGGATCAGCACCACCCCAACGAATACGGAAAGCGCATAGTTCCGCACATAACCAGACTGCAGCTTCCTCAAACGCTGGGCAATCCACGCGGTCACCCCTGCCATGCTGTTGAAGAAGGCATCGATAAAGCCCAGATCGACCGTCAGATCCATAAATTCCGCCAGCGCCCGGTAGCCCTTGCCGATCACGATCTCATGAACAAAGTGCTCCCAGAACTCGGAGCCTTCATTTTCCTCGCCTTCGCCGACGACCAGAGCCCGGCTCAAGCGCTTGTAGGGGTTGAGAATGAGAGCCGAATAGAGTTCGTCCACCCACCATTTGTTCTCCATGCCGATGAAGATCGGACCAAGGATCGAACGCAGTGGGTCACGGTCCCCTTTCGCCATGGTCACCCGCCCGTAAAGCAACCAGGCCGCGCCGATCGCCAGCAGAGCCAGTGCGACGCTGACCACGGAAACCATGACGTTGAATTCCGTGACATGGATATGAGCGATGGTGTGCTCGAGCCACGATGTGAGCGAGTGGATTCCAGGCAGGTTCAGTCCCCCGCCAACAAAGGCCAGGCCGGCCAGGATCATCAGCGGCACCGTCATGACTGGGCGATTCTCACGGGCGTGCTTGGCTGCCTCGCTACGCTGTTTGCCGAAAAAGACCATCAGGATCTGGCGCCCCATGTAAAACGCGGTGAGAAACGCGGCGGCTGCCAGCAGGATGTAGACGATCGTGTTTTCCAGACTGGCATCTGCTAGGATTTCATCCTTCGAGAAGAAGCCCGCCAGCGGGGGGATGCCCGACAGCGCCAGTGCACCAATCAAATACACCCAGAATGTAATCGGCATGCGTGTACGCAGTCCACCCATATTGCGCATGTCCTGCGGATCAAACGGCTCACCACCGGCATGTCCGTGCTCTGAATCGTGGTGGCCATGTTCGATGCCCTGGATGACCGAACCGGATGAAAGGAACAGCAGCGCCTTGAAAAAGGCATGCGTTACTAAGTGGAACATTCCCGCGACATACGCGCCAATCCCGACTGCGGCCAGCATGTAGCCGAGCTGGCTGATGGTCGAATAGGCCAGCACTTTCTTGATGTCGAATTGTCCGACCGCAATCGTCGCGGCATAAAACGCCGTCACGGCCCCGATCAAAGCCGCGACATAGGATGAAGTATCGGCAACCGAGTAGAGCGGCGCGCTGCGAGCGATCATGTAGATCCCAGCCGTAACCATCGTGGCCGCGTGGATCAGCGCCGAGACCGGCGTCGGGCCGGCCATGGCGTCCGGCAGCCAGACGTACAGCGGCAGCTGGGCTGATTTACCGGTCGCGCCGAGCAGCAGGAAAAGCGTGATGGCCGTGATGACACCAACGTTGGCAAGGCCGTTCGTTTCTGCCCAATGGAAAACGTCTTCAAACTGCAAACTTCCAACGGCCCCGAAGATCAAGAACATCGCCACCAGGAAGCCAAAATCGCCAATGCGGTTCGTGACGAAGGCCTTCTTGCCGGCGATCGCATTGCCGATCCCGTCCTCGCCCTTTTCGTACCAGAAACCGATCAGCAGGTACGAGCACAATCCGACGCCTTCCCAGCCGACGAACATCATCAGGTAGTTATCGGCGCTCACCAGGATCATCATCGCCGCAACGAACAGATTGAAGTAAATGAAGAAGCGCGGGTAACGGCCGGGGTCGCCCTGAAACCGGACATCCTCATGCATGTACCCTACGGCGTAGATGTGGATCAAGGTGCTTACACCGGTAACCATCAGCATCATCGTCGCTGAGAGCGTATCGATTTTCAGCGCCCACGGCACGCTGAGATCCGCAATCGTGATCCATTCCGCGATATGGACTGTGGCGCCCTCCGGATGACCTTGCAGGGCCAGGAACTGGAGCACGGCGACCAGAAAAGCCAGACCGACCGCGCTGCAGGCGACCAGGCTCACGAAACGCTCGCCCAGTCGGCGGCCGAAAATAATGTTGATCAGCAAACCAAGGAAGGAAGAGTCCTCCTGCCGGGGCGGTCTCAAGTAGCGACATTCACTGCCTCCGCCTGCTCGATCAGCCTTGCAGGCTGTTCACCTCATCGATGTTTACGGTTTCCTTGTTGCGGAAGATTGCCACGATCAGCGCCAGCCCGACCGCCACCTCCGCAGCTGCAACTGCGATGATAAAAAATACGATCACCTGCCCTCTTAGTGCATCCACCGCCGGCGCCATCATGCGGGCGAACGAAATGAAGGCCAGGTTGGCGGCGTTGAGCATGAGCTCGATCGACATGAAGATCACGATCGTATTACGCCGGATCAGGACGCCCAGAACACCCAGGCTGAACAGGATGCCCGAAAGGCCGATGAGATAAGACGTAGGAACGTTCATAATCCCTTCTGCTTTCCCCGGTGGGTCAGGATGATCGCGCCGACCATTGCCACCAGCAGCAGGATCGAGGTGACTTCAAACGGCACGAGGTATTCACTGAAAAGCAGCTTACCGACCGAGGCCGGGCTGCCAAACACCTCGCCCAAACCCGCAGCTCCCGCTGGCAGCGCGTCGCTGCGTGCGGTCAGCATGAGTGCCATCTCGGCGATCAGCCCCAACCCCAGGATGACAGCGACCGGAAGCTGCCAGCGGAAGGGCCCTCCGAGTTTGTCACGCGAGGGCCCGAGCAGCATGATCACGAACAGGAACAGGACCATGATGGCGCCGGCGTACACCGTGATCTGCACCATGGCGATGAAAGCGGCATGCAGCAGCAGGTAAAGGGTCGCCACGGCCAGAAAGTTGAGCACCAGGAAGAGCGCTGAGTACACGGCATCCCGGCTGAGCAACATGCTGATCGCGGTCAGGATGGAAATCAGCGCTAGTCCGATAAAGATCGCCAGGTCAATCGTCATCTGTCATCCTTCGCCTGTACCTCAGTCGGGATTCTCCATTTCGGGAATCGCCTTGTCGAACGCGCCGCTCGGGACCTGCTGGGGAGTAGGTTTCCCATTCGGCGGCACCGGCACGAGCAGCATTTCCTTCGGATAGATCGCCTCGCGGCGATTTGTAAAGGAGAGCTCATAGTTGTGTTCGAGCACGATCGCCTCTGTCGGGCAGGCGTCCTCGCAGTACCCGCAGAAAATGCAGCGCAGCATATTGATCTCGTACGTGCTGGCGTAGCGTTCACCCGGCGAAAAGCGCATTTCATCCGTGTTCTCAGCGGCTTCGACAAAGATCGCATCCGCCGGGCAGGCCGCTGCGCACAACGCGCAGCCGATGCACTTCTCCAGGCCATTCTCATACCGCTTCAGTTCATGCCGCCCCTTGAAACGCTGCCGCACGGGACGCTTGATCTCCGGGTACTGGTAAGTGACCGGCTTCTCCAGCATATTGCGGAAGACAGTCCATAAACCGCGCAGGATCTCGAGCGGATTCATCGTTTATCCTCCTACCAGCACAAACACAACCGCCGTGACCAAGACGTTCAACAGCGATAAGGGAAGCAGAATCTTCCAGCCAAAAGCCATCAAGCGATCATAGCGGAAACGGGGCAGAGTGGCCCTCAACCAAACCATGACAAACAGCAACGCCACGACCTTGATCGTCAGATAGATCGGCCCCAGCCACCAGAAGCGGTCGACAAACGGGCCCAGATATCCACCCAGGAACAGCGTTGCCCCGATGAAGCTGACGGCGATCATCTTGCCGTATTCAGCCATGAAAAATAAAGCAAACTTCATACCCGAGTACTCAACATGGTAACCCGCGGTCAGCTCCTGCTCGGCCTCCGGCATATCGAATGGAGAGCGGTTCACCTCGGCCACAACGGCCGTGAAGTAGATCAGGAACCCAAGCGGCTGCAGCACCGCGTACCAAAGGCCGCGCTGCCCGGCGATGATCTGATCGATGGACATCGAACCGGCGAGCATGATCGGACCGATCACCGTCAGGCCCAGGGCAAGTTCGTAACTCACCATCTGAGCTGACGAACGCAATCCACCCAGCAAGGCGTATTTATTCCCGGACGACCAGCCTGCGATAACAATGCCGTAGACAGCAATCGAGGCCACAGCCAGGATATACAGCACGCCGACGTTGACGTTGGATGCCAGTCCCAGGCTGTATTCCCGCCCGGCGATCTGCACCGCCGGTCCAAGCGGAATAACGGCCAGGATGATCAGGGCCGGGAGAACGGTAACGACCGGCGCCAGGAGAAAGAGCAGCTTGTCCGCCTGAGCTGGGATTAGCTCCTCCTTGAAGATCAGCTTGATGCCATCTGCTACGGGCTGCAGCAGACCCCAGGGGCCGGCACGGTTCGGGCCGATGCGAGTCTGCATTCGCGCCTGCACACGCCGCTCGAAGAGCGTCGTGTACGCGAAGCCGCCGACGATGATAAGGAAGATCACGACCGACTTCAGTGTCCACTCAAGCAAACTGGCTGCACTCATTCGATCCCTCGCCTAACTCGCCGGCCTGACTTCGACGTCAAGCGGATCCACGATCGCCAGGCCTTGGCTTCGGCCGACCAGAGCCACACCCGATGGCGTTCCGGGTTCAAGCAGCACAGGCATCTCATCCACATGACCGTTGAGCCGGATTTCAACCATATCTCCGGCCGCGACCTTCAGGCGCTCCGCATCCTTCGGATTGAGTATGATCGCCGCGGCTGCAAGCCTGGGTTCAAGGACCTGTGATGGCCGTATCGTCATCGCGTGGTCGTAAAGCTGATCCACCGGGACGAGCAGAATACCATCCGTTTTACTGGCAGCCGGGGGATCGATCCAATCGATATCGATCCCCTCGCCGCGTTCGCAGGCCGGTGAAATCTGCACGCCGATACCATGGTGGTTCTTGAATGCCGTTCCACCGAAGTAGAGATCGCTGTCGCCGACTGGCGGCCACTGCTTCTCGCTTTCGGCAAGCTTCGTAAAGTTGAGGCCGGAATAACCGGGAGCTGAGGCTGCGTAAGCAGCAAATACCTGGCCGCAACGGGAAGCCTCAATCTCGAGACCCAGCTCCGCCCCCAATAACGCTGCTATCTGCCAGTCTGGCCGGGCTTTACCAAGCCCTTCGACCGCCGGGTAGAACCGCTGAACCCGCCGCAGCCCGCTGGTGAACGTGCCCTCCCGCTCAACAAAGGAGCGCGCCGGCAGAACGACATCGGCCATCCTGGCTGTGGGGGTCAGATAGAGCTCCTGCACGACCGTGAAGATCCCCTTGTCGATAGCGTCTCCCAGACCAGCATCATCACCGGCGGGGTCGGCTGCAAGGACCAGAAGCGCCCGAGCTCCTTCCAAACGCTTGCGCAGGTCAGGATCAGGCCGCAATCCCAGGTCCCAGGCACCCTGGGTGTTCGGGCCGGCCCATACCGCGACCAGACCGTTGTTCGCCCGGCCGGTGTGCTGGGTCTCGACCAACAAGCGTGCGCATACCCTGGCCAATGCGTCGGTGCCCTCGAAGGTCAGCCCTTCCCGGCCGTAGAACACCATCAGGTTTTCTGCATCCGCCAGTACCTGAGCGGCGGTCTTGATCGCCCCATCGCCTTCGTAGGGCTTTAACTTCTTGTCTTTACTCACGGCCTGCAGCAGGCCAAGGGCTGCTTCCACCGCTGCTGGATACTGATAGCGCAGCGCATGCGCGGCGTACCCATCGAGCCGGGTCGGTCTTCCATTGGCGACAACGAGCGTTGCGCCGCGCTTCACAGCCGCCAGCACGCCCTGCCACCAGATCGGCGCTTCTTCATGCAGGTCGCTGGCGACTACAAGCAGCGCATCTCCCTCCCCCAGGGTAGAGAGGTTGGTGCCGCTCCCGACACCGACCTGCCCGACGTAATCGCCGCCTGCCATCGAGCCGTAGATCGACGCCGTGCCGCCCAAACCGTCCAGCAGCTGCTTGAAGTTCACCAGATCCTCGTTGGAGGCCCGGCTGCCTGCCAGGCCGAGCACGTTCTCGCCAGCCGCTTTGAGTCCTTCGGCGGCTTTCTTTAGAGCCGTGTCCCAATCCGTTTCGACCAGTTCGCCTTCAAGCCGCACCAGCGGTTTCATCAACCGCTCCGGATAGGTCGCAAAGTGGTGGGCGAAGCGTCCTTTATCACAAATCCAAATCTCATTTACCGCTTCGTTCTGACGGGGCATGACACGCTTGATGACTTCCTGCCCGTCGGCACTGGCTTCACGGCGGGTGTTCAAGGTGATATTGCAACCCACCGGACAATGTGTGCAGATAGAAGCGGCGGCGTGCAGTTCCCATGGGCGGGCGCCAAAGCGGAAGTCTTTCGTCGTCAGTGCCCCGACGGGGCAGATATCGGTGGTATTGCCTGAGAAATACGAATCAAATCCAGGTTCGCTGAACGTGACGATCTCCAGCCCGCGACCACGATCACCGAAACCGATCACCGGGTCATCGACCATTTGCTCCTGGAATCGCACACAGCGGCCGCACTGAATGCAGCGCTCCCGGTCAAGAAAGATCAAATCGCCGAGGGGCACATGCTTAGCCAGGTGCTTCTTTTCGGAATACAGGAAGCGGCTCTTGCCCGGACCGTGCTTCATGGTCAGGTTCTGCAGCGGACATTCGCCGCCCTTATCGCAAATGGGGCAATCGAGTGGATGCGAAGTCAGCAGGTATTCGACGATCTGCTTTCTTCCTGCGCTGGCTTTGTCGCTACAGACGCTGTCTTCCATCCCCTCACTGACGGGCGAGGTGCAGGCTGTCTCGAGTTTGGAGTGGAAATCGATGATCACGTTGCCGTCATCATCCTTGGCGATCTCACCTGTCGCACGGTCCTTGCGCGGCGTGCCAACATCGACCAGGCACATGCGGCACATGCCAGCCGGCTCCATCTTCGGATGGTAGCAGAAGACGGGGATGTCGATGCCGACGCGCTTGGCCGCATCGACGATGAGCGTGCCCTTGGGCACGGTCACATCAAGCCCATCAATCTTCAGGTTAACCTGCGAATTACTCATGTTCAATCCCCGATATGGGTCTGGAAATCAGCACGAAAGTGCTCGATTCCGGATATGACTGGCATGAGGGCGAACTCGCCCAGCGCGCACAGGCACTTGCCCTGAATGCCACGAGCGACGCTATCCAGCAGATCGATGTCCTCGGCGCTGGCGTTCCCCTCCTGGATGCGCTTCGTGACGTGGTACATCCAATACGTGCCCTCGCGGCAGGGGGTGCACTTGCCGCATGACTCGTGCTTGAAGAAGCTGGAGGTCTTATAGACCATCCAGGAGATGTCGACGCTGTCATCCATGACGATGATCGACGCCGATCCAAGCTGTGAGCCTACCTCAGGCACGGATTCGTAATCCATGCCGGTGTCGAGCACTTCATCGGTTGCCGGCAGGAGCGGTGCCGAGGCGCCGGCTGGCATGATGCCCTTGATCTTGCGGCCGCCGGGAATGCCGCCTCCATGCTCGAAGATCAGCTCGCGGAACGAGGTGCCGAGCGGCAGCTCATAGTTACCCGGGCGTTCGACATGCCCCGAAAGCGAGAAAACTTTGGGTCCGGGGCTTTTCTCGGTGCCGATCGTGCGGTACCACTCGGCGCCGCGCGTGATGATTGGCGGTAGGTTGGTCAGCGTCTCGAAATTGTTGACGACGGTAGGCTTGGCGAATAGACCTGCCGCTGCCGGGAAGGGCGGCCGCAGCCGGGGCTGACCCAGCTTGCCCTCCAGCGATTCGAGCAAGGCGGTTTCTTCACCGCAGATGTAGGCGCCTGCCCCAAGATGGATGTGGATATCGAGCTTGTAATCGGTTCCGAATAGTTTCTCCCCGAGCAGCTTGGCCTGATAAAGCTCTTCGATCCTCGCTTCCAGCGCATGCGCCAGATCCCAGAACTCGCCCCGGCAGTAGACGTAGGCCACGTTGGCCTGTGCAGCATAGGCGCAAATGGCAACCCCTTCCAGAAACTGGAACGGGTTGTGCTCCAGGATCTCGCGATCCTTGAAGGTGCCGGGCTCTGATTCGTCGGCGTTGGCGACGACGTAGCGCGGGAACACATCCGGGGTCAGGAAGCTCCATTTGACCCCGGTCGGGAAGCCGGCGCCGCCCCGGCCGCGCAGGCCAGATGCCTTGACCTCGTCAATCACCTGCTGCGGGCTTTGTCTCTTAACGACCTTTTCGAAGGCTTCATAGCCACCATGCTTGCGGTAGACATCGAGCCGGTCGATGTCATCCACATCACGGTGCCGCAGGAGGATATGTTCAGTCATCGCTCTCCCTCCGGCGCAGCTCTTCGATCAGTTCCAGGGTTGAGTTCACATCCTGATTCTCGTGATAATGGATCCCCTGGTCATCTTGAAGCTGGAACATGGGTGCTTTATCACAGCCCGCCAGGCACATGACGCCTTCCACGGTTACCAGGCCATCTTCTGTGGTTTCACCCAGCTTGATGCCCAGGTTCTCACACACCTCTTTGGCAAATGCTTCGGCGCCGCGCAGGGCACAGGGCATGTCAGTACAGATCTGGATGTGGTACTTTCCTTCGGGTTTATCATGCAGAAGGGTGTAGAAACCGGTCAGACTGCCGACCTGGGTTGGATCCAGCTCGAGGATGGCAGCGATTTCTTGGATCGCATCTTCCGTGATGTAACCATAGTCATGCTGCGCCAGATAGAGCAGCGGCAGCACCGCCGCCCGTTTCTGGTCAGCTGGGAATTTCGAGAGGATGCGATCGATTTCCGCTTGATGTTTTTCTGCCAACAAGGTATGCGCTCCTGGCAAGGCTCAATGACAGCCGGCTGCCGATCAGCGATCTACGTCTCCTAGGATCGGATCCAGGCTGCTAATAATTGCGACAAGATCGGCCACCAAATGGCCGCGTGACATCATCGGCATCGCCTGCAGCGCGGCGAAGCTCGGGGTGCGGAAATGCACCCGGTAGGGCTTGGGGCTGCCATCGCCCTCAAGGAAGCAGCCCAGTTCGCCGCGCGGCGACTCAACGGCCACAAACACCGAATCCGCTGGCGCTGGGAAACCCTCGGTCCACAGCTTGAAATGGTGAATTACGGCTTCCATGCTGTGGCCGAGCTCAGAGCGCGGCGGGGGTACGAACTTGCGGTTATCGCTGCGGAAAGGCCCTCCAGGGAGCTGGTCGAGTGCCTGCTCGATGATGCGCAGCGATTGGCGCATCTCTTCAATGCGCACGATGTAGCGATCATAGACATCGCCATGCGTTCCCAGTGGGACTTCGAACTCGAATTTCTCATAACCGCTGTACGGATTGGACTTCCTCAAATCCCAATCCACACCGGCTGCACGGGCGACGGGACCGCTCAAGCCCCATTTCAAAGCCTGCTCGGCGGTAATGGCACTGATACCGCGCGTGCGATCGATGTAAAGCGGGTTCTTGCTCAACAGGTGTTCATATTGCTGAATGCGGTAAGGCAGATAGGCGATGAAGTCCTGAACCGCGCCCTCGAACTCCGGCGGGATATCACGCCACAGGCCACCGGGTCGGAAGTAAGAGGTCATCATGCGCGCTCCGGAGCACATCTCGAAGATATCGAGTATGTGCTCACGCTCGCGGAAACAGTAGAGGAAGAGCGAGGCCGCCGCTAGATCAAGGGCATGCGTGCCGAGAAAGATCAGGTGGGAGGCGATGCGCTGCAGTTCAGCCAGGATGACGCGCACTACCTGCGCGCGCTCGGGGACATCCAGGTCAACCAGTTTCTCGACCGCCAGGCAATAGCACAGGTTGTTGCCCAGGTTGTTGAGGTAATCCATGCGGTCGGTCATGACGAGAGCTTTTTCGTAGCTCTTGGCTTCCATGTTCTTCTCGATGCCGGTATGCAGGAAGCCGATATCCGGAACGATATTGACCGCCACTTCGCCGTCGAGTTCGAGCAGCAGGCGCAGCACGCCGTGCGTGCTTGGGTGCTGCGGACCCATGTTGAGCAGCATCGTCTCGCCCTCGATGGCGCGCTCTGAGACCAGGCTGCGCAGCTCGTCAAGCGTCAGTTCGCGTTCTTCTGTCACCATGCTCGCGTCCACTTCATCCAGGTACCCTCGCTACTCTTTCGCATAGGGTTTGCGCCGATCGATCTCGTCGAAATTGAATGTGAACTGCACTTCCTCATATCCGAGTGGGTAATCCTTGCGCAGCGGATGACCCTCCCAATCCATCGGCATCAGGATTCGCCGCAGATCGGTGTTGCCCTCGAACGTGATGCCGAACAGATCGAAGATCTCACGTTCATGCCAGTTCGCGTTCACGAATACCGGTTCAAGGGACGGGGTTCTGGGTTCTTCGCCGTCCACCGGCACGCGCAGCCCAAGGAAAGCTGCATGTTTGTGGGAGTAGAGCTGGTAGACAACATGAAAGCGCGGCTCGTTGGGCCAGTAATCGACCGCTGTAAGCGCCGCCAGGAAATCAAAATCAAGCTCGGGATCATCACGCAGCAGAGTGCAGGCCTCCAGCAGCGCCTGGTCCTTCAAAACAACAGTGGTTTGCCCACGGAATTCGCGTACTTCGAGAACACCTTCTCCGAAGTTCGCCTTGATCGTTTGAACCGCTCTGTCAATAACGCTCATCGACGTCATCCCTCGCAGGGCTTGGCCAGCATGTTTGCCCGTCTCTGACCGATCCGGTTGGCACCAGCCGCAGGCCATTCATTCTTGAAGGTACGGACGTAAAAGGATATCGCTACAGCTACGCGTAATCCCGGATTTTCTCACCCATGACCTTCTTGTGCAGGGTGAGAATGCCGTGAATCAACGCCTCTGGCCGCGGTGGGCAGCCTGCCACATAGACATCTACCGGCACAATTTCGTCCACTCCCGGGATAATGGCGTAGTTGTTGAAGATCCCGCCGCAGGAGCAGCAATCGCCCATCGCCAGGACCCATTTCGGCTCAGGCATCTGGTCGTACAGCCTGCGAAGCACCGGGCCCATCTTGCGCGAGACACGCCCGGCGACGATCATCAGATCACTCTGGCGCGGGCTGGCGCGCATCAGCTCCATACCAAATCGGCTCATATCGTAATCGGAGGCTTCGGCTGCCATCATTTCGATCGCACAGCAAGCCAGGCCGAAGAGCATCGGCCACATGGCGCGGGTGCGGCTCCAGTTCACCACCTGTTCGAGCGTTGTTGTGACAATCCCCAGATTTCCAAGCTTCGACTCTACTCCCATTCCAACGCTCCTATCTTCCACGCATAGACCAATCCAATCAGCAGGATACCGACGAAGACGACCATCTCGATCAGCCCCTGCAGTCGCAGGTCACCCAGCACGACGGCCCAGGGCAGGATGAAAACAATCTCTATGTCGAACAGGATGAACAAGACCGCAACCAGATAGAAATGAATCGGGACCCTGCGGCGTCCAGGGCCGTAGGGCTGCATGCCTGATTCATAGGGTTCGCTTTTCCGGGAGGAGGGGCGGCGTGGTCCAAAGAGGTGACCCAGGATGATCACCAGGAAGGCCAGGCCGGTTGACAGGATGATTAAGAATGCAATGGGGAGGTAATCGCTCGGCATCCGGTCCTCTTAATCGTGGGTTGTTTCGGTTGTTCTGGCGTTATTTCACAGCAATTTCACAGGTTCGTCATTCTAACACATGGGTTAGGCTATCACAAAGACGCGCGGCGGGTCAACGGACGCTTGGCACGCGTGGAGGGGGACGGATGGCATCCCCCCACACTCCACACACTTGCGCATGCTGCGTCCTTTCCCACGCAGAAACACTGCCTCCCGAAGCTGCAGAAAGCCGTCAAAGGCGCATCACAGCGCGCGAATCCTGGCTATAAAGGCAAACCCCCAGCGATGTTAGGCTGGGGGTAAACTGGATATTATTCGATAGATATCAGGAAGTCAAGAGAGGTAATCGCGGAGATGGCGGCTGCGGGTTGGATGGCGCAGCTTACGAAGCGCCTTGGCTTCGATCTGTCGAATGCGCTCCCGCGTGACCTTGAAGTGCTTGCCGACCTCTTCCAACGTGTAATCCTTCCCGTCACGCAGGCCAAACCGCATCTCAAGCACCTGGCGCTCGCGCTCAGTCAGCACCGATAGAGCATTCTGCACCTGCTCTTTGAGCAATTCGCGCGCAGCGGCGTCGACCGGCTCGGGCATCGTTTCGTCCTCGATGAAATCGCCCAGCTGGCTGGATTCTTCGGCGCCGACCGGCGTCTCGAGCGACATCGGCTCCTGCGAAATGCGGATAATGCGCCGGACTTTGCCGGCCGCCCGCTTCCATTTCCGCTCCAGGCTTGGATCGAGCGGCTCTTCCAGGCTGAGTGCCTGCTGGATCAGGGTGATGTCCTCTGGTTCAAGCAGATCCATCTCCAGCGCCAATTCCTCCGATGTCGGCGCGCGGCCGAGCTCCTGCTCCATGCGGCGCTGCACCCGGACAAGCCGGTTGATGGTCTCAACCATATGCACCGGGATGCGGATTGTCCGCGCCTGGTCAGCGATCGCACGGCTGATCGCCTGGCGGATCCACCAGGTGGCGTACGTGCTGAACTTGTAGCCCTTGGCTGGATCAAATTTCTCGACCGCACGCAGCAGGCCGATATTTCCCTCCTGGATCAGGTCCAGAAACGCGATCCCGCGCCCCATATAGCGCTTGGCGACGCTCACGACCAGGCGCAGGTTGGCCCGGATCAATGCCGCCTGGGCCTCCTCGGCAAGGTCGCGTATGATGTCGTACTGCACTGTTAAATCCGGCTCATCGTCGAGCCAGCGTTTGAACGTGCGTTTGGTCGGCAGACCCTGGTCCTTGTCAAAGCGATCGGTCAGGCGGGTCTGGATCGACTCCGGGAACAAGTACAAACACAGGAAAACATCCAGCGCATTCCGTGCAACCTGCTCCCAGGTCGGGTCATTGCCCCACATTTCGGTGTTCAGCCATGCGCGCAGGTAGGAGATCATGCGCGATTGCCAGGTCTGACGCAGCTGGATGGCTTCCGCCAGGATCAGCTGGGGATCGGGCTGGGGTTGGTCGAGCCGCTTGGCATCTTCTTTCACCCTGCGCCACGCTGTGCGCATATCATCAAAAAGAGTGAGGTAAATGCTCGCAGGAGTGTTATCCGTCTTGCCGCGCACTCCGCGCCCGATCCGCAGCAGCTCCAGCCGATGGAAAGCCTCCATGCGTACAGCCAGCCAGAGCTCCTGATCGGTGCTCAGCAGATCCACCCGCCCGATTTCCTTCAGGTAGAGGCGGACAGGATCATCGCTCAACTCGAGGGCGATGGACAACTTCTCCAACCCCTTATCATCACCATCGCTGCCAGCGTCGGAGTCGGAATCATCGTCCAGATCAGGCTCGACTTCGATCGATTCACCCTCGACGACGTCGACCGGATCCTTTATATCCTGCGACTCTTCCAGGTCTTCCTCGTTGAAATCGAGTTCTTCCGACTCGACCTGGCGGGTTTTCTTCTTCGTCATGCGAGCCTTCCGCTCCTACGCTCCCACCAGAGTTTGAACTGCGCCGGGTCCGCGTGCAAGCGCCCGGTCAAGGCGTTCGCGCTGATCTGCCAGGGCCTGAACACGCCGCGTGAGCTGCCATATCTCCTGCCTGGGATCTTCGCCGCCTTCCTCTGCGCTGGCTTGAAGCGATTCGAGCTGGAAACGCAGATTGTTCAGCTCCGCATCCAGGGAGCGCTTACGCAGCCGGTAGTAATTGGCCAGGATCTCCTCCAGGACTCGCGGTCGGCTCAGATCCAGGTCGCCGGTACTCTGGAGCATGTCTTCCGCCAATTCCTGCACGGCCGGGGGCAGGTTCTGCTGCCAGTACTGTACCGCCTCCAACTCATCCTGAGCCAATGAGCGCCGGAGTGTGGAAAACATCAACTGCAACTCCGCACTGGAAAAATCCCCTTTTATCGGCTTTTCCATCTCCAAACTCTGAAACGCACGGTCGACGCGGTAGAGCAGACTCGGGTCCAGCAGCAGCACACCGAGGCAGAAGCGTTCTACACTGGTGGCCGTCAAACCCTGTCCGCTCTCATCAGGAACCTGTGGGGTTTCAGGGTGACGCCGGGATTCTACTCGATGGCCGCTGCCGGGTCGCCATTGCATCAAGGCGCGCTCATCGACCTTAAGCCGGCGGGCGAGATTCTGCCGATAGGCCTCGCGCTCGACAGGATCGGCTACATCCTCGATCAGTGGCAGCACCTGCTGCGCCACATGGGCTTTTGCCTTTGGGTCCTCGAGATCGGCTTCGGCCGCGCTGACGTCAAGTACATAGTCCACAATCGTCTGCGCGCCCTCCAGCATCGCCGGCCAGGCCGACGGATCCTCAATCACGATCTCGTCCGGGTCGCGCCCTTCGGGCAGCCGCACGATGCGCAGGTCCGCGTCGAGGCGGCCCTCGTACCGCACCAGGCCGCGTGCGTTGAAGACCGGCTCGGGCTGACGATCGAGTGCATCACGGGCAATATCCAGCCCACGCAGAGTCGCCTGACTTCCGGCTGCATCGGCATCCAGAGCGAGCACGATGCGACGGCTGTAGCGCTTCAGTTGCCGCAGCTGACTCTCGGACAGCGCGGTCCCCATCGGAGACACTGCGTTCTCATAGCCCGCCTGATGCAACCCGATCACATCCATATATCCTTCAACAATCACCGCCTGATCCAGGCGGCGAATGGCCTGACGGGCCTTATCCAGCCCGTACAGCAGCCTGCCTTTGTCGAACACCACGGTCTGGGGCGAATTCAGGTACTTGGGAATCCCCTCCGGATCAAGCACGCGTGCTCCGAACCCACACATCCGCCCGCGCGCATCGCGGATCGGGAACATAATGGCGTTCGCTCACAAGTCCGGCTTCGGCAAACTCTT
This sequence comes from Anaerolineales bacterium, assembly GCA_037379555.1. Taxonomy (GTDB): domain Bacteria; phylum Chloroflexota; class Anaerolineae; order Anaerolineales; family E44-bin32; genus E44-bin32. Next base: position 25,537 of record JARRJK010000039.1, on the reverse strand, counting down.
CCTCCTGGAAGCCGCGCTCGAGCAGGTGCCTCGAAGCCGCATCCCAGGAATCCAGCGCAAATCCCACGCCGAACGCCTCTAATGTTGCATCTGTCATGCCACGCGCCCGGAGATACTCCAGCGCCGGCTTGCCAGCCTCAGTCGCCACCAGATTGTGGCGGAAGTACGTCACAGCAGCTTCCAGCAAATCTCGCAGGCGCCCCTGCTCTTCATCCAGGGCGGCCTGCTCGGGCGTCTGCGGCTGGAGTTCGACGCCTGCCCGCTCGGCAAGGTGCTTGAGGGCTTCCGGAAAATCCCAGCCCTCCTTTTTCATGACGAAGCTGAAGATATCCCCACCCTCGTTGCAGGCGCCAAAGCAGCGCCAGGTGCCGCTATCGGGAAAAACAGCGAACGCGGGCGTGCGCGTATTGGGATGGAAGGGGCAGAAACCCGAGTAGTTCTTACCCGACTTCCGCAGCTTGACGCTTTCGCCGATGATCTCGACGATATCGAGCCGCTCCTTAACTTCGTCGATCACACTCATCGAGCGTACTGACGCTCCCTTCCATGCCTGTATCCTGCATAACCCCGATCAACACATTCCGAGGCAGCATCTTGCTTTAAACGCACACCCTATCCGAATGGCTGCTACTGCGATGTGAAGTGTGAACCGCTGATGAACCTGCCATGCCTGAGAGTTCGAAATCTGCTGATCCAGCTCTGGTTCGACAGGCTCAGATTCAATCGGACAGCGCCGGCGCCCGTGGCTGACGATTATAGCCTTTCGATAACGCTCAGGCAATGCAGGCCTGAGCAAGGCCCCCCCGGTGTCATCCCCAGGCGCACTTTACCGAGCGATCCCGGCGCAGAGCATTGGCAAGTAACGTTCGAGCCATGAGGCTAGTCCTTGTTGGGGATGTCTCGGGTATCCCTCGTCGCCATGCTCCTCGGGATGACACGATTGAGATTGTCATTCCGAGCCTGCAAGGCGAGGAATACCCATGATGTTTACTTGCGAGACACTGCCGGATTGTCGTCCCAAAACTGGCCAGTTAATCCTCAGCGGCGCTCGGTACGGCACATGGGATGTTTGTTCAACCATGCGGGTTTGTGCGCAATCCCCCTGCCGAAATCCTAAAATCCTTCCATGACCGAAAGATCGGCGAGGCCATCGGTGAGCGAAACGATGCGCTGCAGCAAAGCCAGGCGGTTCTCTCGGAGTTCCTTCTCCTCAGCCATGACCAGCACCTCATCAAAGAAGCGCGTGATCGGCTCGATCAAGGGCTCAAATCTGGAGAGGAAATCACGCACGGAACCATCGCTCACAGAATTACTCTCTGCCGCTCCTAGAGCGACAAACAGCGCCTCTTCCGCCGGTTCAACCAGCCTGTCTGCCTGCAGATCGTAGCGCTCAGGCTCTCCGCGAGTGATCCGGGCGCAGCGCGCATAGGTTTGCAGGATGGTTCCCCAATCCGGGCGCGATTTAGCCTGCTGGAGCTCCCTGGCTGCGCCAGCAACCCGCAGTGGCCAATTCGCCTGCGCATTCAGGATCGCTTCAACGACGTCGTGATCATACCCATCAGCCAGCAGCAGCGCCTGTTGGCGGCCCGTGATGAATGCCAGGCATTCAGCTACCGTTTCGTGACTGGCAGGGATCGGGAGCTGGGTGGCGGCTGCCTGCAACATCTGCTTCAGGTTGATCGCCACCATTCGCTCAACGAGGATCTGCAGCAACCCAATAGCAGTCCGCCGCAAGGCGAACGGATCCCTCGCTCCAGTTGGCTGGTGGCCAGCCGCAAACAAGCCGACAAGCGTGTCGATGCGGTCAGCCAGGCCCACCGTTAGGCCTACCCGGCTTTCGGGCAGCCGGTCACCGGCGAAGCGCGGCAGATAATGTTCAAGGATCGCCTCCGCTACCTTCTCGCTCTCGCCCGCGCGAAGCGCGTAGACGCGTCCGACTTCACCCTGCAGTGAGGTCATCTCCACCACCATGCGCGAGGCGAGGTCGGCTTTGCACAGGTGAGCGGCGCGCTGCGCCGCCTCTCTCTCGGCTTCATCGAGACCGAGCACCTCAGCGAGACGGTCTGTGAGCACCTCCACCCGGGCGACCTTGTCGAGCATCGAGCCAAGGCTGGACTCGAAGGTCATTGTGCTCAGCCTGGGCAGGTAAGCTTCCAGCGGCCGTTCGAGATCGCGCTCGACGAAATACTGCGCATCAGCAAAACGCGCTCCGATCACCTGCTGGTTGCCCCTTGCAACGATGTCGAGATGCCGATCGCCACCGTTGCGAACGGTGATGAAGTAAGGCATCAGCTCTCCACCGCGCTCTAAAGGGAAATAGCGCTGGTGTTTCTTCATCACGGAAATCAGCACCGCCCGCGGCAGGCTGAGAAATGCGGGATCGAACTCACCCCGCACGGCAGTCGGCCTTTCAACCAGATTGGTCACTTCATCCAGCAGCGCCGTGTCCTCCGGGATGCTGCCATCGACCTCCCCGGCGAGCTCGGCGATCTGCGCTTCGATCGTCTTTCGCCGGCTTTCGCCGTCCAGTATGATCCCCGATTCCCTGATCCGCTCGAGATAGTCCGCAGGATTTGCAACCGCAACCCTATCCGGCTGCATGAAGCGCAACAGCCGCGTCGTCCGGCCAGCTGTCATTCCGGCGAACTCGAAGGGGATTACCTGGCCGCCGTGCAATGCGACCATCCAGCGGATCGGGCGCGAGAATGCGACTCCCGAGCGGTTCCAGCGCATGGACTTCTCGAAGCGCAGACCGTCGATCAAGGATGGCAGTGCTTCCTGCAGGACCAGCGAGGCAGGCCTGCCCGGTTTGCGCACCTCGGCAACGACATACTGCCCGCCATCCATTTCGCGCTGCTCCAAAGCCTCCACGGGGATTCCCTTGCTGCGGGCAAATCCTTCCGCAGCTTTGGTAGGCTTTCCGCTCTCGTCATATGCACGGTCCAGCGGGGGACCTTTTTCAAGCGAGACCTGCTCAGTCTGGTTTGGAGCCAGGGCTTTGACCTGCACGACCAGCCGGCGAGGTGTCCCCATCAGCCGGATTTCTTCATGCTCCAGCCGCAGCGACTTGAGCATGTCAGGCACGCTGGAGTGCAGCTGTTCAAGGGCGCTGTCGAGATCGCCGACGGGGAGCTCCTCTGTCCCGATTTCCAACAGCAGTGAAGCTGGCGCTTCCGGAGGCTCGCCGGTATCCACAGCCGCCTGCTCACTAGCGGGGATGGCCCAGCGGCCGATCCACGGGTGGCCGGCTTCTTCGCGCTGCATCAAGTAGCCGTCCGTCACGCGCCGGGCCAGATCGCGCATGCGGGCGAAGATCGCCGCCCGCTCTGTGACTCCGACCGCCCCGCGGCCGTCAAGCAAGTTGAATGTGTGCGAGCACTTCAGGACGTAGTCATGCGCGGGGTATACCAGTCCGGCATCCAGACAGTTGTTCGCCTCGGCTTCGAACTCCTCGAACATCTGGTGCAGCCGTTCGACATCTGCCAGCTCGAAGATGTAGCGACTGTGTTCACGCTCCGGCTCCAGCAGCACCTCACCATAGGTTATCCGGTCGTTAAAATGCAGTTCAACGAAGCTCTCGGCCGACTCCAGCGCCAGCAGAATTCGTTCCAGGCCATAGGTGATCTCAACCGAAACCGGATCCAGGCTCTTACCACCAGCCTGCTGAAAGTATGTAAACTGGGTGATTTCCTGGCCGTCGAGCCAGACTTCCCATCCCAGTCCCCAGGCGCCAAGGGCTGGCTGCTCCCAGTTATCCTCAACAAAGCGGATATCATGCTTCATGGGGTCGATGCCGAGTGCAATCAGCGATTGAAGGTAACGCTCCTGGGGGTCGCCCGGATCAGGCTTCAGGATCACCTGAAATTGATAGTAGTGCCCCCAGCGGTTGGGATTTTCACCATAGCGGCTGTCGGCCGGCCGGATGGATGGCTCGACATAAGCTACCCACCAGTCCTCTGGACCCAGTACGCGCAGATACGTGGCAGGGTTCATCGTGCCGGCGCCGACTTCCGTATGATAGGGCTGCCAGATTAAGCAGCCCTGATCGGCCCAAAACTGCTGCAGTTTGAGAATGATCGACTGCAGTGTCGGTTCTTCAGTAGTAGCCAATGGCATCTTCCCTTGTCGTCGTTTCAGGCAGCGACCTCTGGCTCAACACCGCCTCCAGATTTGCCTACCCGCCGTAAAAATGCGGGTGCGTTAAGCCTGCGTTCGAGCAGATGGCTCAAAAAGCCCTCCATTAATGCATCGAGTTCGTTGCGCACATTCGGGCGCACATACATCGACTTATAATTCGAAAGCGGGTGGCGCTGGACATGCCGCAGCACCTTCAGCGCTGTGAGCGAGATTGGACGCGCCTGGTTTGCTTTCGCACCACATGACCTGCACAACACGCCGCCGCTCTCAAATGAGAAAAACTGCGCCTCGGGCCGGATCTCCTCTCCGCAGCCCACACATTGGAAGAGCTCTGGCCGGTACCCTACCTGATCTAGAAGGCGAAGCTCAAATGCCCGCGTGATGTTGTGCGCTTCCCCACCCTGGTCCAACATCTCGAGCGAACGGACGAGCAGCGTATAGAGCGTTTCGTTGGGCTCATGGTCGACCGTGAAGCGGTCAATCAGCTCGATCAGGTAGGAAGCCTGCCCAACCCTTGTCAAGTCCCTGCGCAGCTGTGAGAAGAGGTCCAGCGCATCGGCCTGGGTGATCACGTCCAGCTCGCGCCCGCGCGCAGCTTGAATCTGAACACGCGTAAACAGCTCGAGATGCCCAGCCTTGCGGGAGCTCGGACGCCGGGCGCCTTTCGCCACCTGCTGCAGCTTGCCGTGCTCGCGAGAATATACCGTGAGCAGCCGGTCGGCTTCACCGAGATCCCGGCGGCGCAGCACCACCGCTTCGGCACGATAATTGCGCTCACGTCCGCTCATGCGGCGATTATACCAATCCTGCCTGGTCCCCACGCCGGCCTGTCAGCGCCGGTGGGGTAAGATCAGGCCGCTGATCGTCGTCGAAAAGGCAGCACGACGATCACAGGAAACTCATGACCCGCGGTTCCGATTTGCTCCGGCTGGCCGTCCCAATCTGCCGAGGATTGTACCCGCGGGGGCTTTGCTTTGAAAATCCCGTGAACATATGAAGATCAGGCTATTGAACCTGGTACTGAGAGGTCCCATGATCCACAGCAAAACCGCGCTAGTCCGGAATGCAGTCACTGTATCTCTCGCGCTCGCAGTGCTCACCGCCTGCCAGGGAACGGGCAGTCCCACAGGACCCAGCGCCAGCAGTCCGGTCTCCCCTGCATCACCCGCTGCCAGACACACCCCGAGCAGGCCGCCTGCAACAGCAGAGGTCATCGATCTCCGGGAGGCGAATGTGCTCAAAGTCCAATATGAGCTGGTCGATCAGAAAACCTATCGTTTCGATGTGACCCTGGTTCACGATGATGACGGAGAAGCCCCATCATTTGCCGATCGCTGGGTGGTGGAGGATCAAGATGGAAATAGGCTTGGAGAACGTATGCTGCTCCACGCTCACGGCAGCCAGCCATTCACGCGCTCGGCAACGATCGAGATCCCGCCTGACGTGAAAGTCGTCATCGTCCGCGGTCACGATCAGCTGCACGGCTTTGGTGGTCAGGCGATAGTCCTCGACCTCGGGACAGGGGAGGCGCGTTTCGTGCAGGATGCGCATGAGCCTTGAGGTGGACTACTCTGCGGCCGTTGAACCCTAGCCCTAACCCTGCTGCAAATCACCGGGAGTGAAGGCATGCGGAAGCAGGTCAGCGACTGTTGTTTCCAACGTGACCTCGCCGGCGGCATTCACCACCACTACCGTCATATCCAGCCCGAATTCTGATAGTACCTGTCGGCACGATCCGCAGGGCGATCCTCCATTGGTCGAGGCGACCGCAATCGCTTCAAAGGAACGCATCCCCTGTGATACGGCTCGAAAGATCGCGCTGCGTTCTGCGCAAACACTTAAAGGGTAGGCCGCATTCTCAACGTTCACCCCGGTGTAGATCTCGCCATCCGACCCCAGCAAGGCTGCACCCACCGGATATTCCGAATACGGAGCGTAGGCGTGGTGACGTACTGACAGAGCGTGCTGGATCAGGTCATTGCGCTGTTGAATTGTCAGCGTCATTTGGTTTCGACTCCCGTGGTTCAACTGGAACGAGTTTCGCGCGAATCTTTCGGATCCGCCTTCCGACAACCTGCTCGACGGAAAGACGCAGCCCGCCGATCTCAACGGTCTCTCCTGGCACCGGGACTTTGCCCAGCCGCCCGTATATATAGCCTCCGAGCGTCTCGCTGGTGTCCTTGGGGATCTGTGCGCCGGTGATCTGGTTGACGTCGTCGATATCGATTCCACCGCTGAAGATGAATTCTCCGCCTGCCAGCTGCTCATAGGGCAGCTCCTCGGCAAAATCGTACTCATCAAGGATCTCGCCAACGATTTCCTCGACGATGTCCTCGATCGTCACCACGCCTGCGGTGCCCCCGTACTCATCGACGACAATCGCGATATGCATGCGGGTGGCCTGCATCTCGGTCAGCAGGTCGTCCACCTTCTTCGCCTCCGGCACGAAATACGCTTCGCGCATGATTTCCGATAGCTTCTGGTCGAGGCCCTGTCCGCTCCATGCCGCAAGCAGGTCCTTGATGTAGACCAGGCCGATCACGTTATCGATCGTCTCCGAAAAGACAGGCGCGCGCGAGTGTCCCGTTTTCAGCAGCGTCTCGGTAGCCTCTTGGAGTGTGGTGTGCTCTTCAAAGGCGATGATGTCGATCCGCGGCACCATCACCTCACGCGCCAGCGTGTTGTCAAGCTGAAAGATGGAATAGATCATCGCCTTTTCTTCCTGCTCGATGACGCCTTCCTCCTGCCCGGCATCAACCAGGGTCATGATCTCTTCCTCTGTGACAATCGGATGCGGCTGGCTGCCGGAAGGAGCAGCGATGAGCCGCGCCAACCTGAGCAGCAGCCATCCGATGGGCTCGAATACCCTCACAAGTACTGCAACGGGGATTGCGAAACGCAGCGCCCAGGCCTCCGGATCTTTAAGGACGATGTTCTCAAAAGAAAACTCGAGCATACCCAGCACAAGGCCCGCGGCTGCGAGGATGATTGCAATTGCCCCGGATATCGTGATGCCAATCGGGGTGAGCATGGGCGTAAAAGTTGTGAGCGCGAGTCCAAGGACGAGCAGGCGGATGAGGGTTTGTCCGATGCGCAGCGCCAGAATAAGCCGCCGGGCTTCGGCGAGCACCTGCACCGCCAGAGCTGCCCTGCGTCCATACGTCTCCTCCAAGGTCTTCAATTGAGAGAGACGGCTGTTCACAAAGGCGCTGCGGGCGGCGGCCAGCATGATGTCAAATAATAGGGCTGCGGTGAAACTGATGATTCCTATGGTTTGATCAATCACCTTTATCCAACTTTCGAATAACCCGGGCCGGGACGCCTACCGCCAGGCTGTCGTCCGGTACATCCTTTGTCACGACCGAGCCCGCTCCCGTTCGAGCGCCCTTTCCTATCTTCAACGGTGCAACGAGCATTGTATCGCTGCCAATGAACGCGTCCGGGCCGATCTCGGTCCGATTCTTGTGCAGGCCATCGAAGTTGCAGGTGATCGTACCTGCGCCGATGTTGACATTTTCTCCGATGTGCGCATCGCCGATGTACGAGAAATGACCCATCTTCACTCCGGCTTCGAGGTGGCTGTTTTTCACCTCGCCAAAGTTGCCCATATGCACGCCTCGTCCAAGGTGTGCGCCTTCACGCAGGTGAGCATAAGGGCCGATCTCAACCTGGTCTTCAATCAACGCCCCTTCGACGACCGAGGACAGGATGACGCAATCATCGCCGACGGTCGAGCCGCGTATCAGCGTGCCTGGGCCGATCGTGCAGCGCTCCCCGATGCTCGTCGCGCCGGTCAGGTGCGTGTTTGGGAGGATGACCGTATCGGTGCCGATCTGCACGCTGTGCTCGATGTAGGTGCAGTCCGGGTCGATCATCGTCACACCGCGCTCCATCCACTCCCGGTTGATCCGCTGGCGCAGAGCCTTCTCAGCCTGCGCGAGGTGGACACGAGTGTTGATGCCGATCGATTCGTCGAGTGATGCAACTTCGACGCTCGTGATTTCAGCTCCCTCGTCTCGCGCCCTTTGCACGAGATCCGTCAGGTAATACTCACCCTTCGGGGAAAGCGGGAGTTGATCAAGATTCTGCCACAGCCAATGTTCCTGGTAGCAGTACGCTCCCGCATTCAGCTCGCGAGACGCCAGCTGCTCGGGTGTGGCATGAGCTGCCTCGATGATGCCTTCGACCTCCCCCTTGTGATCACGCAGGATGCGCCCAAAGCCGCGCGCCTGGTCCGATATCACCGTAAGCAGCGACATCACACTGTCAGCCGAAGTCTGTGCCTCAATCAACCGCTGCAGCGTTTCGGTCCGGATTAAAGGCATATCCCCGTTTAAGACCAGGATCAGATCTGCCTTGCCACGCAGCGTTCCGGCGGCCTGCAGCAGTGCATGCCCTGTGCCCAACCGCTCCTCCTGCAGGACGAATGTGCAATCTTCACCGGCTGCCTCCCGCAGGTCTCCCGAATCCGGCCCGACGACAACGGCCGGCGCGGACCCGGTGGCCTGGCGGGCTGCCTCGACCGCCCACGAGATCAGGGGGCGACCACCCAGAAGGTGCAGCATCTTCGGTAGGTTGGACTTCATGCGTGTTCCCAGTCCGGCTGCCAGCACAACGGCCTTAACCTTCATTGCACTCTCCTGATAAATGAAACGGTCCCGAAGAGGGGCAAGCAGGCTTCCGCTGAAAGGAAACCGGGATCAGTAGCTGCAGAGGTTCGTTTAGAGGGGGATCGTCGTCTTGCACGGAAGGCAACGCAATCTGCTTGTTGGCTCTGGCTGGGGCGCCAGGATTCGAACCTGGATCCACGGATTCAAAGTCCGGTGTGCTGCCATTACACCACGCCCCAATGGCCTCGATTCGGTCGGGCGTCCCGAATTGTAACATAGTGCTCCGGCAGACCCCAGAAGGTCAGGTTCAGGGGTGTGATCAGTCGTCATCCTCGTCGAGCAAGCCCTTGTCACGAGCCTCTTCGTAGGTCAGGATCCCATCCTCAGCTTCTTTTTCCTTGCCTGAACCGTTGACAGCTTCATCCCAGAACTTGTCGGCTTGATCACGTTTGATGCCCTCACCGGCCTTTTCCAGCTCCGAGTTCACCTCTTCCTGCTCTTCGTCCATGATCACCCTCCATTTTGAGCTTGCCGCCTGCCGCCTCTGCTCCAATACTGACCGTTCCGGGCCGGCAACCTCAACCGCGCCAAAACCTGAGAGTAGGTCCAACAGTTCATCCGCTGCTCTGCGGCCCTCGATCAGGATCGTTCCGACTTGACTCATTACATTCGAGCTTTCAACGGCGATGACCAGGTTATAGAACGCCCCGACATTGAACAGGTACAGATGGTGCGTGCCGCCTTCGAAGACCTGCACATTGGCTGGCAGCAGGCCGGCAATCAATTCACTCACCTTCTGTCCGGCATCGGAGGCTGCCGCCAAGGCTGAAAGCACGAGTTCCTTGTCCCCACCGAGCTGCTGGCCTTCCTGATCGACGATGCGGCCGAAGGCATCGATCAACTGCACCGAGCTTGCGCCCAGCGAAGCGTGAAGCACCTGCAGCCGTGCGAGCAGTTTCGCCCGGTTCTCGCCTGCCAGATCGCGGCTCACAGCCGGCCGATCGATCTCACGCAGCACGCGTGCCACCGCTTCGAGGAACAGGCTCGTGCCGATCGGCTTTTCGAGCAGCGCCAGGACGCCTAGTTCTTCGGCGCGCCGACGGACCTCGTTGGAAGGTTCGCCGGTGATCAGGATGGATCGCGCTGACGGATACATACCCTGCAGGCGTTCGATCACCTCGAGTCCGGAGATGCCGGGCAGCAAGTTGTCGGCAACAAGCAGATCGACCGGGCCGCGTCCCATCTCCGCCAGGGCGTCCTCCCCGCTGGCGACGTCAACCACGACGCAATCCAGACCAGACAGCTGGATGCTGGTGCGCAACATGCTGCTCACTTCACGATGGTCATCGACGAGCAAGACGCGGGGCGGGCTCATGGACGTCATTGTAACAATCTCAGGGGATGCGGGCAATGCCCTGCCCCGAGGCGTGTAAAGCCGAGAGATCCCATCATCCCCGATGGCAGGGGGCGTTCGAGTCATGAGCCCGCTCTTCAGGCGAGATGCCTCAGGGATCCCTCAGCTGCGCTCGGGCAATACGAGGGGAAGACTTCTTCCTCTGTGTCATCCCGAGGCGTTTTATACCGAGGGATCCCCGTGATATGCACAGGTGGGGCGCGTTCGGGCTAGGAGCCTTGCTTTTCTGTGCAGCGCTTCGGGTATCCCTCGTGACGCCGCCCGTCGGGATGGCAACTTCTGTCATTCAGAGCCTGGAAGGCGAGCAATACCTGCGACATTCGCGTGGGGCTCCCACTCGCACGTGAGCAGAGCCTCCCCCCGCCGCATCTCAGAGACACCCGGCTCCGCTTGAGACGACACGAGGAGAAAGCTACCCCTACGACTGCAAGGGCGGCGAATATCCCGCTGCTCCTTCGTACAGCCAGCAGCGTACGCTCTGCTCAGGCCAGAAATGGATCAGCGAAGGTGCCATCCGCTCGCAGATATCCAGGCCGTACTCGACGCGCGCCTTGCAGCGCTCGGCAAAGCGGCAGGCTGGGGGTAAATGAACAGGATCCGGGACACTGCCCGGAATCGAGATCAACGGTTCTCCATGCTCCTTCTGCGTTGGAAGGGATTCCAGCAGAGCTTGAGTGTACGGATGGCGGGGTGAGTGAAAAATCTGCCGGATATCACCTTGCTCCACGAAATGTCCAGCGTACATCACAGCCGCCCGCTCGCACATCTCAGCGATCACCCCCATGTCATGCGTGATCAGCAAGATTGCGGTTCCACGTTCTTGTTGGAGTGAACGCATCAGGTCGAGGATTTGCGCCTGGATCGTCGCATCCAGAGCGCTCGTTGGTTCATCCGCAATCAAGAGATCCGGCTCGAGCGCCAGCGCGATCGCAATCATCACTCGCTGTGCCTGACCGATCGAGAGCTCATGCGGATAGGCGTGCGCCCGCTCGGCGGGATCGGGGATGCCGACCCGTTCCAGCAACTGCAGGGCTCTGTTCCAGGCGTGCCGATGGTTCCACCCAAGATGCACCTGGAAAATCTCCGCCAGCTGTGTGCCGATGGTGAACACCGGATTGAGTCGGCGGGAGGGGTCCTGGAAGATGATCCCGATCCTGGCGCCAAGCACATCGGCCAGTTCACGTTCTGAGAGCTCATTCAGGGGCTGCCCATCGAGGACAACCTCGCCCGCCACGATCCTTCCTGGTGGCCTGATGAGGCGCATCAGTGAAAGCGCCATCACGGTCTTGCCGGAACCCGATTCTCCCACCACGCCGAAGACTTCGCCCTTGCTAATGGTCAAATCGATCGAATCGACGGCTCGCAACGGCCCGTCATTCGTATCGAATTGCGTCCGCAACCCGTGAACGCGCAGCAGAATATCAGTGGAGGACCCGTCAGATTCTGAATTCATATTCAAAGTGCTGCCATTCGTCCAGGTTGAATCCTGGGCTCGCCCGGTCGATTGATTGGACGGATTACAAGCCAGTTGATTGCCCACGATACGGGCGGCAAGTAACAGCTTTCCCCTTCCATGGAAGCCAAGAAGAGCAAGGGATCAGTAATCGACCTCGCGTCCCAGAATCATCAACCCCAGGGACAGTGTGCGGCCGGTCTTCTCTAAGTTTTCGACCGAAACCTTGTCCGGAACATCGCTCGGCAGTCGCGCATTCTGCTCCCAACCGCTCCAGGTCAAACCGATCCAGGGGGCTTCCTCACCCGAGTCATATTGAATGCCGCTGCCGAAGACGATGCTCAAATCGACCAGCTCACCACCACGTTCAGCCGGCACGCCCATGCGGCCTGCAGCCTCATCAAACAACTCCACCAACCGCAGGCTGCCTCCGCTGATGAGATCAACGGCATCACCGCTCCCCCCTCCAAGGCCACGCAGGTCGATGACCGCGATCACGTCGAAGGCATTCTGAAATCCATGCTTCGCCTGCAGCAGGCGCGAGACCTGAGGCCGAGAGACGCCCTCGCCAGCTTCCAAACCCTCTCCGCTGTAGTCGACAAAGAGCATCGTCCGGTTCGGCTGGTAGCCAGTCTCCCGCATGGTCCGCAACGCTTCCAGCATCACGGCCACCCCGCTTGCGTTGTCATTCGCCCCCGGGTAGATCGCACCGAACGGCCCGTTGGGAGGGGAGTCGTACTTCGCCATGACGATGATCATTTCGGCATTCAAATCCGTCGAGGCTCCGGGCAGATGCCCGATCACATTCCAGGCTGGTTGCTTTTCGACAATTTGGCCTTCGAGGCCCATGTCGACGGTCACCGGTGTTTCAATTGATTCGAGCTGTTCGCTTGGCAAATTGTCAGATAGGCCGCGCAGGTCTTCGACCGTCATATCCACGCTGGCGAGAATGTCGTTGGCGACCTCCTCCGTAATCCACATCAGCGGAGAGACATCCCCAACTTCACGCCCCGTTCCGAACAGCCGGTAGCGCGGATCCCGCGCAGAGACCGTGAATCGCCGTTCGACCATGGTCGGATCTGACGTGACGACAAGCACCCCGGCCGTCCTGATATTGGACATATAGAACGCTTCCAGGTCGCTTGTTACCAGCACGATGTCTTTTGAGAAATCGTACTCGCCCAGGCCTGGGAACATATTGAATGCTGAGTGCTGAGTTTGTGCGCCGGTTGCAACGGCACGCACTTTGCCGCGCCCGGTTCCCATCGTGCGTGTGTTGCCTGGATACTCCGAGAAGTCCTTTCTGTAATCCAGCTGGCGGTCCCCAACCGTAAGATAAGGCATGCAGGTGATTTGCTCGTAATCCCGCTGCCGGGTCTGGAAATAGGTGAAATCTTCTCCGGCCGGCTGCAGGCCCAGGTCTTCGAATTGGGCGGCGATCCACTGCGCCGTCATCTCCATACCCTCTGATCCCAGCGACCGTCCTTCCAGACCTGGATTGGAAAGGAAATCAACGGTAGCCTTCGCATGCTGCCCATCAAAAGCCTGGGCCTGGTCGCTGTAGATCCGTAGGGTGCCGGTCCCACCGCGCAGCCAGGTCAGGCCGGCGAGGGCGATCAGTCCAAGCGCCACGGTGTAGCGGTTGACAAGCCGGGTCACACGCACTCCGGCGTCCTCGATCAGCTGGCGCAACCCTTCACCAAACAAGTTGAAACCCAGAATCGCGACAAAGAACGACAGCGCGGGGTACAACCCTGTCCAGGGATAGGAATAAGCGTACTGCCGCACGTTGCTCAACAAAGCCGACCACTCAGGCACATCCGAATAGTGATAAGGAGGGGCAAACACATCCAGTTCGGCAAAAGCCCCGCCACCGATGAAAATGCCCACGAAACCCAGCTCACCGAGGAGCATGAGCACGCCACCCATTTCCAGAGCGGCGAGCACGACCAGCGCGGGCACCAGGTTCGGGAGGACATGCCGGACGATGACCCCGGTGGTACGGTGGCCGATAGCCAGTGCCGCCTCAATGAAAGTCTTCGGGCGCATCGCGATGACCTGCGCGCGCACAAACTGCATCACTTCGCCCCACCCTACAAATGCCAGGGCGATGATAAACGGTTGGAAACCCTTACGAATGCCAATAGCCAGGATGAGGGTCATCGCCAACAGCAGCGAAGGAAACGCGGAGATGGTCTCGCTCAGACCGGAGACTGCTCTGTCCAGCCAGCGGTTTGCGTTCCATCCTGCGATGGCACCCAGGACGAAACCGACCACCAGACGGGCGGCAACGACAATGACCGCCAGCCGCAGCGTTTGCCAGGCTCCGGTGAAGACCAGGCTCATGATATCCCGGCCAAGGACATCTGTCCCCCAGGGATACTCGCTGCCCGGCTCGAACGGCGGGACGCGCATCTCGCCATTGACGATCGTTAAACCCTGGGTTGTATATGGGCTGTGAGTCGTCAGCCTGTCCCCGAAGAAGAAGACCAGGCCTAACGCAATGACAAGTACCGTGCCTAGCAGCAGCGAAACGTTCCCCGACAGAATCTTCGCCCAGGCTCGCCCCCCTCGTTTCCAGCTGCCGTCCTCATCGGCCGGCGGTGACTCCTCCTGTTCTGTCAGAATGGAACGGAACACGTCTTCTTTGTCCTGACGATCCCCAGAGTTCGAACGGGAGGGCAAGCGGATACCCGTTATCGCAGACCGTATTCCTTCGATGATTTCCTGCAAGCGGGTGATCAGTGAGACCCGTTCCTCGCGCGTGACCCGTCCACCGGAAGCCAGCAAACGCGGATCAACGAAGCGGAATGACAGATCGATCAGCAGATTAACCAGGATGAATAGCACGCCCAGGCTCAGGACCATCATGACGGCAAAATCATCGTCCTGGCGCGAGATCGCACGCAGCAGGTTGAAACCGAGGCCAGGCCAGCTGAAGAACAGCTCAACCACCGGCAGGCTGATCAGTGCGTAACGCAGCGAAACCCCGATCGTGGTGATGATTGGAATGAGGGCATTGCGGAGCGCATGGCGGTTCATGACGTACCAGTTTGCCAGCCCCTTGCCGCGCGCGGTGCGGATGTAGTCTTGCGAGAGCACCTCCCGCATCGAGACGAAACTCACTCGGGTGATCTGCGCGATCGGCCGGGCGGCCAGCACGATCGCGGGCAGGATCAGGTGCAAATCCCATCCGAACCCGCCGACTGGCAGGATGGTATGACCTATAGATTGCGTAATCCGGATGACAAGCCGCTGCAGCAGGAAAGCAGCGAAGAAGCTGGGCAGCGAAATGCCGATCAACGTCAGGAGCAGGATCGCAAGCGACCAACCGTTACGCTGAATTCTTGATGAAAGGATGCCAAGCGGCAAGCCGACGAGAATGGCAAAACTCAACGCAGCTGCCAGCAGTCCCAGGCTGTTTTGCAGGGAAGTGCGCAGGACCTCGGCGACGGGGAGTGGGTTGAGCGTGCTGGTGGCAGAGGTAGAGACGCCCAGGTTGCCGCTGACGATATTCCCGAAAGTGCGGATGGTTTCGGAGAGCGCCCTGGTGAGTGCATCATCAAAGCCCAGGCCGCGTGCCATCGCCAGACCGAGATGGCTGAGAAATGCGATGGACACCAGCACCACAGCCCCAAAGGCGAGCCGCTGGAGAATGAGCGTAAGAATTCCAGTGAAACGCTCCCAAACAGGACCCTGGAGTTCGCTCCTCAATCCAGAGAAGAGAGCTTTCGAAGGTGCTTGTGGTGCGTCGCTGACAGACATGGTTGAGATGAGACTCCCGGCATTCGCAGATGTACCTGCGGAATGAGCCATTCGCACAGAGCGATCGCTGCACACCCAGCGGGCAATTACCGGATTATACTAGGCGCCGGCCGAAGACATGGGTGGGCACGCGGACATACAGCCAGCAAAGACCTGGCAGCACATAGTAGTTATCTCCATGACACTCTTCAGGTTCAACCTGATCATGGCAGGCCCACAACCTAATCATACCTGTCTATCGGACTGAGACATTGCAATGCGAGGGCATTATCAGGAGACCACTTGATGCGATATAAGAAACCGCTTGGAGCGCTGATCCCCATCCTGCTTCCCGCCATCTTGCTCGCCGGCTGCGGCTCGGACCTTATCCGCAGCCCCAAACCGCAATCGGATTGGAGCCGCGGCCTGCGGGTTGGCTTCGCAGCAGGTCTTACACAGCCTTCCTTGCTCGTCGAATCCGACGGCACTGCACACATCGCGTGGACGTCAGACACAGCGCTTAACTCCGGTGAAATCGGATACAGCCGCATTTCACGATCCGGTGAACAGACCGTTCGGAGCATGTTCGAGATTCCGGAGCGGCATCTGCGGGGCACAGCCCTGCGCCAGGTAGACAGCTCGGTCGAGTTCTGCTGGAATAGCGATCCGGGGGTCAGCTGTGCCGCGCTCGATGCAGCGGGTGAGGAGCTGCTCCAGCCGTTCCTGCTGATCCCCTCTCCGCCGAACGTCCTCACCTATTCCCTGGCCGGGGAATCGTATGCCTGGGTGGATGAAGAGCAGGATCTCTTCGTCTCAAATCAAGGCCAGGCGCCGGTCCATCTCGCGCAAGATGTCCTGAACGTAAACCTCTCCCAGCAAGGGGACCAATTGATCGCTGCCTGGTCTTCAGCCAGCAGCGAATCGGAAACCACCTTCTGGGTCGCACGGATCGATAAGCAGGAGATCGAAACGCCGCACCAGGTTTCCAGGCTGACCTCCGGGATTACCGCCGGCCTGCGCCAGGTGGGACTGGGAACTGTCCGCGATGGAGACGATGTTTGCATGGTGTATGGGTATGAGTTCACCCAGGGCCTGGAGGGTGGGACCGCTGCGACGGAGATCTACTGTGTCAATCAACAATCCTGGCAACTTGTGGCCGGAAACGCTCTGGAATTGACCATCCCGCAGCGGATCACGTATCAGGAGTACGGCGGGCCTTTTGCACTCACCCGTATCGCCGCACCTGAAATCCCCAGCAGCACCTTCACCTATCTGCCCAGCAGCCCGATTGCGAGCGAGGGCCAGATCGCCCTGCTGGTGAGCACACCCGCCATCTATCGCTATCAATCTGAACAGCAAATCGCCCTTTTACTTGTGGAGCGAAGCCGTATCATCGGTTACCAGCCAGTGTCAGCGACGACAAGCGCGTCGCTGTTCCCAAACCTCGCCCAGGACGGGGCTGGTAATCTTTACGCCGCCTGGCTGGAGCGCGGCACCGGCAAGGATATCTACTTCTCGACGACCAGTTCTGCGGCTGCAACAGCGCTCAATCCGCTAACGTTGGGCGAGGTCACGGTCGAAGTGATCGGAGTGGTTGTCGAAGCGGTCACCGGTCTGTTCCTGCTGCCGTTTGCACTGCTCTGGGTGGTAGCGGCATTCGTGGTCTACTTCATCGTTGCAACTGTCGGACGCTGGGTCCGGCTTCAGGTATGGGGTGAGCGGCTGGCATTCCTCGCCGGCATGATCACGCTCTGGATCTCGAAACTGCTCTTCCTCCCGCAGATGACCAGCTTCCTGCCTTTCGGGGACTATATGCCCGAACTCGATCCAGGCTTGAGGTCGACATTGATGATCTTCTGGCCGCTGTTCATCCTTGGACTGAGCCTGTACCTTGCGAGAGTGATCGTAAAACGCCGCGAGATCGAATCGATGCCGATCCACTTCGGGTTGTACGCCATAATCGATATCGTGCTGACAGCGCTGCTCTATGGTGCGATGCTGCAGGGGGCGGGAGGATAACCTCTCAGTGCCTTCCCGAGGCGTTCTGTGCCGAGGGATCCCCATGATATGCACTGGTAAGCCATCGATCCATGCGCCGGATCTTCACGCGCGGCGTCCCAGGGGCCCCTCGGCTGCGCTCGGGGGGGCACTCTGAGTGAGAAAGCTGTTACCATCAGAATCAAAAGCGCCCTGCGGACCGCAGGGCGCTCGTCATTCGATCGATCGTGGGTGGCTACTCAGCCATGCGCGGGTCGAACGCGTCGCGCAGGCCGTCGCCCAGGAAGTTGAATGCCAGCGTCGTCAGCGAGAGCGCGATCGCCGGCACGAGCGTCTGCAGCGGGTAGCTGCGGATGCCCTGCACCGCCTCCGAGATCATGATGCCCCAGCTGGCAGTCGGCGGATCGACACCCAGACCAATGAAGGAAAGGAAAGCCTCAGTGAAGATGTAGCCCGGTATGGCCAGCGTCTCATAGACGATCAGCGGCCCGATGATGTTCGGGATCAGGTGACGGCCGATGATGCGCAGGTGGCCGGAACCCATCGAATGTGCCGCCTCGATGAACTCCTTCTGCTTGAGCGAGAGCACCTGTCCGCGCGCGATGCGTGCCATGCCGATCCAGTTCACCAGCCCGATGGCGATGAACAGCAGCAGCATCCCGCCCATCGCATCGTTGACCTCAAGGATCTTCGAGGCAAACACCCCTTCGGCACCGCGCCGGGCGAAGGCCTTCAGGTACGTCTGCAGCAGGATGACGATGATCAGGAAGGGGAACCCGTACAGGAAGTCGACGATGCGCATCATGATGTTGTCGGCTCGCCCGCCGACATAGCCCGAGATCGTGCCGTAGATCGTGCCGACCAGCAGGCTGACGGAGGCCGCGAAGAAGGCGACCGTCAGAGAAACGCGCGAGCCGTAAATCGTACGGCTGAGGACATCGCGGCCGAGGCTGTCCGCCCCAAGCGGGAACTTGTCCGAAATGCGGGCATAGCCCTCAGCGCCAGCTGGCATGGCCCACATCAGGTAATCCGGCACGGCGTTGTTCAGCAGCAGATCCTGCTCGGCATAGCCGAAAGGCGCGACGACGTTGGCGAAAATCGCCACCAGGACTAGAAAGATGATGAAGAGCCCGCCGACGATGGCTGCTTTATTTCTGAGCAGGCGGCGGAAGGACTCACGCCACAGGCTGCGCGGCATAGATATCTGCGCCCTCAATCGTAGCGGATGCGGGGATCCAGCCAGGCATAAGCGATGTCGACGAACAGGTTGGCGATGATCAGAATCAGGGTATAGACCAGCGTCGCGCCCATGATAAGCGGATAATCGCGGTTGCCGATGCTGGTGACAAAGTGCTTCCCCATCCCGGCGATGCCGAAGATCTGTTCGACGATGAAGGATCCAGTCACCACGGCCGCGAAGAGCGGTCCGATGATCGTCACCACCGGGATGAGCGAGTTCTTCAAGGCGTGAATAACGATCACCACCCGTTCCTGCAAACCCTTGGCACGCGCCGTGCGGATGTAATCCTCCCGGATCACCTGCAGGCACGCGTCAGTCGGGCGATCGAGGCCGACATGCCGGTTCCGAGCGCAAGCGCCGGCAGGATGGCATGCGACCAGAAGTCCCAATCGAGGTTGCTGGGGAAAAAGCCCAGCAGGAAGGGCGGTTTGGTGCCCCAGGTGGCGGCCGGCAGCAAGCCGAACTTCACCGATAACGCCCAGATGAAGATCGGTCCGAGCACCATGCTCGGGACCGAGACGCCCAGCACGGCGATGAAGGTCGCCGAGTAATCGAGCCAGGTGTTCTGCTTCAAGGCGGCGATAATGCCGGCTGGCAGGCCGATGATCAGTCCGATCGCGAGCGCCAGCAGGCCCAGCTGAAATGAGATCGGGAAGGTGCCGCTGACGATGTCGTTCACCGACTGGCTGCGGTAGCGTAGCGATGGTCCGAGGTCGCCGCGTATCAGGCCGCGCGAGGTACCGGCCGTCTCCGCATAGACTCCGCCAAACACCTTGCCGACGATATCATCGCCAAAAAGGTATGACAGGAACTGCATGCTGACCGGCCAATCGAGGTGGTATTTGGCTTTGATGTTGGCCGTGATCTGCGGTGGAAGCGCTTTGTCGCCGGCGAAATCGAACGGTCCGCCGGGGATGGCGCGCACAAGCACAAAGGTGAATAAGGCCACGGTAAGAAGTACGGGGATAAATCCGAGGATCCTGCGAATAATGAAACGCGTCATGGGCGCTGCCCTCGCTGGTTGCCTCTGGGGAGGCCGGGAGACCCGGCCTCCCCAGGTACGTTCCGGTCAGACCTACTGGGTGGCCGCCTTCTTGGCCTCCCAATCGAGTGTCCAGTCGTAGAACGCTAGCGGAGCAACCGATGGATAGGTTCGCTCCAGGTACGGCTTGGTAACGGCGACAGTGGTGTAGAAGTAGATCGGGATGTACGCCGCCTCTACCTCAGACAACAGCCGCTCGGCTTCCGTGTAGAGCTCCTTGCGGACGGCTGGATCCTGCTCAGCGCGTGCCTGCTCGGTGATGTTGTCGAAGTCCTGCAGCACGACCTCTTCACAGGTGTCGTCAACGCAGCCGCGGCGCAGGCGGTTCGCACCGGCGTCGGCGTTGAAGACCTCGTAGACCCAGTTGTTCTCATCCGCGTAGTCCGCGCACCAGCCCATGCGGAAGACCTGCGGCACGTCGGCCAGGGGCGTGCTCTTGTTGAGCGTGTCGAGGTAAACCGACCACTCCTGGTTCTCGACGTTCACGTTGACGCCCAGGTTATCGAGCCACATCTGCTGGATCGCGGCCGCGATGGCGGCGTGACCCTCGGACGTGTTGTGCATCAGCGTGATGTCCAGATCGTCGCGGGTGATGCCCTTCTCGGTCAGGTACTCGTCCAGCAGCGCGTTGGCGGCCGCCGGGTCGTATGCCAGGCCGATGCCGGAATCGTCATCCGGGCGTCCGAAGATGCCTGGAGGAGCGAAGAAGCCGGCGGGCTGCTGGCCGCCCTTGAGCACGTTGTCGATCAGCGACTGCTTGTCGACCGTCATCGAGAAGGCCTGGCGCACGCGTGGGTCGTCCATCGGTGGCTTGTTGTTGACGAAGCCGTAGTAGTACGTGCAGGCCACCGGCGCCTGGTAGTACTCAGCGCCGAGTACGGGGTCGGCCTTGACGCGGTCGATCTCGGGCAGCGGCACTGCTGCGGTGTCGAGCTCGCCGTTCTCGTACAGAGCGAAGGCGGTCGAGGTCTCGACGATCATGAGCATATGAATCTCATCGATCTGCACGCTATCAGCCATCGGCCAGTAGGGGTTCTTGGCCAGCTTCATCTCGGAGCCGTGCACCCACTCGGTCATGACGTATGGGCCGTTGGTGACGATCGTGCCGGGCTCAGTCCACTTGTCGCCGGCAGCATCGATCGTCCACTGCGGCATCGGGTATGCAACCCACATGCTGGCAATGGTCGGGAAGAAGCCCGCCGGGGTCTCGAGCGTGAACTCGACCGTGTAATCGTCGAGGGCCTTAACGCCGACGTCGTCGAGCGTGACGCCTTCTTCGCCCGTGTTCACGGCCTGCGCGTTCTTGATGATGTACAGGACATACGCGTAGGTGGAGCCGGTCGCCGGGTCAAGCGTGCGCTTCACGCCGTATTCCACGTCATGGGCGTTGACGAAGCGCTGGTTGCCAGCGTCATCATAGACCAGATCGACCTCCCCGGTGGTGGTGTTGTACTGCACCCACGGGACGTCGTCGCGCATGTTGAAGGTCCATGTCAAGCCGTCAGCGGAGACCGACCAGTCGGTCGCCAGGAACGGCTCGGTCTCACTCGTGATCTGATCGATCACGGTCAGGCCCATGAAGATGTTGCCGTCAACTGCGATCGAGGTGGTGTCCGTCGCCAGCGACGGGTCGGCCGTCGGGGGCTCGGTGCCAAGGTTATAGTCGAGCACAACGGGCTCCATCATCGGCTGCGGTGTGGCGGTGACCACGACGGTCTCGCCCCCTACCTCGACGACCACAGTCTCAACGGCTCCCTGCTGACCGCAAGCTGTAAGGATCATGCTGGCGATCAGGAGCAGGGCTAAAATCGAAAGACTTTTCGTCTTCATCTTGCTCTCTTCTCCTTCTTACGTTGATCTGAGTAGTGTTGAATCTGCATTCCACTTGCTCGGGTCTCTTTCACGTCGATAGCGTCACCTCCTCCCATCGATTTTCCCTGGCAGCCTCTTCAAGCGCCGCCAGGATCGGTTGTTTGCGATAATCAGACTAAGTGGCAGGCAACCCAATGATCGGGTGCGATTTCACGCCACTCCGGATCGACCTCACGGCAGACGTCCACGGCCAGCGGGCAGCGCGGATGGAAACGGCACCCGCGCGGCGGATTGACCGGGCTGGGCACATCCCCTTCCAGAATAATGCGCTGCCGCCGGGCTTCCTTGGCAGGATCCGGGATCGGCACGGCCGAAAGCAGAGCCTGCGTGTACGGATGAAGCGGATGCGCGTACAGCTCGTTTCGCGTGGCCAGCTCGACGATCTTGCCCAGGTACATGACCGCCGTACGGTCGGAAATATGCCGCACCATGGACAGGTCGTGGGCGATGAACAGGTAGGTCAGGCCAAAAGTATGCTGGAGCTCTTCCAGCAGGTTGACGACCTGGGCTTGAATCGAAACGTCAAGTGCTGAAATCGGCTCATCACAGACGATGAAATCCGGCTGCAGGGCCAGGGCGCGCGCAACGCCAATTCGCTGGCGCTGACCGCCGGAGAATTCGTGGGGATAACGGTTGATGAAGTGCGGGCTCAAGCCTACCAGCTTGAGCAGATCCTGTACCCGCTCGCGGCGCTCCCGGCCGTTGCCGATATTGTGCACTTCGAGCGGCTCGGCGATGATGTTGCCGATCGTCAGGCGCGGATTGAGCGAGGCGTAGGGATCCTGGAAGATCATCTGCATGTTGCGTCGCATGCGGCGCAGCCCTTCGCCCTTGAGCTCGACCAGATTGGTCTCGTTGTAGAAGACCTCGCCCGAAGTCGGGCGGTAAAGCTGCAAAATCGTGCGGCCGGTGGTCGATTTGCCGCAGCCGCTTTCACCAACCAGCCCCAGCGTCTCGCCCCGGCGGATGTCGAATGAGACGTTGTCGACCGCCTGGACGGCTCCAACCTCGCGCTGGATCAAGATGCCGCGCGTGATCGGGAAATGCTTGGTGAGTTTCTCAACCCGGATGAGCGTCTGGTTGTCTGTCATCGGAGTTCACCTGTCGTGACATCGACCCAGCAGGCGATGCGATGCCCCGGTGAGACTTCCTCAAGCGGCGGGTTGTTCGTCCAGCACTTGTCCTTGACGAACGCGCAGCGCGGGGCGAAGGGGCAGCCTTCGGGCAGGGAATACAATTCAGGCGGGAGCCCTTCGATCGACATCAGCTTCTCGCCCGGGCTGCCATCCATGCGCGGCAGCGATTTAAGCAAGGCGAAGGTATAAGGATGGCGGGGATTCTCATAGACCTCGCGTATCAGCGCTTCCTCCACAATAAACCCGGCGTACATCACCATCACCCGATCTGCGAGACCCGCGACCACGCCCAGGTCATGCGTGATCCAGATCAGGGACATGCCGATCTGGTCGCGCAGCCGCTTGACCAGGTCGACGATCTGAGCCTGGATCGTCACGTCGAGTGCGGTCGTCGGTTCGTCGGCGATCAACAGCGATGGGTTGCAGGCCAGCGCCATGGCGATCATCGCCCGCTGGCGCATGCCGCCGGAGAATTGGTGTGGATAATCGTCCAGCCGGTCGCGTGCTTCTGGAATACCCACCAGATGCAGGAGTTCAGTCGCCCGCTCGCGCGCCTCTTCTTCGCTCATGCCAAGATGCACGCGCAACGGTTCCATGATCTGGAAGCCGACCGTGAGCACCGGATTGAGAGACGTCATTGGGTCCTGAAAGATCATGGCGATCTGGCTGCCGCGAATCTCGCGCATTTCGTCCTCATCCAGCTTGGTCAGTTCCTGTGTTCCAAACTGGATGCTGTCCGCCTTGACCTTGCCGGGTGGTTGAGGGATCAGCCGCATCACTGAGAGGACCGAAACGCTTTTTCCGCATCCGCTCTCGCCAACGATCCCCAGGGTTTCGCCTTCATTGACATGGAAAGAGACGCCGTTCACGGCGTGGACTGTCCCCTCATGTGTGACAAAGCGCGTTACGAGATTGTTTACGTCGAGGACTTTCGGGGCCAAATTGGTCTCTCCTCCATTACAGAATTAGCTATGACCGGGCCGGTTGCCGCCAGCATTGATGATCATAGAATAACTTTTACCTTGGTTCAAGATGCCTGGAACTTGATCTGCCATACCTTCGAATGCTGAACAGCCTCTTCATGTTCGGCCTTGGTCAGATAACAGCCCCTGGAAGAATTTCATGCGGGCCTCTAGGTCTGCCGATTATACCCTAAACAGGATGGTCGTCAATCAAACAGGCTCTCCAGGGGCTCCCTGAAGGACGCTCCCCAGGACGGCTGTCCCTTATTTCTTTGATCGCTACGTTTCCACCATACTCCTGACTCAACCAAATACCCATTACCTATAAAACGAAACTCGACACACCCAGCCGCAGCGGTGTCAGATACAGGGTTGAGAGCTGCAGCATGGAGATATGAAAGGGCGAATTCGAAGCATTCAGAGATTCGCCCGTCCCGGCGTAAGCCCACAACGGATCGCGATCACCGCCGTGCGCCAGCCCATGCAGCATGAGCAACCCTACGGCACGCAGAGCGCTCAGCAGGCCGAATTTGCCTGGCCCAACCATGGATACGGCTTGCGCCGTCCGCACCAGTTCTTCGCGGCGTGATCCCGGAAGCGATTCGCTGTCCACCCAGTGTTTCAGCGCATGCCTCAGGATGATGTCGGTTTTCTCAGTATGGAACCGTTCACGTAAGTTCATACAACGCCTCGAAAACCACCTCAGGACGCAGTCCGAGTTTCTTCTTCAATGCCTCGCGACCATAGTGAAGCCGTGATTTGACCGTCCCGACGGGAATGTCCATCGTCTCCGAAATTTCTCGCAGGGAGAGATCGTTGACGTAATAGAGCACGACGACAATGCGCTGCGGTAACGGGAGCGAAGCGACAGCCTGCTGAACCCAGCGGATTTCTTCATCGATCTCCGCCATGCGCTGGACGGATGGCTTGCGCTCGCGCGTAACCCAATCGCCCATTTCACGCAGGAAGCGCAGCCAGCGGCTCCGCCGTTTCATCCAGGTGTAGGAGAGATTTGCCGTGATGCGGTACAGCCAGGGCTGAATCGGGCGTTCGGGGTCAATGCGATGCGCGAAGCGATGAAGCCTCAGGAAGACATCGTGCAGCAGATCAGCCGCAGTCTCCGGTTCACCCGTGATCGCAAGCGCGGTACGATAAACCAGGGAGCGGTGACGATCATACAGGTCACCCAGGGCTTCCAGGTCTCCGTCTTGCAGCCTCAGGACCAGAGCCTTATCTTCGTCCGCTATCGCTTGTACCCTGGCCGGCCGGGCCGGTGTTCAGCCGTAGCTATGATCTGACCAACCTGCGCTGGCCGGTGTGGTTGAGCGGTGTTTGCGAAATGCTGTCTGGGCGTGAGATTCCCGGCGACAGCAACCCGTTCGGCGTCAATGCCAGCGGTTATAACGCCCTGGACTTCAATCAGGCTTGCGACCGTTTGTTGCTAGGCGGTTTTGATCCCGCCATACGGAGCCAGGCGATGCAGGCAATGCAGGAGAGTTTCCTGCGCGATCTTCCGGCGCTGCCGCTGTATCAACCGCCGCGCTGGGTCGTATACCAGCCAGGGCTGTGCGGCGTTGAGGTGCAGAGCCTGCCGGTAAGTGCCCTCTGGAACATTGAGGATTTTGTCCGGGGTGACACCTGCCCCTGAAGTGGTTCCGACTCGGTTGAACCAGTCCAGACAAATCTTGGTATATTAAGGTGAGTAGGGCGAAGGTGGTACAAGCGATAGCGGACGAAGATAAGGCTCTGGTCCTGAGGCTGCAAGACGGAGACCTGGAAGCCCTGGGTGTCCTGTATGATCGTCACCGCTCCCTGGTCTATCGTACCGCGCTTGCGATCACGGGTGAACCGGAGACTGCGGCTGATCTGCTGCACGATGTCTTCCTGAGGCTTCATCGCTTCGCGCATCGCATTGACCCCGAACGCCCG
>JARRJK010000038.1:0-18796 GCA_037379555.1 Anaerolineales bacterium | reverse complement strand
CTGGCGGGCGGGCTTGATCCTGCCCGGCGCTGGCCAGCGCTGGCTGCATGGAATGCGGCCGGCGGTTGAGGGCGCCCGCGCCGCGCTGATCGATATCTGGCTGCGCTGGGATACGGTTCAGTACCTGCGCATCATCCAGTCCGGCTACGGCCCGGATGATCGCTCGGCCTACTTCCCGCTCTACCCGCAGCTCGGGAAGATCTTCGGAGCCCCCTTTGGCGGCGACGGCCTGCTCGGACTGCTGCTGGTGAGCAACTTAGCAGCGATTGGCTGCTTCCTGATGCTGGATCAACTGGCGCGGGCCACGGGCATGAGCACAGACCACCTCCGCATCCCGGTGGCGACCGTCTTCTACCCGGCGGCGTTCTTCCTGCTGGTCGCTTACCCCCATTCGCTGCTGCTGCTGCTGATCCTGGCCGCTGCCCTCGCTCAGCGGCAGGGAAGGATGACTCTCACTTTCATTTGCGGCCTGATGGCCGGCTTGACACACGCCACCGGGCTGGCGCTCGCCGCATTGCTGCTCGTAAATACCTGGCGCATGAGGGAACGGCGACTGACCGGCTTTCTGGGAGCGCTCGGACCGGTGTTCGGTATGGCTGCCTTTCTGGGCTGGCGAGCCTGGGTTGGCTACCCGCCGATCGGCGAGCTGATCGGCGAGGTGTGGGGACGCTCGATCGGTGTCATCATGGAGCTGCAGGGAGTCTTGACAGCCCGGATCTGGCTGTTGCGCGGCTGGCCGAACGTTCTCGTGCTGGGGCTTGGATTGGGGGCGGCATTCTGGTCCTATCGAAGGCACCGATACGGCTGGGCCGTCATGCAGGCGGTGGTGCTTCTGATCCCGATCCTGAGCGCACCCGGCTTCGAACCGCTGGCCGGATTGGCGCGCTACGCCGTGATCGGCTTTCCCACCTACTTCGCGCTGGCGCACTGGCTCCCGCCCGGCCGGGCGCGCCGGCTGGCGCTCGTCCCCGCCGCAGGGGTCAATCTCTTCCTGTGCGGGCTGTTCCTGCTGTGGGGATTCGTCGGCTGAGAACCCTCCGTCAGGGACGAAACTGCCCCCCGCTGTCGCAGCCTCCGTTCAACCCGCCAGCAAATTCGCCTCGAAGAATTCGATCAGCGCCTGGCTGTAGATCTCCGGCTCGAACTCCTCGAAATTCACATGCCCGGCTTCGTCGATGAAGAGCAGTTCCTTCGGCTCGGCGGCGGCGGCGTACAGCTGCCGGCCGCTCTCCGGCCCGATCTTGTCGTCCGCCCCGCCGTGGATGATCAGGATCGGGCGCGGGCTGATATCCGCGATAACCGATTCGGTGTCCAGGTCGGATGTGCGGAAGTCGGCGGTACGTTCGGCCCAGAAGACGATCAGCGAAGCCAGCGGCGGGACGGCCCACTTCGGCAGGTCCGGATTCTCGAAAGCAATGAAAAGTTCGACGACCTTGCGGGTAAGCGCGAAACCACTCCCGGTTGCGATGGCGGCGATGTCCGGATGATGCGCGGCGTATAGGATGCCCGTCCCGCCACCCATCGACTCGCCGAAGATTCCAATGCGGTTGGCGACGACATCCGGCCGGGTCTGCAGGTATTCGTGCCAGGCTTCCACATCATTCTGCTCATGGTAGCCGAAACTGATCAGGATCCCGTCACACTCGTCATGCGCCCGGAAACTGCCCATCAGCACGTTGAAGCCGGCCTCGTTCAGGAGCGCCGCCTCGTACAGGCCGTCCTGGCGGCCGCCCGGGCTGCCGTGCTGGACCATGACCGTGGCACCGTTCTCGCCCGGCAGGTACCAGCCATACAGCTTCAGCCCGTCGTCGGTCGTGACCGTCACATCCTTGTACGCCCGGCCGTAGTCAGCCGGCGTTTGGACGATCTCCGGCCGTTCTTCCGGCAGGTGGGTGACGATGTCAACGGCGAGGCTGCGTGTGAAAAGCGCAATCCCAATGAACGCCACGAGCACGATCACCCCGAACACGATCAGCACAATGCGCAGCGGCTTGCTCATTTCCATCCCTCCTTGATCGAGCCATGTCCTGATCACCCGGTTTGAGCGGGTGCGAGCCGAAGAGGCTGCTTCGGTTCACCCTTGGGCAGTGGATGAGTCGGATTTCAGGCCTGGAAAATCATCGACCAGCGAGAAGGATGGCGCGCGCCGAGTATTGCAGGTAAGAATGCATTTGCTCGGTGGGATGGGGCTGGTGTGGTGCATACATTGTATATGATTTCACAATATAAGGCGATAACTTTCATGACTCCATAGGTATTGAAAATGTCCGGAAAGATAGGGGTAACTCCGGTTTCGTTTTGGGGATCGAGTTCTGCGCAACGGCTTTCACTCATCGATCGCCTGGGAACCGACGCACATTTGTCCGGCAGGGTTTGCTTCATGCAGTGATGCTGGCGGTGCACGGCGGGCTGATTCAGCGGCTGCGGGGTCACTTTCGGGGTTTTCCGCCGGCCCCGGTAGATCGTGCGATCGAACTTGGAGCCGTGCTCAGGGGTATTAATCGTAACAAGCCGTGGAGGGGAGGGCCAGGATGACCCGCGACGCCGGGCGGCTCATCCCCGGGGTGCTGATCTCTGCAAACCAGAGTGCGAGTCACGCCACCTCGCCCGCCAGACCCCGGCCTCCGCCTCCACCGCACTGCTCCCCCCGCAACGACCCTCGAGCTAATTTATAGCCGGATTGCATGCCTGCATCCGGCATTTGGCGTACAAGCACGCAGTGCTTCATCGTTGTTGACAAAACCAGGGCAATGGTACACTCACCCGCTGTATGCGCATCCCACTTCAATCCAACAGCTACAGGGCCCTGATCCATGGCTGAGTATCCACAGACACGACCGGCGCACGGCGATCGCAGGAAGTGGTACGTCATGGCCTCGGTCGGCATGGGCATTCTCCTTTCGACCATCGACGGCAGCATCGTCAACGTCGCCCTGCCCAGCCTGGTCACGGCGCTGAGGACCCAGTTCGCCACCGTCCAGTGGGTCGTCCTGGCCTACCTGCTGACGCTGGCGACCGTGACGCTGAGCATGGGACGCCTGGGCGACATGCTGGGCAAGAAGCCGATTTACACGGCTGGCTTCATCATCTTCACGCTGGGGTCAGCCCTGTGTGGACTATCGACGACAATCCATGCGCTGATCGGCTTCCGTATATTGCAGGGCCTGGGCGCGGCGGTGCTCACCGCGCTTGGCACCGCGATCGTAACCGAGACCTTTCCACCCGAGGAGCGCGGCCTGGCGCTGGGAGTATCCGGCGGGCTGGTTTCGATCGGCATCGTCGTTGGTCCGGCGTTGGGCGGACTGATCCTGGAAGTGCTCACCTGGCATTGGATCTTCTTCGTGAACCTGCCGATTGGGATCATTGGCACACTCATGGTGCTGCGCTACGTTCCCGCGATCGAAGCCCAGGGTGGGCAGCGCTTCGACTTCGCCGGTGCCGCAACGCTCTTCGCCGCGCTGCTCAGCCTGCTGCTGGCGCTTACCATTGGACAGAACGCTGGCTTCGGTGATCGCCGGGCATTGGGCCTTTTTGCTGCGGCGGCCGTCCTCCTGCCACTGTTTCTACGGGTGGAGAAGCGCGTTTCCGACCCGATGATTGATCTGGGTATCTTTCGCAACCGGCTGTTCAGCGTCAACCTGGTGACCGCCTCGCTCAGCTTTATCTGTATTGCCGGTACCACGCTGCTGGTGCCGTTTTTCCTGGAGGGCGTGCTGGGCTACAACCCCGCTCGCGTCGGGTTGCTGATGGCAGTCGTGCCAGTCAGCATGGGTGTGCTTGCGCCGCTGGCCGGTTCACTCTCGGATCGCTTCGGCACCCGGCCTATGACCGTCATTGGACTGGCGCTGATGCTGCTGGGTTACGTCTCCGTGGCCCGCCTGACACTGAACGAGTCATTGGGGGTCTACCTGCTGCGCTTTGTGCCGCTCGGCTTTGGCCTGGGCATCTTCAACGCCCCTAACAACAGCGCCGTGATGGGCTCCGCCCCGCGCCAGCGGTTGGGTGTTGCTTCCGGATTGCTGGCGCTGACCCGCATCCTGGGCCAGATCACGGGGATCGCCATGCTGGGTGCATTTTGGGCGACGCGAGTGGCGGCACGTGCAGCTTCGCCCCCCTCAGGCGGACCATCCGCCGCCCCAGCCGCAGCCCAGCTGGCCGGGCTGCAGGATGCCATGTGGTTGGCGGCAGTGCTGATGCTGATCGCCTTCTCCCTGGCTGCCTGGGCGCTGTGGGTCGAGCGCCGGAACCGGCGGCAAAAAGCCCTGCCTCATGCCACCGGCCTTTGAGTTTTACTACAGTCCCGCATCCTCCCTGCACCTCGTACGCATGCACGCCAACTTCGGATGAGATGAAATCTCCACTCCAGTCCGGCTTGAATGCCGACCTGCCGGCAGCCCAATCCATCAGCATCCCTCCTCGCATGCTTTTCGTGCTCCGCCCGGGACAATTTCATTCGTAATCCAAGGCCAAACACAAAATGCAAGCCATTCATCCATCTCGATGTGGAGTTTCAGCATCAAGCCTGGCGCAGTTTTCGTGTATCATCGAATCAGCAAAACGGACCCCGTTTGAATCGCTCCTAAAATACGGAGTGCTTTGAAAGGATGCCAGGATGCCCGATATGAAAGACGCTTGTGTCAAGCCCGCGCGCGGGCCGATCGTTCCCGAGGCCGCACAGGCAGCACCCACACAGACTTCACTCACACAGGAGGCCAGGATGCTCGCAGCAGTCGGAAAGGAAGCAATCGACTTCGAAGCTAACGCCTACGTTGAGGGAGAAGGTTTCAAACCGGTTAAGCTGTCCGATTACCGGGGTAAGTGGATCGTGCTTTGCTTCTATCCAGGGGATTTCACCTTCGTTTGACCGACCGAACTGGCGGCGGTCGCCGCCCTGTATGATCAGTTCAAGACCCTCGAGGTCGAGGTTCTGTCGCTGAGCACGGACAGCCGCTTCGTCCACAAGATGTGGCAGGAGCACGAACTGGGGAAAATGGTTGAAGGTGGAGTGCCTTTCCCGATGCTCTCCGACGGCGGCGGAAAGATCGGATCGATTTACGGCGTGTACGACGAGGCGGCCGGAGTCGACATCCGCGGCCGCTTCATCATCGATCCCGACTTCGTGATCCGCGCCATGGAAGTGCTCACCCCTGAAGTCGGCCGCAACCCGCAGGAGCTGCTGCGGCAGGTCAAAGCATTCCAGCATGTACGCACCACCGGCGAGGTCACGCCTTCCGGCTGGCAGCCGGGCGAAATAACGCTTACCCCGGGACCGGCGCTCGTCGGCCGGGTGTGGGAGCAATGGAAGCCGTAAGTCCAGCGGCGAGCTGACCCTCGAAATCAATTCGCGAGCTCAGAGCCCGGTCTGATGGCCGGGCTCTTTGATTCTCGGGCCCGGATTGACCATAATCCCCTGCTTTCATCCCCCAGAAATTCCCCCATTTGAGGGATGCTGTCTCCCCTACTCATGGCCTAAGGTAGTGTCGGCCTGTTGACATACCGAGCAATCCCAACTTCAGGAGAAGAATACATGGACCAACCGAAAACAAGCTATCGGGAAAAGACGCTAGATGGGCGCAGCCTGATCGTCTTCTTCCTGATCGCTTTCGCCTGGAGCTGGTTCTGGTGGTTCCTGTTCATCGCCGACGTTCTGCATATACCAGCCGGCATCGGCACATCGGGGACTGGTCCCTCGGGCTTGAGCCCGGTTTTCATGATTGTGCTCATCATGCCGTTCGGTCCGACCATAGCCGCCGTGCTAATGACGGCACGGACCCGGGGCCGGCAGGGGGTGCGCGCCCTGTGGAAGCGATTCTGGAACCTGAACCTGAGTTGGAAGTGGCTGCTGGTGGCGCTCCTCATCTGGCCCGGCTTGAGGTTGATCACCAACTTCGTCGGGCGAGCCGCCGGCTACGACCTGCCACTGTGGGTGTATCCCGATCAGCCATGGATTCTAGTCTTCCCATTCCTCGCCGGCATCCTGCACGGTGGACTGAGCGAGGAGTTCGGCTGGCGCGGCTATGCCCTGCCTCGGCTGCAGGCACGCTGGAATGCGCTCACTTCGAGCCTGATCCTGGGCGCCATCGAAGGCCTGTGGCACGCACCGCTGCTGCTGATGGCCGGCCAGCGCCATGAGAAAAACGTGCTTGAACTTGTCTTCTGGATGACGCTTACCGTCATCCTGCGCACCTGGATCTTCAACAACACAAATGGCAGCCTGCTGGCGGCCGTCCTCACCCACGCCATGGGCAACACTGCCTCCGACATCGTCTACTGCTGCGGCACGCTGGGACAGCTCTACTGGGTGTACACGATCGCCGTCGGGCTCGTGGTGATCATCTTTGGACCTCAAGATCTGGTTCGTGATCGGCGTTTCACGGCTCGAGCAGAACCAGCCCTGGAGCCCTCAACCTGATCCGTTCGTCCGGACTGACATCCGGGCTGTATTTTCAAAAAAGGAGCGACATCATGTCCAACACGCAATGGATCGTCTTGATCGGCGGCTTTTTCATCACGGTGCTCGTACCGGCGCTGATCCTCGTGCGCCGCCGGCGGAAAGTCTGATCAAGAGCATGTGATCCGATCACAGGCAGGTGCGTGCCGGCCCCCCTCCCCACGCCGCACGTTGATAGGCATGCACCTGCCGCTAGAATCAGCCTTTTACAGGTTTGAATCAAGGAGGGGTTATGAACGCCAGAATGAACCTGAGAATGGATGTCGTACGCCCGATCGCGCTGGCGTGGGTTTTCACCACCTCCGGAGCGCTCATCGCCTTCATCCTGAAGCTCACCTCTGGCTTTCAACTTCCGAAACTCGCCTCCAGCGCGATCACCTTCGGCGCTGCCTCGGCTGCAGTCTTCCTGCTGTTTCCGAGAATGTTGAAACAGCCCTTGGGAACGATCGAACTTCGCCCCTATCTGCGGCAGCTCGGTTTCTACCTCCCCAGGGATAGCTGGAAACACATCCTGCTGGGGATCCTGCTCGCCGCGTTGACTCTTTTCGGCATGCTGATCGGCTCGTTGCTCACGGGCCGCCATGCCTTCGACCCGGATACGGTCAACCTGATCCAGATCCTCTTCAGCCTCAACCCGGGCATCTGGGAGAAGTTCTTTTTTCGCGGCGTGATCATGTTCGCATGCATCCGGCTGACCTCATCCGTGAAGCGCGCAGCGCTGCTGCAGATTTCGTCTTCGGCATCGCACACATCAAAGCCTTGGATCTTTGGGCGTGGGTCGATGTCTTATCAGTCATGGTGATCGCCGTGGCTTTCACCTACACGGCCTGGAAGACTCGCACCCTGGTCGCCGGGATCGTCTTCCACTTCCTGCACGACGCCTTTTTGTTCGTACCGCAGCTCCCCGGAACCGACGTCTTCACCGTGTCGGAGAACATCATCTTCTACGGCTGCCTGTGGCTGGCAGTCGCGCTGGGGCTCATGCTGGTCAAGGCTGCTTCTGAACGCTTCGGCGTGATGGCAGAGGACCCGCTCTACACGTTAGAGAAGGTCATGCCAGAATAAAACAAACCGCTCGATCGGAGTCCGCCCATGGCCAGTAAGCAATGGATCGCCATCGTCCTTCCTCCCATTCTGGTGGCTGTCATGATCCCGGCCTTCAGACTGTGGATGCGCTTGTTTCCAGCGCAGTGGCGTTACGGGTGGTTCCTCGGCCTGGCCACCTACTGGCTCAGCTGGTGCGCAGTTTCCGCCGAGCTGCTGGTTGGAAGGGAACGCCTCATGCAGTTGATCCATCCGCAGCGGCTCACACCCCAAATCTTCCTGCTGCTGCTGATCCCACTTGCTGGGGCAGCGCTCTACCATTTGGTTCCGGGCATGCGATACGACAGACCCACCATATGGATCACCCTGATTTTGATCGCAACGACCCTCGGTAACGGCTTTTTCGAGGAAATATTATGGCGCGGGATCTACCTCGATCTGTTCCCGGACAACTTTTACTGCGGTGTACTATGGCCCAGCCTATGGTTCGCATTGTGGCACTATGCCCCTGGATCCGGTGCTCCTGGAGGCAAACCTTGGGGTTTAATGATTGGAGCGGGGGTCATGGGTTTCTATTTGAGCTTCCTGGCGCGACGGACAGGGACGATCTGGTGGACGATTGTCGTGCACACGCTAGGCGGGCTGATCATCATCCTGTAAAGCCTGGACTATCGGTGCCAGATCGAGCCGCTAAGAGGTCACGACTTCGATTGACCTGCTTGTATAATCCAATTTGCGCCTGTTGGAGTTGGTAAGCAGAATATGGATACAGCAGTACCACCGCCCATACCGCTCCGTAAACCCAAGAGGTGAACCCGCGATGAACAAGCCCCTATCGAACCCTGAACCACATTACATTAAGGGCAAAGCGCAGCTGACAACCGTTTACCTGCTTTCGCTGCTCATCGCCCTGCTGCTGGCGGTCGCCTCCGTATTGGGTTTGTTGAACCCGCAGGCGATCTACCCGAGCGAAGCCCTGCAGCAGTCGTTCTTCGCCAACGACGTCGTCAATCTCGTCATCGGATTGCCAGCCTTGCTGATCGCGCTGTGGCTGGCCTGGCGTGGACGGGTGGTGGGCTTGCTTTTCCTGCCGGGTGCGCTGATGTTCGTACTGTACACCTACCTGGCCTATATCTTCGGCATGCCACCCGGATGGTATTACCTGCTGCTGCTGACGCTTGTCGCACTTTGCGCCTACACGCTGATCGGACTCGTCGCCAGCCTTGACCTCGGGTTGATCGCTGCCCGCCTTGCCGGCAGAGTCCCGGCGCAGCTGACCGGCATCCTGCTGCTTGTCTTCGGTGCGTTCGTATTCCTGCGGGTTTTCGTCGTCGTCTACAAAGCCGCTCACGATCCCGGCTCGATCGCGCCGGCAGATCTTACAATTCTGCCAGCCGACTTCTTGATCGCACCTGCCTGGATCCTGGGCGGCGTGCTGCTGCTCAGGAAACAGGCTCTAGGCTACGCCTCCGGACTGGGGCTGCTTTTCCAGGCCAGCATGCTCTTCATCGGGCTGATCGCCTTCATGCTGCTGCAGCCGTTGATGACCGAGGCGCCCTTCGATCTGGCCGGCGTGCTGGTCGTGGCGGTGATGAGTATGGTTTGTTTGATTCCCTTCGGCCTCTACCTGCGCGGAGCCGTCGGAGATCTGTGAGCACGAAGTATCCTGGAAGGCTTGATGCCAGAGGCTGCGCGAATCCCCGAAGACGAAGTATTGGACGCGGTCAGGTTGAACTACGACCTGACCCCGGCGGCGCTCGAGTACCTCCCGCTGGGAGCAGATATCGATTCAGCCTCCTACAGCCTGCATACCTCCGCCGACGTGCGTTACTTCCTCAAAGTCCGGGCGCTGACCGGCTTTCGGCCGGCGAGCCTGCTTGTGCCACGCTTCCTGGCTGGGTCCGGCGTGCCTCATGTGCTGGAACCGCTGGCCACCCGATCCGGGGCGTGCTGGGTCGAGCTCGAACGAGGCATCCTGAGCATGTATCCCTATGTGCGGGGAGATCTTGCAGCGGATGCGGGCATGTCCAGGGGAAACTGGATCAATCTTGGACGGATGCTCGCCCGGGTCCATGCGAGCCGACCCCCGGATGAACTACTGGAGCTTCTGCCTCGCGAGCGTTTCATCCCATCCCGGCGCGAGCTCCTGCCGCAGATTGAGTCGGCCCTCAGGGCATCCGGTCAGTCCGATCCGCTGAAGTGGGAACTGGCTGCGTTCTGGGACTCCCACCGAACGACGATCCAGCGCCTGACGGCGCGCGCCGACGCGCTTGGCTGCCAGCTTAAGCGTAGAGAGCCGCCGCTTGTCCTCAGCCATGGTGACCTTCACGCATGGAACATGCTTATCGACGAGCATGACCGGCTGTGGGTGCTCGATTGGGACGAGGTTGCTCTGGCGCCGAAGGAGCGGGACCTGATGTTCGTCGTCATCGGGATCGTACGCGGGCAAATTGAACCCGAGGAGACGGACCGCTTTTTCGAAGGCTATGGTAAGGCGAGCGTCGATCCGCTGGCGCTGACCTACTATCGCTTCGCCTGGTCGGTGCAGGACCTGGCGGCGTACGGCGAGCAGGCCTGCCTGCTCGACTTGAGCCAGGCCGCGCGGCGCAACGCGCTCAACCAACTGATTGGGCTGTTCGCACCGGGGAAGATCGTCGAGATCGCCTTCTCCTCAGATCCAATCGCCGGTGCATAAAGGCTAGCCGCTCCGAAGTTACATCGGAGCGGCTGTTGGTTTGGATCGCATCCCTTGCACGTGAGTCTGCGCTGGTCGAATTCCCGCGAAGGCACTCTGGAGACCAGAGGTCACTCCAGAAGTGATCCTTCGTGGACTGCCAGGTACAGGTCCGTGCCGGCCAGCGTTCCTATCTCCATCCAGTAAAGGTAGCGGTTCTGGTGGTAGAGCAATGCCGTATCCCAAGTCCGGGCACCTTCGATCGGAAAGCTCTCACTGCGGAAAATGGGATTCGCAGGGTGGCGCGTCCAATGGATACCGTCGGCGCTGACCGCCAATCCCCGCTGTTCGACCGCCAACCCACCCTGGTAAAGCATCACCCACCCATCGGGTGAGACCGCGGCGCGTGGCCGGTCAACCTTGATCCGCTCCCAATCATCCGAAGGGATCAAAACCGGATCGCTCTCGATGAAGGGCGCGGCGATCGTCTCTGGATCATCGTACTTGGTCCATTGCAGGCCATCGGGCGAGGTCGCCATACCGATGGCGTAGTGGCCGGATTCCTCGGCGCCGTAGTACATACGAAAACCGACGCCGTCTCGAACTACGCTCGGCCAACCCAGCCCATCCGCGTCCCACGCGCCTTCCGGACCGGGCAGCAGGACCGGTTCAGGATCCACCCTCCACGGACCGAGCGGCGAAGCGGCCGTGGCCAGTCCAATCTGACCCTCACCAACGGTGTGGAAGTACATGACCCAGCTTCCATCGGCCAGCACGACGACCGATGAGATATCGGCGTAGCCCTTTCCGTAGGGGACTTGATCTGTGGTGAAAACTGGCTCATCCTGCACCATCTCCCAGGCGGCGCCATCGAGCGAGGTCATATAGCCCACCTCCACCACCCCCGGCCAGGCAGTGAAGCTGTTGAAAAACATATGGTAGCGGCCATCGTGAAACGTGACCGCGCCGGGGTTGATATAGAGGTTTGAAATCGCAGGTGATGGTTCATGCGTGACGATCGGGAGCCGCGGGTCGTCCCCCTGAAAGCTGAAATCAGCCCGGCCGGGCTTAACCCCGGCCGGGACTGCAGATTGGATAAACTCCACGATGTCCTCCATCGCGGTCTCACGGAAGATGCGGTTCCCTTCCCCAGGGGGATCCTGGATGGCGTGCTCAGAGCCGGGATAGATCACCACACGTATGTTTTCCTTCCCAAGCGCTTCCAGCCGGGCTTTGCTGGCCTCGGCCGGCACGTTCGTATCCGCACCGCCGTACAGCACGAAAGCCGGGATCTCGAGCGCTCGCCAGTAAGTCAGGGCGTCGAAGTTTCCAACCGCGTCCCAGAACCCGCGCTGCGTGACCTTGCGCAGGAAGTAGGTCGATCCGTAAGCAATCGCGTCCGACACGCCAGGCAGGAAACCCATCTCGCGCAGATTGTTCGTCTCCTCATAGTGCAGCACATCGTAGGAGGAGAGCGACGTCCCGACGACATCCACCAGGAAATCGACCTCCGACGCGAGGTGGGCTACCAGGGGTGCGTACTGCCCGCCCTGACTCATGCCGACGACCCCGAGGCTGGATATCCGCACCAGATCCTGATCGCGCAAGAACTCGACAGCCGCCACTGCATCGCCTGCCAGGTCTTCGTAGCTTGAGGTATGCCAATCGCCTTCGGATTGCCCCGAGCCACGCTTGTCCTGCAGCAGGACTGCCACACCATGTTCCTGCAGGTAGGCGGTCAAGGTCAGGTACCAGATGTTATCCCGCTCACTCGTCCCGGCGCCGTGAATCATGACTACGCCCGGAAACGGGCCGGGCTCGTCCGGCGTGAACAGCATGCCAGCCAGGTTCAGGTTCGCCGCTTCGTTGCGGTAAAAAACCTCCGTATACTCTAACTCAGAGAGATGGACACCCTCCATCGTCCGTCCTTCATGGGTTTGAAACTGGGTCAGAAGCACCGGACCCAACACGACCAGCAAAAATAAACCTACACTCACCAAGATCCACTTCTTCATGACAATCTCCTTTGGCTGTTGCAGTCGTGAGGAACTCGTGGTACCATATATTTGTACGCATATATATGCTAGCGCATATACTAGCGGGTAATCATACATTTGTCAAGAGGGAGAATTCATGACCCTGCAACATGTGATCCTAGGGATGCTGCGGCGTGGGCCCAAATCTGGATACGACCTGAACAAGCAGCTTGAGACAACAATCCGCTTCTTCTGGGAAGCGGATATCAGCCGCATCTACCGCTCCCTGCGCTCGATGCAGGAGCAGGGCTGGGTTGAATTCGAGACCGTTGTCCAGGATGACAGCCCGAACAAAAAAGTGTACTCGCTTACAGAACAAGGCCGCTCGGAGCTCAAGCGCTGGCTGGCCGAGCCGGGAAAACCGAGCGGCTCGAACAATCCCTTTCTGGCGCAGTTGCACTTCAGCGACGCCATCAGCATCCAGGAACAGCTGCATGTCCTTACAGTGCGCCGCGAAGAAGTGCTCGAGAGCCTGGCCGAGCTCGAGCGACGTGCGCGGCTCCAGGATCTCCCGGTTCCCCTGCCTCACGATGCGCTCGAACAGGGCGTGACCCGGGACAAGTTCTCGCTCGAGTACGGCGTGCGGCGGATGCGGCTCGAGCTGGATTGGGTCGAGAACACGATCGCTGTGCTGCGCGCCGACATCGATGTGGATTGACGTCAATCCAAAATTCCTAATCCACGTATACACGTCGTTCAGCCGGTAACTGTGTATCTGCTGCGCAAGCTCGACCGGATGGATTGACCCCTGCATGCATAGAACCTCTGGTAATTCCGACGTTTATGGACTAAAATCAGACCCATCTACTCCAATTCCAAACATCGCCGCCCACTTTCCAATCCATAGAGGTGAACATGCGCAACTTGATCATGGTTCTGCGGGTAATCCACATATTCAGCGGTGTCTTCTGGGTCGGCTTCTCATTCTTCAACGTAAGCTTCATGGCCCCAGCGCTCGCGGCGGTCGGCGCCGAAGGGCAAAAGGTGATGGGCTACCTGACGCAGAAGACGCGCCTGCTGGCGACGGTCTATATCACCGCCACCCTGACGATGCTCTCCGGCGTGACCATGTACTGGATTCTCTCCGGCCTGCAGCTGAGCTTCCTGCGCTCGGGCTACGGCCTGATTCTGACCATTGGCGGCCTGGCCGGGATCGTCGCCTGGGTGATCGGCTTCTTCGTGATTCGAGGCATCTTCAACCGCATGCAAGGCGTCAGCCGGGAGATCGCTGCCGCCGGCGGACCACCCTCACCGGAACAGGCAGGAACGATGCAGTCGCTTGTCGCTCAGCTCGGCACTGCCGGCCAGGTTGGGGTGGTATTCATGGTCGTGGCGCTGCTTGGTATGTCGATCGCTCAGTATTCACCGTTCTAGGTCGCCAGCTTGATCGACCGGGCGCCCGATAGGGACACGCCCGCTATGTAACGGAGGAAGACATCATGAGCAAGGTTCGAGTGCTGGTCGGCACCCATAAGGGAGCCTTCATCCTCACTTCGGATGGGAAGCGCAAAGATTGGCAGATCGATGGACCGCATTTCGCCGGCCTGGATATCTACCACATGAAGGGCTCGCCGGTGAACCCGGATCGCATCTACGCCTCCCAAACCACAAGCTGGTTCGGCCAGGTCGTCCACCGCTCGGATGACGGTGGCAAAAACTGGGAAGTGGTCGGAAACGAATTCCGCTATGAGGGAAATCCCGGCACCCACCAGTTTTATGACGGCACCCAGCACCCCTGGGAGTTCAGCCGCGTGTGGCACTTCGAGCCCGCGCTTGACGATCCTGAGGTCGTTTATGCAGGCGTGGAGGACGCGGCGCTCTTCCGCTCGGAAGATGGCGGAATGACCTGGAAGGAACTACCCGGGTTGCGCGAGGCCAAAGGCGAACTCTGGCAACCGGGGGCCGGCGGAATGTGCCTGCACACGATCGTGCTCGATCCCTCGGACGCCAATCGCATGTATGTCGCCATCTCGGCCGCTGGCGCGTTCCGCACCGATGACGGGGGTGAAACCTGGCGCCCGATCAATAACGGGCTCGTCTCGCCGTACGAGCTTCCGGATTCGACTGCTGAGGTCG
This sequence comes from Anaerolineales bacterium, assembly GCA_037379555.1. Lineage (GTDB taxonomy): Bacteria > Chloroflexota > Anaerolineae > Anaerolineales > E44-bin32 > E44-bin32. The sequence goes on along the minus strand of JARRJK010000038.1, from coordinate 4,515 downwards.
GCCACTGCGTGCACCGCATCACCATGCACCCTGAACGCCCGAACGTGCTTTTCATGCAGAAGCACTGGGACGTGCTGCGCAGCGACGACGCCGGCGATTCGTGGCATGAGATCAGCGGCAACCTGCCCTCGGACTTCGGCTTCCCAATCGTCGTCCACTCGCACGAGCCGGAGACGATCTACGTCGTGCCGATCAAGAGCGACGGCGAGCACTACCCACCGGAGGGCAAGCTGCGCGTGTACCGCAGCCGGAGCGGCGGGAACGAGTGGGAGGCCCTGACTCAAGGCTTGCCGCAGTCCGACTGCTTCCACAACGTGCTGCGCGATGCCATGGCGGTTGATGAGCTGGACGAGTGCGGCATCTACTTCGGCACGACCGGCGGCCAGGTCTATGCCTCAGCTGACGCCGGCGACAGCTGGAGCGCCATCGCGAGCGACCTGCCACGCGTGTATTCAGTCGAGGTGCAGACGCTGCCATGATCCGGGTTGTGCTGCCCACCCACCTGCGGCGCCTGGCGGGCGTTGGGCGCGAGGTGACAATCGAGCTGCAGGGGGCGGTCACACTTAATTCAATCCTCGACGAGCTTGAAGCGCAGTACCCGGCCTTGCGCGGCATCATCCGCGAGTATGAAAGCGGACAGCGGCGAGCCTACCTGCGCTTCTTTGCGCTCGGCGAGGACCTGTCCCACCAGCCGCTGGACGAAGCGCTCCCCGAACCGATCGCCCGCGGGCAAGAGCCGCTGCGAATCGTCGGCGCCATGGCCGGGGGGTGACAAAAACCAAGTCCACAGTCTTCCAGCCGCGCTGATATGGATGACTCAGGAATGGACGACCCCGATCCACAGCTCTTCCAGTAAACCCTCAGCGGCTTGAGCAACGCAGGCCACCCACGTTCACACTAAGGATAGAGTTAGGCATCATGGCGCGGCTATAAGAAATGCCTCAGTCATTGTTCTTGAAGACTCGCGGTATGATCTCAAAGCGAGACCTTGTCGACGGAGGATGCGCGTATGGCAAATGTTCGTGCTGGGATCTACCTCGACACCTTCTCGATCGTCGCCCTCGACCCCGGACTGGGCGAGGTCGGATTGGCCGTCGCTTCACGCGCCTTCGACTCCGGCTATTACGTGGCGTTCCTAAAAGCTGGAGTCGGCGGAGTGGCGTCGCAGGCTTCGGTCAACGCCAGGCTCGGGGGTTGGATCCTGGATGCGCTTGAAGCGGGTGCAACCCCGGCCAAGGCGCTCGAGTCCGCTCTCGCGCGCGACGAGGGCGCCCCACAGCGCCAGGTCGGCGTGGTCGACTTCCAGGGCCGCACGGCGGCACACACCGGGAGCGAGAACGGCGAGTGGGCCGGGCACATAACCTCCGGGAACGTCTCCGTCCAGGGGAACCTGCTGGCCGGACCCGCCGTGATCGAGGCCATGTTCGAGACCTATCAGTCTGCCTCCGGGACGCTCGCCGAGCGGCTGATGCTGGCGCTCGAAGCCGGCGAGAAAGCCGGCGGTGACAAGCGCGGCAAGCAGTCGGCGGCGCTGATCGTCAGGCGCAAGCGGGGCGGGTTCGGCGGCGTCGATGACAGGCTGGTCGACCTGCGTATCACCGATCACAGCGATCCGCTGCCTGAACTGCGCCGGCTGTTTTCGCTCTGGAAGTATCAGGTGATGCTTCCCAGCTATGTACGGCTGGCCGAGGAAGAACCAGAACAAGCCCATCGCCTGCATCGACACCTGCACGGGTTCATGCAAGCCGCGCTGCCAGACACCTTCGACGATGCCAATCTGTACAACAACCTGGCCTGGTTTATGGCTGAGCGAAAACTCTTCCCAGCGGAGGCGCTGCAGGCTGCACAGCGCGCCGCGGCGCTGGCGCCAGACGATTCGAATGTGCTCGATACGCTCGCTGAAGCGCACTTCGCAGCCGGGGACATCTCCCAGGCAATTCATTGGATCAACCGGGCGCTGGAGCTGGTGCCCGATTCTGACTACCTCAAAGGCCAACTGGAACGCTTCCAGACTCAAGAATGACGACGCTCGGGCTCCCATAGATCCTGCCTCCACTGCCCGGTCAGTATGGCCGGCAGGACGCCGGATCGCGCCTAGCGCATGACGATCTCTGCCAACACTCCTGCGGACGTTTTGCATTCAGCCCAAGGCTTGCCATAATTAGAATCTGACCTATCCAACGCATTCAGCAGGAGGTGCTCAAGCGATGACCGAGCGTGTTGTGATCACCGGCCTGGGCACGATCAATCCGATCGGCAATACGGTTGCGGAGAGCTGGTCGAACGCCCTGGAAGGCGTGGCGGGGGTGGGGCCATTAACGCATTTCGATCCCTCTGGTTTGAACGTCCAGATCGCCTGCCAGGTCAAGGATTTCGATCCTGAACCGATCCTGGGTTCGAAGGAGACCCGACGCCGTGACCGTTTCGAGCATTTTTCGGCAGCTGCCGTCCGGCAAGCGCTCGACCACAGCGGACTGACGATCACCCCGGAGAACGCAGGACGGATTGGCATCGTCATCTCCTCATCCGGGGGAGGCCTGGAGACGATCCAGAATGCCTTCACCACTCTGCACGAGAAAGGACCGCACGCCGTCAGCCCGTTCTCGACCCCGATGTTCATGTCAAGCGGCGCGGCCGGCCTGGCCGCCATCGATCTCGGTGCCCAGGGGCCGGCATTCTCTGTAAGCTCGGCCTGCGCCTCAGCCTCGGATGGGATTGGCATGGCCTGGCTGATGATCCGCTCGGGACTGGTCGATGCCGTCCTGGCCGGCGGGAGCGATGCCTCCATTGTGCACATGTGCGTGGCCGCACTGGACCGCTCCGGTGCCATGTCGCGCTGCCCGCTGCCCGATCCGCAGTCGCCGCGTCCTTTCGACAAGGAGCGCGACGGCTTTGTGATCGGTGAGGGCGCAGCCGTGCTCATGCTCGAAGCTGAGAGCTTCGCCCGCCAGCGGGGGGCCGAGATTCTGGCTGAGCTGGCTGGCTACGGCGCCAGTGAGGATGCTTTCCATATCACCGCGCCGCTTGAAGATGGCGCCGGGGGAGCGGCCGCCATGCGCAACGCCCTCGCTGCAGCCGGGATGCAGCCGGATCAAATTGACTACATCAACGCCCACGGGACAGGGACGGTGCTCAATGATGTATCCGAGACGCGGGCGATAAAGACCATCTTCGGCGACCGTGCTCGCCGCATGCCGGTTTCCTCGACGAAATCCATGACCGGTCACATGATGGGTACGACGGCCGCGCTCGAAGCCATTTTCTGCGTCCTGGCGATACGTGAGGGTGTTGTGCCTCCGACCATCCACTACCACACGCCCGACCCGGAATGCGACCTGGATTACGTCCCGAACGAAGCCAGACAGCTACCGGTAGCCACTGTCGTGAGCAACGCCTTCGGCTTCGGCGGCCACAACTCCTCACTCGTCCTGCGCCGGTTCGCTTGAGGGGTTATTCCAGCGCCCGATTCAAAGCCCAGCTCGCCTTGAAGAACTGCCTGCTGAGGTTGAATCGGGCCGATTCTCGTCAGACCCAGTTGATTTTACATAAGTTACTTCTGTGTGATTCTCCCGCTCAGTATGCCAAGCGTAGGCAGGCCGCCAACAAACGATAGGGATTCACTTCCCGCGCTGCGCCATACTTAAATTGCCGGTATCCGCATCTCGCAGGAGGAGGTGATGGATGTCCTTTAACCTGATCTCCATGGCAACCAACCGCTGGGGACCTGTCTACTTGCAGGCGCTTTGCAACCTGCTCGGACGACGGGGGTCCTACAGCCTGTGCGATCTGATCGCATCGTACATCTCCCACCAGCGCAGACATCCGCTCGTCGCGGCGCTTTACATGAACATGAGCGTCGTGCGCGAGTTGCCGCTTGACTCACCGCAGCTGGCTGCTGATGTCGAGCGGCAGCTTTGCAATGCGCTGCACGGATACACCGACCTTTACCTGCTGCTTTCAAAGCGGCGTGCACGCGTCATCGACCGGTTCACGCTGGACCCTTTCTCCAGACGTGCGCTCTATGATGCGCTGGCGGCGCCGGAGGGAACTGTGCTCGTTGGCATGCACAACACAGCCTTCGATCTGCTGATCCTGGGCCTGCCGGAGATCTTCCCGGCCGTGCAGGTCCTGGGAAATCCCGCGCCGCGCGGCAGCTCGCGCACGATGAACGTCATCCGCTGGCGGCGGGGGGTTGAGATCACACCGACCTCGTCCACGGCGCTGCTTGAGGCCGCGCGCAATCTACGCGCCGGCAACACCGTCGTGCTTGGCGCCGACATGCCCCAGCCGTCAGGCCATACCTACGAATTCTTCGGCCGGCCTAGCCGGCTGTCGGGTGGATACGCCGAGCTGGCATGCATGTGCGGCGCGCGGGTTATGTTCGGCTGGATCCACGCACTGTCTCCCGGCCTCTACCGCGTGCAGCTGCGGCCCATCCAGCTCCCACCGGGAGCCAGCCGCAGGGAACGAGTGGCGGGAATCACCAATGCGGTTCTACGCAACATGGAATTCTGC
>JARRJK010000037.1:0-19140 GCA_037379555.1 Anaerolineales bacterium | reverse complement strand
GTCGTAATCGCTCAGGGTCGCGAACAGTACGACGCTGGAGAATGCCGCGCTGAGGTAATCGCCGCTCTGCTGGAGGTAGAAGCTGTAATCACCGATCCCCACAATGCTCGTCATCCAGTTCCCGGTCCAACTCGGAAGCGGGGTCGGCGTCGGCGGGGGCGTGATATAGGGCAGTGACGAAGGATCACCCTCCGTGGCCGTCGTCTGTCCCCAGACCCAGCATGGATCGCGCCCGGCGGTCGTGTTCTCGATATACCACCAACCACCACCGCGGAGCCTTCCCTGAACCGTCGAGGTCTGGCCGACGGTCAGGTAGCCGATCACGGGATAAACCGGATCTGGTCCCTGACGGCAGTTGGTGTCGACGGTTGCGTGGATCGTGACCTGGTTTGGAGTCGGAGAGGGGGTCGTAGTCGGCGTGAACTCCGGGGTGGGTGTCGGTGTAGGCTGGGAGTTGATCTGGGTTGCAGCGGCTGCGCTGGCGACGGCATGTTCGAAAACCATCGTTGCCGCGACCGCGGTTTCCACGGAATCGGCTTGCGCGCCTGCGTCGGGCGTGACCGCCGTCGAGGGTGAGCATGCACCGATCAGGATCACGGCCGCGAGCAGTGTGGTCCAGGTTGTGGACCGACAGAAATGCGCACGGTTCATCTTGGCCTCGCTTTCCCGGGATGGCAAGAGAGCCGTATGCCTGCTGCCCGCAGGTGCAGGCGTGGGATTCCAACCTGCTGGTTCGGCTCATTAATTAGGACAATTATAGTCTAAATATTTCCCCGGAAAGTCTGTGCCAGCGTTTCAACCGCGCAGCAGGTCTCGCGCTCCTTCGAGCGCGTCCCGACTGCCGATCAGGCCGAGCACGTCGTCCAGCTCGAGTCGGGTTTCGCCATGTGGCACAAGCACACCGCCGGCTCGTTGCAAGCTGAGGATCAGCGCGTCACCCGGCAGGCGCACCTGGCGCAGCTGCAGGCCGGCGATCGCTGTGTTCGCCAGCCGGACCTCGGTCACGTCGAGCTCGTCGGCGTCCTGGCTGACGAGCACGTCAAACAGCCCCGGATAGCGCAGGGCGCCTTCCAGCGCCATAGCGGTAGCCAGGGCCGGCTGGACGACCTTAACCCCGCGCGCCTGCAGTTGGGGAATCAATTCGACCTCACTCACGCGTGAGATCACGATTGGGATTCTGAAACGCTCGCGGGCCAGCCGGCAGACTTCGAGGGTTTCTCCGGTATTGCTCGTCAGATCGATCAGTGCCCGCGCGCTGGCTCCGCCGGCAGCCTCCATTGCGGATGCCAGGCTGCCGCAGCCTGAAACCACCTGGACGGGCAGGCGCTCGAAGGCAGCCTGGCGGCTTTCGTCCGGGCACAGGATGTAGATCATCTCGCCACTCGGGACCAGTCGTTCGGCAAGATATTCCACCAGTTGATCCTGGCCGGCGATGATGATGCCTGTCCGGCGGGAGTCGTCAGGTTCAGGGTGCAGCCGGTTGAAAGCCAGCGGCGAAAGCGTGACCGAGATCACCGCCAGCAGGATCACCGCGGCGTTGATCGCGTCGTTGATCAGGCCCAGGTTGAGTGCGATTGAAGCGGCGGCGATGATGAGAGAGAGCCGCGAGGCAAGCAGCATGCCGCCGGCGAAGGTCTCGCGCCAGGAAAACCTCAAGTGCAACAGCAGGCTGGGAAGGATTTTGACCAGGTAGGCGATCCCTGCAAGGATCGGCACGAGCAGCATTGCCCGCGGCGATTCGAACAGGGCCGCGAGATTGAAATCCACGCCGACCATGATGAAGAAGATCGGAATGAAGAAGCCGTACCCGATCGCATCGAGCTTCTCGGTGGCGGCCTCGTCATCCACGTCGGCAACAAGCCCGGCGACGGCTCCGGCAAGAAAGGCGCCCAGGATCACCTCGACGCCCAGCGCTTCCGCCAGCACAACCCACGCCACCATCAATGCGAAGGCACCGCGGATGCGGATCTGCGCCGTTGCACTCGAGACTTCGCGCAGGATGCGCTGCAGGATGCGGGCTCGGCCGTAGCGCTGCACCAGCCGGACAGCCAGGATGAAGGCTACCAGCAGCACGGGAATCAGGAGCAGATCCAGCGTGAGTCCTTCACTGCGGATCGCGATCACCAGCGTCAGGAGCAGCAGTGTGGCGAAGTCGGCCACGGAGGCCGCGACCAGCATCACCTGGCCGAAATCGGTCCCGGTGAGTTTGCGTTCCTTCAAAACCGGCACGACGACCCCCAGCGAAGTCGTGCTCAGGATCAAACCCATCAGCAGCGGGCTTCCCACCAAACCCATGTTGCGCAGCACCAGCGAAGCCCCCAGGGCGAGGCTGAGCGTGCCGATGAAAATCAGGAGCGCCATGGGAAGCGGGCGGCGCGGATTAAATGCCTGGCGGCGAGAGCCGGGTATTAGCAAATCGAAATCGACTTCGAGACCGGACAAGAACATCAGGTACGTGAATCCAAACTCGGCCAGGAAGTCCAGCGTGGGTGAACCTTCAATGAGGTTTAACCCGCTGCGGCCAATGATGATGCCAGCCACAATCTCACCGACGACAATTGGAAGCGTGATGCGCCGCACGCGGCTGGCGAGAATCGGAACGATCAAGGCCAGGCCGGTGATCAACAGTAAGGCGACAAAGGGATTGTGTTCCACAGTCCTCCTTCCACGGGCTGCGGCAGGGCAAAGGCGAATCTAATCGGCGCGGGCTGCAGGCGCTTCTCCCTGGACAACCGCATTTAACATGTCTGCGAGCAGGCCGTAGGCAGTCGTGTGCGGGCCAGGGTCTTCTTCGGTAATGGTGAGCGCGCCGAGCACATCGCTGTGAAAGGTCACCGCCGACGAGGTACCCATGACATTGTAGAGCGGATCCTCCCGGCCAATTAACTCGGGTTGAACGCTCGCTTGCATCCCATCCGGCGTGCGCTCCGCCTGACAGACGAGTTTCCAACGCCTGCCATCCTGTACTGCGGCCTGGACCTCTCGCAGCGAGATCGAGCGGATCCCCTGGCGTTTGACGTCCGCGAGACGGATTTGCTGATCCATCAGGACCGTCACCAGCACCGCCACCTTCACCGACGCATCCCAGCCGTCGATATCCCCGGAGGGATCCGTCTCGGCGATGCCGATATCCTGCGCGTGCCTGACGGCAGCCTCGAATGTCGATCCGGATTCCATCTGTGTCAGGATCAAATTCGTGGTGGAGTTGAGCACGCCGCGCAGGGATTTCAATTCCGCGGCTGGCAGGGCTTCACGCCAGAGAGAGAAAATCGGCGCGCCGTCCATGACGGTTGATTCAAAATAGAACTTGCGTCCCATGGATGCAGCCAATTCCCGCAGCTGCTGATATCCGTGCACCACCGGGCCCTTGTTCGCTGTAATGGCATGCATCCCGTGTTCAAGCGCGCGGCGCAGATGGGTCAGGGCGGGCTCCCCATCTGTGTAGCTCACAGGTGAGTTTTCGAAGAGTACATCCGCCGCGCACGTATCAATGAAATCCAATGCATCCACGGGCGCAGTTTCAATGGGTAGCTTATCAAGTGGATTGCCGCGCGCCATGTAGTCCAGCGCGCTTTCAAGGTCGATGCCGTGTCGGTCAATGGCGCTGCCATGAGAGCGGGTGAACAGGCCCACTGCCTTCCATTCCAGGCTGTAATTCCTTCTCAGGTCGGCGCGTTTCTCCAACAGCAGTCGGGCTAACGCCTGTCCGACGTTGCCAAATCCAAGTAAAGCCAGTTTGACTTCGGGCATGGGGATCCTTGCTACCGGACGGGTGCTGCGATTATACCAATGGCCAGGGGTAAGGCCGGCCTGGACCCGGCCCGGGGAAGGCGGGCTCTGCCAGGAGCGTTGCCGTGCGCATGCGCAGGGCCTCGATTTCAGCGTCGGATAGCAGATCCGCCAGGCGGGCATGCAGCTCCTCGCCTCCTTCAAGCTGCTGGAGCAGACGGCGCAGATCCTCCAGCAGCTCATCGGGGACTGCCTCCCCGGCGAAATCCCAGATCACGGTGCGAAGCTTGGGTTCAACATGGAAGCAGACGCCGTGGTCGATCAGCCACATTTGTCCTTGCCCGTCAATCAGGATGTGGCCGGCTTTCCGGTCGGCGTTGTTGATCAGGATATCGAACAAGGCAACTGGCCGCAGCCGATCTTTCAACGCTTCGTCAAAGGTGAAGTAATGCAGCTCGGGTTCGGCTTCAATGTAGAGCTGCAGCGAGCCCGGCCCGGCTGGCGCGTCGCCCCGGAGCACCGTGGGCGGAACGAAGTGCCAGCCGAGCGCTTCGCTTACCAGGAAGGCTGCCACTTCCCGTTCAACCAGGCTGCCGTGGGGGAAATCCCACAGCGGGCGTTCACCGCGGGCAGGCTTGTAGATCGCGCGGAGAGTCGCCTGGCCGGAAGTGACCTTCACCAGGAACGTGTAGTTCGAACCCCAGATCACCTGACCAACGGGTTCGATAGCTCCCTGGGTGAGGATCTCAACCACGTCAGGGATGGCTGCGTTTTCGTCCGTCATGATACAGGCCGATGGTGGAGAGGCTGCAGTGCTGCACGGGTCGCGGGGCTCAGTGCTTGTGGCCGTTGCGCTTGGGGCAGAAGTGGCCTTCCGGATCGATCGGTTCCCCGCAGTTGCCGCAGATCGGGCGGCCGCGCTCGGCGATGATCAAGCCCCAGGCGCACATTTTGCGCAGCTGGGAGCGGGTGCACCAGAACCGGGCGACGGCGGCCAGCTCGGGGTCGGCGTCGGGCGGCTGGATCTCGCGCGCCACGAGCACGAGCAGATCCTCCTCCTCATCGTAGCCCAGCCCCATATGTCCGACGCGGAAAGCGGGGTCGATCGGTTCACGCAGCGCCATCTCCTCCTCGTCAAAGTCAACCGAGGCTTCCGGTAGATCGGGCAGGCGCTCTTGAAGATCGATCAGGAATTGTTCCAACCCAACCGCGAGCGATTGCACCTGCTGCTTCTCGACGATCAGCGTCACCAGTTGGTCGCCGGCGCTGCCCTGCAGGTAGAAAACGCGCTTGCCGGGACGCCCGATGGCGCCGGTTGTTATATGTCGCACAGGCCGCAGTTCGTAGGTGATCGAAGCCATGAAACCCCACCGCTTGGAGCTTTGGAAAGCAGTGTTACGAGGGGAAGTATATCACCCGGCACCCGGGTGGTGCGTGGCGCGGTTATCGTTCATCTTGACCAGCCGGGAGCCATGGTCTCCGATGGCGAGGATGCTGACCGAGGCCGGCTCCACCGTCAGGCGCTGGAACAGGTCAATCGGCAGGCCGAGATAATGGGCGATGGCGAGCTTGATCGGATCGGAGTGGAACACGCAGGCGATGCAGGCTTTGTTTGAGCGGTGGCGCCGTCGGAGAGACTCGAGCGTGGCGACAATCCGCGCCTGCGCCTGGGCGAATGATTCGCCATCCGGAAAGTGCGCCAGTGACGGCTGGTGTTGGATAACGGACCAGAGTTTACGGCGGTGAAGGGCTTTAAGGGAGTACCCCTGCCATTTTCCGTAGTCGATCTCAAGCAGACCTTTCAGCGCCTGGGTCTCTTTGCCATGCGCGGCGGCCAGCGGGACCGCTGTCTCCATCGCCCGTTCGAGCGGGCTGGCGTAGATCGCCTTGAAGCGGACCGTCTTCAGCAATCCGGCCAGGGCTTCAGCCTGCTGCCGGCCGCGTTCGTCCAGATGCACCTGCGGCAACCGGCCGGCGAGTTTGCCTTTGGCGACGTATTCATTCTGCGCATGCCGGATGAGGTAGAGGACCGTCATGATCTTCCTCCCCGGTCCGTTCGCCTTTTCGCCCTGAGCCCGCGTTTAATGGATTCGATCTCGTCCTCGGAGAGGTCAGGTGTCTCATGGGTCTCTTCGATGTCGAGCGCAGCCCGCTGCGCTGCCCTCCAGCGCTCGAGCCGCTGCTCCACCTGAGCCTCGTAACCCTGGTCGCTCGGCCGGTAGAAATACGTTCCCAGCAGTTCCACGGGCAGGTATCCCTGGCCGACGTGGTGCTCAGGGTGGTCGTGCGGGTAGATGTAACCCTCGCCGTGCCCCAGGCCTTTTGCATCGCGGTTGCTGTCCTGCAGGTGGCGCGGCACCTCGACCACGCCGCGCTCCTCGAGCAGTTTGTAGGCTTTGAAGTAGGCTCCCGCGCTGTTGGATTTCGGAGCGGTAGAAAGGTAGAGCGTGGCTTCGACGATCGGATAAACGCCCTCCGGCAGGCCGACGAATTCGAAGGACTGCATGGCTGCTGCGGCCACGACCAGTCCCTGCGGGTCGGCCAGGCCGATGTCCTCCGAAGCCAGGATCAGCAGGCGGCGCAGGATGAAGCGCGGGTCCTCGCCGGCATAGAGCATCTTCGCCAGCCAATACAGCGCCGCGTCCGGATCTGACCCGCGCACCGATTTAATGAAAGCCGAGATCGTGTCGTAATGGGCATCCCCGTCTTTGTCGTACAGCACGGCCCTACGCTGGATCGATTCCTGGGCAACGGCCAGCGTAACGTGCACCCTGCCCTTCGCATCTTTCGGGGTGGTCTCAACCGCCAGTTCGAGCGCGTTGAGCGCGTTGCGCGCATCGCCGCCAGCGACGCGCACGAGATGCTCCTCGGCGTCGGAGTCAAGCTCGATCTGGCGATCGCCGTAGCCACGCTGCTCATCGCTCAACGCGCGCTCCAGGATCGTGCGCACAGCGGTGTCCTCGAGCGGCCGCAGCTGGAAGATGCGCGAGCGTGAAACCAGCGCGCTGATCACTTCGAAATAGGGATTTTCGGTCGTTGCTCCGATGAGGGTGATGGAGCCGGATTCGACGTGCGGGAGCAGCGCATCCTGCTGGGCCTTGTTCCAGCGGTGGACCTCGTCGACGAATAAGATCGTACGCGTGCCGTAAAGCTTGCGGCGCTCGAGCGCCGCTTTAATCACCTTGCGCAGTTCAGCCTTGCCGGCCAGCACGGCCGAGATGGTTTCGAAGTGGGATTTTGTGCTGTTGGCAATAACCATCGCCAGGGTGGTCTTGCCGGTTCCCGGCGGGCCCCAGAGCAGGATGGATGAGAAGAGTCGATCGGCTTCGATCGCACGGCGCAGCAAGCGACCTTCACCGACGATCTCCTCCTGGCCCACAAATTCGTCCAGCGTGCGCGGCCGCATGCGGGCAGCGAGCGGAGCTTCGTTCTGGATGCGTTCCTGCATTGCGTGGTCGAAAAGGTCCATACCCGCCGATTGTACCATCGGCCCTGGCGGCCATGTTGAGTCAACGTGATGTTCAGGCTATGATCCGGCCTGTATGTTAGAATCTGCCGAGCTTTGCAGTTTATTGAGGGAATTCGTGCAGGAGGCTATTTTGAGTGAGGAAGCAGTGGTTAAAGATGCCATGGTCGTGCAGCTTGATTACAAGCTGACTGTAGACGGCGAGACGATTGATTCGACCGATTTCGAAAACGGGGGACCGATTGAATTCATCCAGGGTCAGGGTCATATCATCCCCGGCTTGGAGAGTGAATTGTACGGCATGCGCATCGGAGAAACGCGCCAGGTGGCTGTCGAACCCGCGCAGGCTTATGGCGCTGTCGATCCTGAAGCGTATGTCACCCTGAAACGGGAGGATTTCCCCGAGTCGATGTCGCCCGAATTAGGCATGATCTTCGAGATGGGCGAGCCGGACGGAGATACGCTGCTGGCGCGCGTCGTCGGCATGGAGGGCGATGAAGTCGAAGTCGATATGAACCATCCCCTGGCTGGGAAGGACCTGCTCTTTGACGTGAAAGTCGTCGGGCTGCGCCCGGCGACGGAGGAAGAGCTCGATCATGGCCACGTTCATTCCCACGGGGGGCACTGATCGCCCTCGTAATGCCGGAGCGTATATGACTGAGCCCGAGATCACGCTGGCTTCTGGTTCGCCTCGCCGGGCTGAACTGCTGGCATTGACCGGCTGGCGTTTCGATGCGTGCCCAACCCAGGCCGAGGAGACCAAGCCGCCGGGCGAGGATCCGCGAGCACGTGCGATACGACTGACGATGCTCAAAGCCCAAGCGGCTGAATCCGCCTGTGAACAGAAGGGAATTACATTGGCGGCGGACACGCTGGTGGTGGCCAATGGGGAGATCCTCGGCAAACCGCGTGACGCTGAGAATGCAGCCGCCATGTTGACCGCGTTGCGTGGCAGGGAGCATCGCGTGATCACGGCCATCGTTGTACGAGATGGGAAGGCCAGAGAGCAGCTTGAGGTCTGTGAGACCGAGGTGCCGATGCGTGAGTACAGTGCCGAGGAGCAGGCGGCCTATATCGCCAGCGGTGCGCCCTTCGACAAAGCGGGAGCGTATGGGATCCAGGATGAGGACTTCAACCCCGTTGACCTGCGGGTTATGGGCGGCTGCTACGCCAACGTGATGGGTCTCCCGCTCTGCCACCTGGTGCGCGCCATGCGTGCGCTGGACTATGAACCGCTTCTCGATGTGCCGGAGGCGTGCCAGATCCATACCGGGTATGATTGTGACGTCTACGAGGCCATCCTCGAGGGAGAGCTGTGAAGCGAACGTCGCTCGTTCCAGTGCTCTTGCTGATCACCCTCAGCGCCTGTTCGCTCTTCAGCGGAGGGAGCCCAGAAGCCGGGGTAACGCCCACGCTGCCCGAGCCGGTCCAGACGACCGAACCGGCGCCCGATCCGAACAGCGCTGCGCACACATTCCTCGATGCCTGGGTAGCAGGTGATTACGAGCGGATGTACGCCATGCTCACCCCGGACGCCCAGGCCGCGAACTCACTGGAAGATTTCTCACAGATTTATGTTGAGGTTGGGGACGCTCTGGCTGCAAGCCAGATCGACTACGAACTGGTATCGGCGCTTGTCGCCAGCCCGGCGCGGGCCGAGGTCCGCTTCCGGGTCACGCTGCACAGCGCTGTGCTCGGACCTTTCACGCGCGAGACACGCATGGATCTCGAACGGGATTCCGGCGAGGGTTGGCGCGTGGCCTGGACCCATGCCACGGTCCTGCCTGAGTTGGAAAGCGGCAACCGGCTCGACCTTCAGATCGTCAATCCGACACGCGCAAATATTTACGACAGGAACGATCAAGCGCTCGCGGTCGAGCCCCCCGCCGGCCAGGACAACGTTGCTGGGTTGTGGATTGTGCCCAACCGCATCGGCGATGAGGCGGCCGAAGAGAGCATGCTCTCGACGCTGCGGCGGTTGTTCAACCTGGCCTCGACCGACCCGATCCTTGAGCGCTACGACAACATTCGCAACACCGACTGGTTCGTCCCGCTGGGGGAAGTGCCGTTTGAGGACTACCAGACCGTGGGCGGGCTGCTGGCTTCGGTTGGCGGTGTGCAGCCCTACACCTATGCCGCCCGCTACTACTACGGCAGCGGCCTGACACCCTTCGCTGGTGGAGTCGCGCCGCACGCCGTGGGCTATGTCGGTCAGATCCAGGCCGAGGAGCTCGAACAGCGCCTGAAGGAGGGCTACGCTGGCGACGAGTACATCGGCCGCATCGGGATCGAGCAGGTCTACGAGGATGAGCTGCGCGGCCAGCCGGGTGGCACGCTTTACCTGACCGATGCCGACGGGAACCGGCTGCAGGTGATCGAATCACGCGAGCCGGAACCACCTTACGCCGTCTACACCACGCTCAACCGCGACCTGCAGGAGGTCGCCCAGCGCTCGCTGGAGGGTTTTTCCGGCGCGGTCGTAGTGCTTGAGCGCGACACCGGCGCCGTGCTGGCGATGGCCTCCTCACCCGCCTTTGACCCGAACCTCTTCAATCCCCAGAATCCGAACCGGGATCCGGAGACTTTCCGACTGCTGGATGAATCGAACCAGCCCTACGTAAACCGCGCTGTCCAGGGTTTGTATCCGGCCGGTTCGACCTTCAAGATCATCACCATGGCGGCAGCGCTTGAAAGCGGGCTTTTCGAACCCGATACCGTCTATGACTGTCCGCATCAATGGACCGAAGTCCCCGGCTACACGCTGGACGACTGGACGCTGGATCACGAACTGCCGGCTTCTGGTGAACTCACGCTGCAGGAAGGCTTGATGCGCTCGTGCAACCCGTGGTTCTACCACATCGGCTACACCCTGTTCCAGAACGGAATGGGCGATCTGATCTCCAAGATGGCCGAGGGTTTCGGCCTGGGCCAGCCCACCGGGATCGAGATCGGGGACGAGGCCGGCACGGTGCCCAGCCCGGAGACCAAGCTCGAACGGCTCGGCGAGGAATGGGATTTCCGCGATCCGGTGCAGCTGGCGATCGGCCAGAACTTCCTCGAGGTGACCCCGCTGCAGATGGCGCGCTACGTGGCAGCGGTTGGCAACGGCGGCACGCTCTATCAACCGCAGCTGGTGCAGCGAGTTCAGAACGCTGAAGGCGACGTGCTGCAGCAGTTTGCAGCGGTTGAGCAGGGCACGCTTCCTATCAGCGCCGAAACGCTGGCGGCGATCCAGGAGGCGCTGGTGATGGTGGTCGACAACCCGCGCGGCACAGCCTACCGCCGCATGCTGGGTCTCAATCTGAACATCGCCGGCAAGACCGGCACCGCCACCACCACCGGCCTGGCCGAACCGCATGGATGGTTCGCAGGCTACAGTTTTGAGAACCGCGAGGACAAGCCCGACATCGCCATCGCGGTGATCATCGAGAACATCGGTGATGGTTCGGATTGGGCAGCCCCGATCTTCCGCCGGCTGATGGAGACTTACTTCAAAGGCCGGCCGATCCAGCCCTTCCCGTGGGAAGCGCGCCTGTGGGTCGAGCGTACGCCCGAGCCGGAAGAGGGTGAGGCGACCCCTTCTCCCTAACAATGAGTGATCCCGATCTCCTTGATGGGTTGATCATCAAAGCCCAATCCGGCCTATTTGATGTAAAGACCAGGGCGGGGGTGATCACGGCGCGCCTGCGCGGCCGTCTCACGCAGGGGCGGCGCGAGGGAGATGCAGCCGCGATCGGCGACCGGGTGCGTGTCCAGCGCCTGGAAGACGGCAGCGGGATGATCGAGGAGATCTACGAGCGCGAGCGCGTGCTCTCGCGGCAGGCGCCGGGACGGTCGGATCTTGAGCAGGTGCTGGTCGCCAACCCGGATCAGGCGCTGTTCGTGTTCGCCTGCGCCGATCCCGATCCGAATTTCCGCATGCTCGACCGTTTCCTGGTCGTTGCTGAGCGCGAGGACATCCCGGCTGTGATCGTAGCGAACAAGATCGACCTGGTCGTGACTCGCAGCGCGAAGTCAGAATTTGGCCTCTATGAGGAATTGGGCTACCCGGTGCTGTACACCTCGGCAGAAAGCGGGAAGGGCGTCCGCCAGCTCCGCAAGCAGCTCAAGGGGAAGATCTCGGTTCTGGCCGGACCATCCGGCGTGGGCAAGACCAGCCTGCTGAACCGGGTGCAGCCGGGCCTGGGCCTTCGCACGCGCGAGTTCAGCCAGGCGACCGGCAGGGGCAAGCACACCACGGTTGCCCCGAAGCTGGTCGAGCTCGACTTCGGCGGCTATGTTGCCGACACCCCCGGGCTGAAGGCGTTGGCGCTTTGGGACATCGAACCGGAAGAGCTCGATGCCTATTTTCCGGAGCTGCGCGAACTGGTGGCTGAGTGTGAATTCTCGGACTGCACGCATATCCACGAGCCGGGCTGCGCAGTCATCTCCGCGGTAGAGTCCGGCGAGATCGCGCCGGAGCGATACGATTCCTACCTGCGCATGCGTTCCGGCGACGAGGGCTGATAGTACTCTGGTCCTGTTGCACGCGTTTTCATTCGAAACTATGCTGGGATCGGCTTTTCGTATAGCCGTGAAAGGGGTTCCTCCATCAGGATCCGCCGCGTCCTGCCCTATGTGCTCGCCACGCTACTCCTGCTCGGGCTGACCGTTCCGGTCGTCGCCCAGGGCGGAGTCGGCCGCTATTACTCCGAAACCGGGCACACCCTAGATCCACAGTTCACAGATTATTTCGACGCGCACGGCGGTCTTTCCATCCTCGGTTTTCCAATCACCGATGCCTTTGTGGATTACTGGACCGGATTCGTCGTGCAGTACACGCAGAACAGTCGGCTTGAACTCTATGCCGATCCGGGCTCAGAGAGCATGGAGGTCGCCTTGAAGGAACTGGGGGTGGTCTTCGTCGGCGACCGGGCCCTGAATCTGGCCGATCCGCTCGCCAGCGGATCGAGCGCCGATTGTGAGTACTACGCTCTCAGCGGGCACAGCGTGTGCTACATGTTCCTCGATTTCTACCGTTCGCATGGGGGACCCCAGCTCTTTGGTTATCCGGTCTCGGAGTTCACGATCGAGAACGACCGCCTGGTGCAGTATTTTCAGGGCTTCCGGCTGGACTGGTATCCGGAGAACTCACCCGGCAAGCAGGTGCAGGTCGCGCCGCTGGGCCGCCTCCATTTCGATTTGATGGGCTACGACCGTGACCTACTCAGGCCGAAGACGCCCAGCAACGCCATGCTGTATGAGGTGATCGACCTGCATCCACAGGCAGCCGTCGCCAATCCGGTGATGGGCGCGGATGGCGTGCAGACGGTATTTATCGTCGTGCGCGACCAGAACCTGCTGCCAGTGGAATCAGCGGCTGTGACGCTTGTGGCGCATTTCAATGGCGAAACTCGCACCCTGCTGCTGCCCCCAACCGATGAACATGGCGTGAGCACGCTTGAGCTCAGCTTTCAGGGACAGGACCCGGGGACGGAAGTCGATCTCGAGTACTTCGTGTCCTCGGGAACCGTGCTGACTATGACGCGAGATTCGTTCCGCATCTGGTGGTGAGGCTGGTTCGATCGCAGTCATCCGTCAGGCACTCGCCGGGGCTGTTGGAGCCCGGCTTTTTCTTTTCCCGGGTATTCGACTTGCATGAATCGGTGGATTGGTTTGCAACTTGAGAGGAATGGATGATGGAGATTCGAAAGATGCAGGCGGGTGATTGGCCGGAAGTGTGGGCGGTCCTCGAACCGACCTTGCGCGCGGGGAGGACCTATGCATTCGACCCGGCGATCGATCAAGCGGAAGCACATCGCTACTGGGTCGAGATTCCGGTGGCGACCTTCGTGGCTGTGGTTGATGGCGAGATTCTCGGCACGTATTACATCAAGCCCAACCAGCCGGGGCAGGGCTCGCACGTGTGTAATTGTGGGTATGTCGTTGCGCTGAAAGCGCGTGGACAGGGGATTGCTTCGGCGATGTGCAAGCACTCGCTGGGAATCGCACGCGAACTTGGGTTCCGCGCCATGCAGTACAACCTGGTCGTTGCGACGAATACGGTCGCTGTCAGTCTGTGGCAGAAACACGGTTTCCGGATCGTCGGTACGCTGCCCGGGGCGTTCCGGCATCCAGAGTTCGGATTTGTCGATGCGCATGTGATGTACAGGAGCCTGATGTGAAACGTCACCCCGAGGAGCTCATCAGTAATGATGCCAGGCGTGCGAGGCAGGGCGGCATGCTTCAAGGATCAAGGCACGCCGCTCGAAAACACCCTGGGGATCCGCCGGCCAAGCACGCCTCGGGAACGCATATCAGGCATTGAATTCCTATCGTTGCTTTCTTCACAAATGTGCCTTGAAAAGACTGATGTGAGATGTAACAATAATGGCTGGCGAATGGCTGCAGACATCGCCGATGAAGCCCCCGGCGCGCCCCCCTCGCGTTGGGGGTTTTTCCATGCAGCCCGGTGTAGCCTATGAGCTCCACCGAATCACAAACGGGCGGTCGGCAGGGACAGGATCGAAGCCTTGCGAGGGTGTAGATCGGCTCGAAGAATGTGCAGGAGAGAAATACATGTCGAAGAAACCCATCATTCAGGTTGCCATGGATTACATCGAGACCAAGGATGCCGTCGAGATGTCGAAGATCGTTGCACCGGTCGTGGAAGCGATCGAGATCGGCACCCCGCTCTGTAAAGCGGAGGGGATGCATGCCGTGCGTGCGGTGCGTGAGGCGTGTCCGGACCACATCATCATGGCAGACATGAAAACGCCGGATGTGGGCGGCCTGGAGGCGAAGATCGCTTTCGATGCCGGAGCGGATTGGATGACGGTTCTCGGTGCGGCTCCTGCCGACACGCTCCGTCTGGCGTTAGAAGAAGCCGCAACCCGGCCAGGGCATGAGATCCTGGTCGAACTCACGGGCATCCAGGACATCGCAGCCCGGGCAAAAGCCTGGCGTGCGATGGGTGTCGAGCGCATGGTCTACCATCGCGGGTGGGATGAGGGCAACCTCTCGCGCACATGGGAGCCATCGGATCGCGTCACGCTGGAAGCCCTGGCGGATATGGGCTTTAAGCTTTCCGTCGCCGGCGGGCTGGAGCTCGAGTCACTCGATTTCTTTGCCGGTCTGCCGCTCGCGGTCTTCGTTATCGGGCGTGCGATCCGCGGAACTCCCGATCCGGCGGCCACGGCCCGCACCTTCCAGGCGCGGATTCGTGAGCTGTGGGGATCCGACGGCGAATAAATCGATCTGAAGCGCTTGGCTTCAGCTAGTCATGCAGGCACCTATCCCCGGTGACCTCCTGCATGCTGCCGGGGGATATCTGAGACGTGGGGCTGTGAGGCATGGCTCACAGACGCCCGCCCGTTGTCCATGCACATCATGGGTATTCCTCACCCTCCGGGTTCGGCAGGACAAAAAGTGTCATCCCCAGGAGCTTGCGACGAGGGATACCGGTAGGACAATGTGTTGCTATCGGGCATAAGAGCCAAAGACAGCCTGAGTGTGGGTCGCCTCGAATTCCCTCGCCTTCAAGCCCGGGATGAACGCGGAGGCCACGCGCCCAGAAGCCATGCTCAAGCGTAGAACTTGGTGGGATTGAAGTCTGCGGGGGAATCCCTGCGCTGTGGGCGCGGGATATTTTTACAGCGGCCGGAGGACGCGGTCAACGCGCAGCTGTTTGAACCAGAGGGAGGCGCCGCGCGGCATCGATTCGAGGGCGGCCTCCTGCCAGGCCCGCACACCGAGCGCCTGCACGGTCTGGGGCCGGTAACCAACCGACCGCCAGGCGCCGACGTGCTGTGCCAGATAGGGTGGCAGGAACAGCAGCGAGGCTTCGCTCTGCAGTTCGGTCGAGGCCGTCTCAACCTCCTCCATCAGTGCCGGAATGGCCTCGTCCAGCTGAAGCCCTGATTCGAAGTACAGCTCGTCGATGCGTGTGACCAGGTTTTCGACCTGCCATCCGGCCAGGCCAGCGATTTCGCCGTTGCGCACGATCAGCAAGTAGGCCTTCTCGCCGAAAGCGGCCATAACGTCCTGGCGTGTCATGCGTTTCTTGCCATGGGTAACCTGGGTGATGAAGCGGGCGATGTCGTCGGCGTCCTGCGGGCGGCCGCGGCGTACAATCAGTTCTCCCGGACGGACCACTGGAGGTTCGGGCAGCAGCGGTTCCTCGGGTTTGGGGAGCTTGTTCCAGCCTTCCTGCACCTGTTCCCAGGTGATATCGAATGAGCCATTATTCCGGATGACTACCTTCGCCGCCCGCAGCTTCAAAGCTTGAGGTGACTGGGCCGCGATGCGCTGGCGGGCTGCGGCTTCCGACATTCGCCGCTTGTGCATCAGCCGTGCGACCTGGAGCTCGGCCGGGGCGTCCACAACCCAGATGGTATCGCAGCCGGCGGCCAGGTCCGACTCGAGTAGTTTGATCGCCTCGATGACGACGATGCTCTGTTTCGCCCGGCGGATGAGCAAGTCCACGGCGTGAGCAACGAGCGGATGGACGATCGCCTCCAGCTTGACCAGCGCATTGGGGTCGGAGAAAGCGATCTTGGCCAGCTTCGTACGGTCGATCTGTCCTTCCTCGTCGAGGATCCAATCTCCGAAGGTTTTCAGCACGAGGGGGTAGCCGGGAGCGCCTTTGGCCATGGCACGGTGGGCCAGGGCATCGGCGTCGATGCCGTACGCGCCGAGATGCTCGAGCATCTTGCGTACGACGCTCTTACCTGTAGCAATGTTGCCTGTCAGCCCGATGACGTACTTTCCCGGCCAGCGGCTCAAAGCGATTCCTCCGTGTGTGGGGGTTGGGATTCGATTTTAGCCGCGCAGTAGTGTGATGTCAAAGCGTTGGCCTTCATTCCGGTCTCGTATGATAGACCTGAGAACCGATCGCCAGATATAGGTCGTTGGGTGGACCGAGCGTCATGGCGCTGATCTCCCCCTCGAATGGCTCGGCGGGCAGCAGCTGGCCCTGGTACACGAGCCGCATGCTGTAGTGGAACACGCTGTTGCTCAGCAAATCCAGGAAATACAGTGCTGGTTCGGGAGGCGCGGAGAAGGACATTTCAACCGGGACGGCGCCTGGAATCTGGGCTGTCGGCTCAAAACCGGCACGTTCGTCCTCAAAATATGGCTCGGCATCGCATTCCACGCGCAGACGGCGGCTGCCATCATCCTGACGCGGCCCCACCGTTCGCCGGCAGCGGTCGAGACGTCCATCAGCATACAGGATCACGAGCTCGTCCTGCGCCATCGCCAGGTCGACGGCGCCTTTCAAATCGCGCACTTCCTCCACGAAGTAAAGCTGGGGATTGCCGCTGAACAAGCCGCCTGCCGCTTCGTAGATCCAGACCGCATTCAGCACTGGATCGAGAACGTACAGCGACTCACCGTAGACGTCGATCGCCTGTATCCGACCCCAGCCCAGGTCGGGGGTTGTAAGCTGGGCAAGAGCTGGCTGGCGGTCGGGCGCGCAGTAGAGCAAGGTGCCGTCAGCATCGATGGCCACAATCCCCTCCGCTCCCAGCGCTCCCGGAGCGGGTTGGAGCACAATGTCGATCGGGGGTCCTAATTCGGGGAAGGGATGCGAGGGTCCCAGGCAATCGAAGGTCGAGTCGATCTCGAACCCGCGCTCCGGAGCACCCCAGGCGTGGCGGATGATGCGGTTCGCAGAGTCGAGCACGAACAGATCCGTGTCAGACGCTGCCAGGGCTGTAAGCTCGGCGTTCGTCCCGAATCCGCCACGCACGACCGGCCGAAACTCGAGGCGCTTGACAAGGTTGAGCTCATCGAGTGCCGTTTGAACCTGCTGGTGCAGTTCTTCGGCAGAGGCGCTATCTCCGTAGTTTGCGGCCAACTCGAGCATGCGCATCGCCTGTTCCCAATCGGCGCGTGCTTCCTGGTCGGAACCCCGAGTCTGAGCGAGCGCGGCTGATTGGATGGCTTGATCGAAGTAGGTCTGGAATTGTGCTCCGCGACCGCTCCCATAGTAAATAAGTGCTGCGATGGCGACGATCACCAGCGGAACCACGATGGAAATTCCGATCAGAATTCGGCGTGAGAGCGCGTCGGGCTCAAGGGGTTCGCTCAACCCTGGGGCAATGCGGTTGAGCAGATTAGAGAGCAGCGTCAGGCCACGCAAGTAGAGAGCGACGAGCCCTTTTCGCACTTTCTCAACGTAGGGTTTGAGCCCGGCTGAAGAGCGCGGCTGGCGCATGCCGATCGTCCTGCCGTGGCCGTTTTCAGTTGCTTCTGACGAGGCGGCGGGAGCATCGGCTGTGGAAAAGGCAGGTTGAATCCCGGCATCGCCGTAGGGGACGATCCGCGCGAGGATCCCGGTCAGATCACGATCGCTTGCTGCCACCAGGCGGTCGACAGCCCGGTCCAGTTCAAGCGTGCTCAAGCCGGAAAGTGTGGCGTCCGACCATAGCTCGGATGATGAGGTGGTCAGGATGATCAGATCGGATGCCTTGACCTCCAGGTGATAGTAGCGAATGTGCGGTGACAGGCTGATGCCGAGTGGCCGCTGTTCGGCTTCTTCGGACGTCATACGTGTCACGGTGCCCGGTCGAACTAGGACCGCCTGGCCCAGGCCTGCCTGTGCGATGTACAGGTCAACGCCCCGCAGCACCGCACACAGCATCTGTCCTTGATACGCAGAGGGTTCGTCGCTGGTTTGATTGGAATCGATCACCTGATCGTTGACAGCCGCAATCGCTTCACGCGTGGCTGCAGTCACCGAACCAGGAGTCGAGTAATATGCGGCTGACGCGAGGCTGGCGAGATGGTCGAGGTGGCTGGGTGACACCGGACGGGCACCTTGAAGATTGATGTTGAGGAAGAGGTAATCCTGATCACGACCGCGCGCTGAACGCCGCGGGGCGGTCTGGGCCAGCGTGCCGGGCGGGGCGGTAAGGCGGGCACCGCCACCGACGATATGGAGTAGAGCTACATCTGCCTCGAACGTATGGGACATGGCGTGTATTGTACAGAAACGGAATCCGGCTCGCAATCCATGGTGCAAGATGCTTGCCGTGACTGGTAGAATGCAGGCAGAAAACGGGTGGGATCCTCAATGCAGATTACATTCGAACATGACCAGAAGGCGTTTCGGGCGCTAGCCGGCGAGTGGGATCGGCTGCTGGCTGGGAGCGTTTCTCGTGCGCCGTTCCTGCTGCATGCTTTTCAGTATAACTGGTGGATAACCGGTGGCGGCGGGGAATGGCCTCAGCGCGAGTTGTGGCTTGCGCTGGGCCGCGATCCGCAAGGGGAGCTGCTCGCGATCGCTCCGCTGTTTCTGCCCACCGCGCCTGAAGATAAGCAGTCGCTTATGTTCATCGGCAGCGTCGAGATCGCTGATGTGCTTGACCTGATTGGTACACGGGAAAAGCTGGAAGCGTTTGTCCCGGCTTTGCTCGAAGCACTCGAGTCGGACGCGCACTTGAAACCGTTAAGCCTCGATCTCTTCAATCTGCGCGAGGGGACGCCCACGCGTGAGCTGCTCATCGCTGCCGCCGAACAGCGCGGCTGGTCCGTCGAGGATTCACGGCTGCAACCCTCGCCATATGTGAGGCTCGGGTCAAATTGGGAGGATTACCTGGAGCAGCTCGACAGCAAGCAGAGCCGCGAGCTGAAGCGCAAACTGCGAAAGGCGTCGGGCTATCCGGCCAGCGTCGATTGGCGCCTTATCGGCTCCGGGGTTGATCTCGAAGCGGAAGTCGACGATTTCCTGGATCTCATGGCATTGGATCCACAGAAACGAGAGTTCCTGACGGAAAGCATGCGCAAGCACTTTCACCTGCTGGCTGCGGCGGCCGCTGAGCAGGGCTGGCTGCAGCTGGCGATGCTCGATGTGAGCGGCCAGCCGGCGTTCGGCTACTTTAATTTCGATTTCGACGGGAAACTCTGGATCTACAACTCGGGCTTCAATCCCGATCACGCTCGCTTATCACCCGGCTGGGTAT
>JARRJK010000036.1:0-19264 GCA_037379555.1 Anaerolineales bacterium | reverse complement strand
GAACGCTTCTTCCGTATGCCTCAATCGAGCAGCATTCGCGGCACCGGCCTTGGCTTGTACATCAGCCGCCGGATCGTAGAAGCGCATGGCGGCGAGATTGGCGTGGAAAGCGAACCCGGGAAGGGCACAACATTCTTCTTTGAATTACCCCTGGAACCGAACCCAACACAAGCTCAGGAGTCTTCCGATGTCTGAACCGACGAATATCCTGGTTGTGGACGATGAACCTAGGTATCTGGCTCTGGTCCAGATCAACCTGGAAACCGCCGGCTATGCAGTGATCACTGCGATGGATGGCCAGCAGGCGGTTGATGCGGTCGCTGAACAGCAGCCAGACATCGTGCTGCTCGATGTGATGATGCCCGTCATGGACGGATTCACCGCCTGTGAGCGGATTCGAGAGTTCTCCTCGGTGCCGAGCATCATCCTGACCGCCAAGGGCGAAGAACGCGATCGTGTGCGTGGCCTGGATGCCGGCGCCGATGATTACATCGTCAAACCCTTCTCTGCCCAGGAACTGCTGGCGCGCGTACGAGCCGTCCTGCGCCGGGCTGAACGCGGGACCGTCGAAGGATTCCACCAACCAGTTTTCAAGCATCACAATCTGGAGATTGACCTCGCAAAAGCCTCGGTGCTCGTGGATGAGGAACCAATATCGCTTACGGCCACGGAGTACCGCCTGCTGCAAACCTTCGCTAACGCGATGGGAAATGTGCTCAGTCCGGAGGAACTGCTGACCTCGGTTTGGGGGCCTGAGTATAAAGATGACAAGGAGATCCTGTGGGTCTGCCTCAGCCGCCTGCGGCAGAAGATCGAACCCGATCCAAAGAACCCCATCCATATCGTAACCCGGCAGGGGATCGGCTACCTCATGCCCCCGGCAGATGACGAAGGTTAAGGAGCTGCGTCACCTTGAAGGCCGCCACGATCCTGCTCATCGAGCCCGACGACCAGACCGCAGAATTCCTCAGCCAGGCCATCGAGGGGAATGGAAGGCAGCTGAAACATGTTCGCTCTGGAAAAGAAGGCTTGATCGTTGCGTGGCGTGATTTTGTTGATCTGATCATCACCGAAGTTGATCTTCCCGATATCGATGGCATCGAACTGATCCAGAAGCTGCGCCGAGACCACCGCACACAGCGGACGCCGCTGGTCGCATTGACTCACGTCAGCCAGCCAGAAAAAACGGCTGATGCCATGGAAGCGGGTGTGGACCGCTACCTGCTCAAGCAGCCGGATGCCGTCGAGCAGCTGCTGCAATTCATCGAAGGACTTGGACCTGCACAGACGCAATTGGAACAAGCAGCGCAATCCGCAGGGCCAGGTGCCCTGATCGCCTTTCTCGGTGTGCGTGGGGGCGTGGGGACCTCCTCCATGGCGGTCAATTTCGCACATGAACTGGGCCACAAATCCGGATCGGAAAAGGTCCTCCTGATGGATCTCGATCTTCCCCTCGGGTCGATTAAGGGGATGACTGCCAGCACCGATGATCTGAGCATTATCGAGCTGACGGCCGCCGATCAGCCGGAATTGACGGCAACCGATGTGAAAGAGCGCATCATCCCTCCCAAAGGCTGGTCCCTCTCGCTTATATCCGGCGTGTCTCATCCGGGCGACGCGGATCAAATACATGTGACTCAGATCGGGCCCGCGCTGCAAACGCTCCGTGCTTCCTACCGCTTCGTCATCGCCGACCTGGGCCGATCCCTGGGGCCGATATCCCGCCTGGTGCTCAGCCAGGCCAACCTGATCGTACTGGTCTTCTTTCCGGATCAACAGGGCTTATCGGCCGCACTTGAGATCCGGGAAGCGCTATTCCTGGACGGAATCACTGCGGAGCGCGTTGTTTTCCTGTCCAATCGCCCCTATCCTACCGACAGTCTCACGGTTCGAACGCTTGAACAGCAACTGGGCGGATCAGAACTCATGACGGTCCCCAACATGGGCGACAATATCGCCCTGGCCAATGCAATGCACGTTCCGATCCGCCGCCGTTTCCCGGAGGCGCGCGGAACCCTTGCGCTCCAGGAGTTCGCATCCCGAGCGCGGGAAATCGTGAGCGCAAAGCGGACCGGCTGAAAGCGCTTCCAGCAAGAACATCCCAAACCCAGGCGCATTTTGGACCGGCTTCAAGGTTTGCTATAATCGCACAAGTCTGCATCATGGAGCTGCCAGATGACGGATCCCCAAACACGCCAGCTCCGGGCCAAGATGCTCGGCGCGTTGATGCGTGAGGTTCGCCTTGAAAACGGCAAGAGCCTCACAGAGATCGCCGAACTGCTCGGAATCAGCACCAGCACACTTTCCTCCTATGAGCACGGGAGGAAATCCATTTCGCTTCCGGAATTGGAGGTGCTGGCATACCACCTGGACACTCCGCTTGGATTGTTCCTCGATCCCTCGCCGGAGGATCTCGAGGAAGGGCGCCGGTTTGATCCCCAGATCATGATGACACTCCGCCAGCGTATGATTGGCGCACAATTGCGCCAGGCCCGGGACGATCAAAACATCACGCAGAAATCCCTTGCCGAAGCGGCCGAGATGCCCGTAAGCCGCGTCAGCGCATACGAACGCGGTGAGCGATCGGTGCCGATCCCCGATCTTGAGAGCCTGGTTAAAATCCTCGGATGCACGATCGATGATTTTATCGACGAGGAGGGACCGATCGGCGAATGGCTAGGAGCGAAGACTGCCTTTGAGAATTTCATGGCGCTGCCGGATGAGCTCCGCGCTTTCTTCAATCATCCCGACCGCCTTCCATACCTGCGCATGGCCCAACGGCTGTCCGAGCTCGATTTAGGCGATTTGCGCGCCGTCTCCGAAGCACTCCAGGAACTCATACCGTGAGCGAGCCGGGGGCCGCCGAGCGCCTTGCTCAGGAAGCCCTGGAGAATTTCCGCCGGGAGAAATTACGAGCTGCACTGGAAGGATTTCGAGAAGCCCAGGCTCTTTTCACCTCAAATTCCAGGCTCGTGCGCGCAGCGGAAATGGCAAACAATGCGGCCGTCACTTTGCTACAGCTCGACCAGCCCCAGGAGGCACTCCAGGCTCTGGAAGGTACGGAGCAGGTGTTCGCTGAATCTGGAGAGCAGCGCCTGCAAGCCCAGGCGATCGGGAACGAAGCCTCGGCCTACGAGGCGCTTGGCCAGCCGACGAAAGCCCTTGAGCTCTACCAGCGGTCACTGTCGATCTTTGAAGAACTCGACGATGACGATGCTCGCTCCTACACCCTCCAGGCCCTGTCCAGGCTCCAGCTGAAGAGCGGACAGGCATTCCAGGCGCTTGACAGCATGCAGGCTGCGCTGGATGCCCGCCCGAAGCGTGGATTGGTCGGGCGCATGATGCAGCGCTTGCTCCGCCTCCCAGCACGCTGGTTGAACCGCTGAACCTCCTTGATGAGCGACTCTCTGCACAATACGATCCGCAAGGTCTCAAGCGGTGACCGGGATCTGATCGGTTCGTTCCTGACATACGCCGCCCACAAGCATTTCCACCTCGATTGGTACAGCGTTTACGAAATCCTGGATAAACAGCCCTTCCTGCTGGCTGCATACGAATCCAGTCCACTGGCTGTTCTGGCATGCCCGCCTGACCCGCCGCAGGTGGCCTGGATTCGCCTCTTTGCCGTCCATGATGAAGGCCATGAAGCGCAGCTCTGGACAGCGCTCTGGCAGGAAGCCCGGGAGGCCGCAATCCGGCTCGGCGCATCTTGCGCGACTGCCCTTTCGACACACACCTGGTTCGATGATCTGCTGCGGAAAGCAAATTTCGAAATCGCCAACGAGGTGCTGTTCATGGAGTGGACTGATGAGACTCCGGACATCGACCTGCATCGCGCGAACGAGCTCGGCATCCGGACCATGCGCAAAGATGATCTGGCGCAGGTCGAAGCTATCGACCACGCCGCCTTCGATCCAGTGTGGAGCCTGTCGCTCAAGTCGCTCGAGGCAGCACACTCGCTGGCTTCGTTGGCGACCGTACTCGAAGTGGAGGGGCAGATTGCCGCCTATCAGATCAGTACCGCTTCTGCGCTTGGTGCCCACCTGGCCCGCCTGGCGGTACTTCCCGAACAGCAAGGGCACGGATATGGGCGGGCGCTGGTGCAGCACGTACTGCGAGTCCATGTCCGGCGCGGCATTGGACGCGTATCCGTGAACACGCAGGCCGACAACCTGCATAGCCAGCGGCTGTACCGCTCACTGGGTTTTCGAGAGACCGGAGTGCGCTATCCTCTTTTCCAGGATTCGTTCTGAACATGATTGTTCGTTATCAATCTCTGGTTGCCGATCCTGCATGAATGTGCTTAACGGATGGGTTCGGCGGTCCTCTGCCTCATGTTCCGGGCAGATGAGACCGTATGACCCCTGCCTGTCGATGCGTAAAATGCGCGGGCCATGCATGGACAAGTGAGACCTTTTATGGCAGGATTCTGCATTGGTACAGTAATGGAGGAAACGTAATGGGAAAACGCGAGGAACTTCGTGAGAAGCGCCGCCGGCAGCAGCAGCGCAATCTGCTGACCGGCGTCTTGATCATCGTTGGCATTGCTGTGATCATCGTCGGCATCGTCATCTACCGGACACAGGCGCAGGTCGGTGACATCGTCATGGCGGATGTGCTGGATTACCCTCCCAGTCAGGACACCTCTCTGGGAGACCCGAACGCGCCCGTCCGCATCGACGAATTTGCAGATTTCCAATGCCCGGCCTGTGCAGCATTTCACGAATCGACAATGCAGCCGCTGCTTGACACCTACATCAAAACCGGAAAAGTCTACTTCGTCTTCCACAACTTCCCGTTCCTCGATTCACGCTCACCAGGCAACGAATCGCAGGATGCGGCGATGGCTTCAATGTGCGCTGCGGAACAGGGTCAATTCTGGCCATTTCACGACATGCTCTTCGCCAATCAAATTGGCGAGAACGTGGGCAGTTTCTCACGCCCACGCCTGGAAGCGATGGCTGAAAAACTGGGACTCGACTCGTCCTTTGACACCTGCCTGAGCCAGGATCGGTACCAGCAGCCGGTCCAGGACGATTTCGATCTGGCGATCCAATCTGGAGTTCAATCCACGCCGAGCTTCCTGATCAACGGCCAGCTTGTCGTCGGCGTCCAGCCCTTCGCCTCCATGTCGTCCCTCATCGACCAGGCGCTGGAAGCCGGGGGCAGCTCCACGCCTTAAGAGAAAAGAGGGCGCCTGCACGATGCAGGCGCCCTTTCAAAATCCCACCGGGCTAAATTCCTAACGCTTCAACCAGATAAACCAGCAGAGGCACCACCAGGATCGCTGGCAGCAGATTGGCTGTACGGATCGGCTTGACCCGGAGCAGCGTGCTGATCGCAAGTGACAGCAGAAGCACACCGCCGATGACGGATATCTCGGCCAGCATCAGCGGGGAGAAGACAGACTGCAACTGGGCAGCTGCCAGGCTCAACCCACCCTGGTAGCCCAGCACGACAGCGATCGAGAACAGCACGCCGATGCCGAAGCTGGACGCCAGCGCGAGCGAGGCGAAGCCATCGAGCACAGCCTTGATGGCCAGCAGTTGATAATCACCGGTCAGCCCATCCTGTATCGATCCCAGGATCGTCATGGGTCCAACGCAGAAAAGCAGGCTGGCGGATACGAATCCCCGCACGAAACGCGTGCCCCGGTTGTCTTCTCCCCCTCCTTTAAGAAAGCGTTGCTCGAGCGCCGCCCCGATCCGCGCCAGGCGTTCTTCAACCTGCCACCATTCTCCCAGCAACGCACCCACCAGCAGGCTGATCAACGGGATGAGCACATTCTCACCATCAATGGCCGTGCCCTGCATGAAGAGGTTGATGCCGATGGCAAGCGTGAACACTCCTAGGGCCGACAGAACGCTGTCGCGCGCCCGGTCGGGGAGTCGCGCCCCGAACAGCAACCCGAGCATCGTTCCGGCGACGATCGTCGCGATGTTGATCAGCGTCCCGGTCACCGTGGACCGCCCTTGGCTACGTCGTGCCCATCCACCCCAGCCTGCTGATTTTCCCAGAGCGAAAGTACGAAACACAGGCTTGAGAGCCGGTTCAGATAGGGCAGGATGTGCGAATTTTCAATCTCACCCTCATGGACCAGCGCTGCGACCTGGCGTTCGGCTCGGCGAACTACCGTCCGGGCAACATCGAACGCTGCCCCGGCTTGCGTATCCCCGGAAATGACGAAACCGGATGGCATGCTCATCTGCCGTCCGAATATCTCAAGCTGTTCTTCCAGCCATGCGACGCGTCCGGAATCGAGTGTGCGAAATCGATCAGCATGCTCGAGCGGCGCAGCAGTTTCAGCCATGATGTGGTACAGATCAACCTGGACCTCGCGCAGGATTGCGCCGCTTGCTTCCTCCGCAAGCGACCGCGCCAGTCCTAGCGCGGCCTGCGCCTCATCCAGCGTGCCGAAAGCCTCTGGACGGGCTGCATATTTCGGCACGCGGCCTTCCCCGAGCAGGCCGGTATATCCGTCGTCGCCTTCTCCGCTGTAGTATTTGGACATAGGCAGATTATAGCCTGCTTTGAACAAGCTCCTCACCCGATATACAATGTCCACAAGACACGCACGTGGGGGCTTGAGATGTTCGAGCGTTGGACGACCTACCTCACCGGCCTGCTGACGGGTCTTGCAGCTGCCGGCCTTTTACTTCTCTTGCTTTCGCCCCGGAAACGAATCCCGATCGAACTGCACCCTGCTCCGACCCCGGGCCCGCTGCAGATACACATCGCCGGTGCCGTGAAACAACCTGGGGTCTACCACCTGCCACGGCCC
This sequence comes from Anaerolineales bacterium, assembly GCA_037379555.1. GTDB lineage: Bacteria > Chloroflexota > Anaerolineae > Anaerolineales > E44-bin32 > E44-bin32. The sequence goes on along the minus strand of JARRJK010000036.1, from coordinate 12,483 downwards.
GCGATTGGGCTCGATGCCCTCGAAGCAGCCGGGGGAGCGCTGGCTGAGGCGGATCTGGACCGGGTGAACCTCGCCGCCGAGCTCGAGAGCGGACAGCGGTTGTACATTCCTTTCTCGTCAGCTGATGACATACCCCGTCCTCAAGCCACCCCCGGGCTCGCCGTGGACTCCGCAAGCCAACTGAACATCAATACCGCCACAGTGATTGAACTTGAGGGCCTGCCCGGGATTGGGCCCAGCTTGGCGGGAAAGATCGTCGAGTACCGCGAGACTCATGGCTTTTTCAACTCAGAGGACGAACTGCTCGATGTCTCCGGGATCGGCCCGGCCAAACTCGACCAACTGCGCGATTTGATACGTATCGATTGACCCGGTTTGCCAGCGCCGCCAGTGAAGGTATAATCCCGGCGATGCCAGAACTTCCCGAGGTAGAGACGATCGCACGCACGCTGCGCGAGGGCGGAGAGGGGCCTGCGCTGCCCGGTCGCTGCATCACAGGCGTGACGGCGAAATGGCCGCGTCACTTCCAATCGCCCAAGCTGGCTACCTTCCGTCGGCGCATTAAGGATCAGCGCGTCCTCGACGTCGGCCGGCGAGGAAAGTATCTCGTCTTTCTATTGGAACGCGGAACCATGCTCATCCATTTGCGGATGAGCGGTGATCTGCGCCTTACCCCATCCGATAGAAAACCCGATCGTTACGAACATACGCTTTTTCATCTTGATAACCGTTGGGATCTGCGCTTTAGCGACGCGCGCAAATTCGGCCGAGTGTCGCTGGTCGATGACCCCCGGCTTGCGCTTCGATCGCTCGGACCCGAGCCGCTGGACCCAAGCTTCACACCCGAGGTGCTTGCCGACCGCCTGCATGCCCACCACCGGATACTTAAACCTCTACTGCTTGATCAATCCTTCGTCGCTGGAATTGGCAATATCTATGCTGATGAAGCGCTGCACATCGCCGGACTGCATCCACTGCGCAGGAGCGATTCGCTGGATATCTCGGAGACACATGCGCTTTGGAAAGGCATTCGAGAAGCGCTCCAGTCTGGACTGAAACACAACGGCGCCAGCATCGATTGGGTGTATCGCGGCGGCTCCTTCCAGAACCATTTTCGAGTTTACGGGCGGGAGGGCGAACCCTGCCCGGTGTGTGGAAAGACCATCAAGCGCATCGTCGTGGGCCAGCGGGGGACGCATCTGTGCAGCGGCTGTCAACCGGAGGTTGAAAAATGAACAATCAACTTCTTGTAGGACTTGTGCTGATCGCATTCGGCATTGGACTGGCGATACTCGCCTACATGATTCTCAACAGCCGGTCGAAATCAGCGGAGGAAGAAAGCCCGGATACAGGCGACGAAGAAACAGCCGAGTTGGAAGGATTCAGCGCGGACGATCTGCACGATGAAGATCTAGCGTCCGTTCCGACGGAAGCTCATGAAGTCAAGCCGGCTGCAACAGGGCCCAGCGAAGAGATCGAACAAGAAACTGGAGCCGAGCCGCCCGTACGACTGCCGTCGGACACACCAGCCGCGCCCGAACCAGATCAGGGACCGCGCATTCAGGTGGCGACCCTTCTGCGCGATGAAGTGAGCGGCGATCTGATCGTGAAGGTTGGCGACCAGGAATATGATGACCCCGAGGCGTTGAAGGCCTCCCGCCATTGGACGCGGCTTGAATACGCCGCAAAGGACCTCAACGCCTGGCTGCGCGAGCCCGAACCTGAGAGAACCGTGGCGGTCGAGCGCGAAAGCGACGCTTCTGAACGCAAGCCATCCAGCATGATCGAACAAATTAATGACATCCTGCAGGAGCGGATCGAAAGCAGCGGCCGTTCCGATCTTGCTGTCCGATTGGTGGAGGGTGTGGGAGGCACAGCACGGGTATTGATCGGTGTCAACAGTTACGAAATCGCCGATGTCCCCAACCCCGAGATCAAGGCGCTTATCCGGGAGGCTGTCGCCGCCTGGGAAGCTACTCAATAGCCCCCTGAGCATCGAGATCGACCTTCTCGATCTTCAGCCGCCCGTCGTGCTCTGCCAGGCGGGCGGCTTTTACTTCTGGATCATGTTCGAAGAAAAGCCAGGCGTCATGTTCAAGCGCCCAGCGCTGCCAGCGCTCCTTGCTGTGAATGTTTTCGAGCGGGAGGACATCATACGAAGTCAACCATGCAGTGCGCTGCATATGCACGGCGTAGGAAGCCATGTCGCCGACATACAGCCCGCGCCAGCCCCCGCTCTGCAGCAGGATCGACTGATGTCCACGAGTGTGGCCGGGTGTCACCACGCAGGAGACATGCTCGGTGACCGGCGTATCCCCGTGCAGCAGCCGCATCCGCCCCTCACGCTGCAGTACGTCGAAATTGACCCCGAAGTACGTGCCGCGTGTCCGGGCGTCCGGATGCACGGCCTCAGCCCACTCAATGCGCTGAACCCAGTACTCCGCATTGGGAAATGACGGGCGAACCTCCCCGTCGGCGCTAAACGTGTTACCGGAGCAGTGATCAGCATGCAGGTGGGTATTAAGGACGATGTCAATGTCCTCCGGTGCGACGCCTTCTCGCGCCAGATCGTCGATCAACGTACCGTTCGGCCGTTCCAACCCCCATTGCTCGACAGCCTCAGGCGTGAGCTTCGTGCCCAATCCGGTATCGATCAGGATGTTCTTGCCTGCCGATTTCACCAGCAGGCACTGCAGCGTCATCGGGATCCGATTACGGGAATCCGGTTCGAGGTAGTGGGAATAGAGTACGCGCGGGACCAGCCCGAAGGGCCCACCGGCATCGGCCCACACGGTTCCGTCGCTTATTACTGCAAATGACAGGTCCTGAAATTCGATCACATCTACCCCTCTTTACCCCAGAACTGTGCAACAAAGTGCCGTTCGAGCAAGCGCTTTGACTTTGGATCCAGGAAGCTGGACTGCAGCGCGCTCAGGGTCATGCCCTTCAGGGTCTCCAGCGAGAGCCCCAGCACATCCATCGCAAGACGGTATTCGTCGGAGAGCGTGATATTAAAAATCGCTGGATCGTCCGTCGTGAGCGCGATCTGTAGCCCGGCTTCGAGCATCCCGGGCAGCGGGTGCGAGGCCAGATCCTGCAACGCTCCGGTGCGCAGATCGCTCGTCAGGCCTACTTCAAAGCATACCTCGGCTTCTCGTGCTTCGCGCAGCAGATCCTGATCCTCAAGGATATGGACGCCATGAGCGATGCGAGTCGCCCCGAGTTCGCGGATGGCGGCGGTGAGTTTGCCACTCCCCCAGCCACTGGCATGCACGGCGATCCCCAGACCCTGATCGTGAGCGTGCCGCAGCATCCCGGCAGGGGGTGTGGCGGCAGGATAGCGTTGATCGTTGGTCAGATCGAGACCGACCACCCCTCTTGGGTGGAGTGCGATGGCTAACTCCGTGACTTCGCGTGCCACTGCAACTGGCTCGTGCTGGTCGAAGCTCAACAGATACCGCACATCGACAGCCTGAGTTTCTGCTTCTGCGCTCGCAGCCGAAATGACCCACTCGCAGACCGCCTCCAGCGGGAAGTTTCCCCGAGAAGCGAGCGCTGCAGGGGCGAAACACAGCTCCAAATAGCGTACGTGATCAGCAGCGGCATCTTCGATCACTTCACGTGAGAAGCGCTCGATAGCCGCCTGATCGATGAAATGCTTGCGGATCGAATCAAGTTTCGAGAGGAAGAAATCCGGGCGATGGGGATCACTCGGGTCCACCCTCACCAGGCTCTCGAGTTCTGATGCGTTCTCCATTCGAAGCAGGGCATGCTCCTGGGCAATTGCATGCAGCGTCGAAAGCCTGAGCGACCCCTCGAGGTCGCGGTGTAGATCAACCTTATCCCAGTGGAAGAAAGTGTCGCCTGGTTGCATTGACCTTGTGCTCTAGCGTGGATCTTCGCCGGCCAGCAGTGCGTGTTGCGGCGCACTCCGCATGACGCAGTGTGCGAGGCGGCTGCGCAGGCTCAGCGCCGCCTGCGACGGCGCTTCATTGAACGCTTCGAGCTTCCGTTCCCGGAAGGCGCGGCCTGCCTGGCTGGCTGTGGCGCCTGCACAGCCTGGGTAGAAGCCGTCTGAGCTGGAGCGGCGACACGCAGGCGGTACATCCGGGAGACCACGCCGGCCCGGATGGTGGTGAGCAGATCCTGGAACAGGTCAAATGCGCGGCTTTTATACTGGACCAACGGATCCCGCTGTCCATAGGCTTCCAGACCGATCGAGGTGCGCAACGCCTCCATTTGGGTCAAGTATTCAACCCACAGCTGGTCGGCCACGGATAGGAAGAGTTCGCGGTACGCGCGCATCAGGGCCTGGGCTCCAAGCGCCTGCGCCAGCTGCTCCTGAGTCTTGCTCGCAAGCGAGGCGACCGTCTGTGAACGGTCCAATTCATTCTCGTTGGCCAGCTGGAGCACCTCCAGCAGAGCAGATTCAACGCGCGGCTCGAGCTGGTCGATCCGTGTTCCCACGATGCGCCCCAATTCGGCTCCGCCCAGCGCGCTTTCGATCGCGGTCTGCGCCGAATCGAGATGCGCAAGGACGCGCGCCTCGACCGCTTCCGGATCCTCGTCTTGGACCAGCTCTGCGGCAAAAAACGGATACGTCAACCGGCCTACGAGAACCGATTGCCGTTGGTGAGTCTTACGGTCGAAGAAACTGCGCTGGCCATAGCTCATCTGCACCAGCAAACGGATCTTCACGTTTTCGTCAATGGCCGATTCGCTCCGCAGTGCATTGTGCAGGTCGGTGTCGGCTTCCCGTAGAAGCTGCTCATCACGCGAACTGGCTGCCCGGTCGAATGCCTCTAATAGAGCACGCTCGGCTGCATCCCAGTCGATCGGCTGTTCGAGCGTGGATTCGAGTCCCAACGGCTCCCCGAGCCTGCGCTCAACCGCCTGCACCAGGCCGGCCCAGATGCGCAGCCCCATGCTGGACTCGATGAGCTCCGGTACGCGGTCAAGAAAGAGCCTCGGCTCTTCCCGCAACCGCTTAAGCCCGGCGTCATCCATCTGGATCCGCAGACCGGCCGCCGATTCGACCGCGCTCAGCAACCGGCGCGTGTCCACGGTTTGGCCCGCATCTTCGGCTTCCATGATGGCAGCCTCGACCGCCATCTCAGCCGTGTCGCCGCGCGTGCGCACCTGCTCGTCCAACCTTTCGAGCGAGCGCATGAACTGGTCCTCAATGACCACCCGCAGGTGGCTGGTGTTCGTTTCAAGGCTGCGGCGGGCGATCTCATGCAATGCCGACTTGAGCTCTTCCGCGTCGTCTACGCCTTCCAGCGTCTCGAGCATGAGTTGAATCATGAAGGAGGGATGTGGACTGTCGCTCTCAAGCCCGATCGTTGGCTGGATCTCTTCCAGCCAGGCGAGCAGCTTCCAGGGCCCTTCAGGATCTGCAAACGCCGTCTGCACGTGCTCCGAGACTTCTTGCTCCACCATTGAGGCCAGGTCCTCGGTCATGTCATCCTTGGCGAAGACCCGGTTGCGCTGTCCGTAAAAGACCTCGCGCTGCTGGTTCAGCACATCATCGTACTCAAGCAGGTGCTTGCGGGTGTCGAAGTTCGCGCCTTCGACCCTGGTCTGGGCCTGCTCGATCGTGCGGTTGACGATGCCATGCGCGATCGGCGTGGCGTCGTCGATGTTCAAGCGCTGCATCAAATTCGAGACCTGTGCTCCGCCAAACAGGCGCATCAATTCGTCCTCCAGCGAGAGGAAGAATTGCGACGAGCCCGGATCGCCCTGGCGGGCCGCACGCCCGCGCAGTTGGTTGTCGATACGCCGCGATTCATGCCGCTCCGAACCGATGACGTGCAGGCCGCCTGCGATGCGCACCTTCTGCCCCTCTTCCATGAAGCTGCGCAGCTGGTTGACTTCGGCATGATAGATACCGATCGCGTCGTCATCTGCGGTCTCAAGGGCTTCCAACCGCTCTCGCATGCTCAGGTTTTCAGGATCTTCGATCCCCAGCCGGCGCAGGACACGGTTGACCGCGGCCAGGATTTCCTCGGCGATCTCGCCACCCAGCTTGATGTCCACACCGCGGCCGGCCATATTGGTTGCGATCGTAACGGCGCCATAGGAACCCGCCCAGGCGATGATGGCCGATTCCTCGTCATGCTTTTTCGCGTTGAGCACGTTGTGGGGGATGCCTCCATTGAGGATCTCGACCAGGCGGTCGCCGCGAGATGGTTCCACTTCCATCAGGCTGAGCAACCGGGAGACATTTTCCTCCCGGGTCGGGTTCAGCGAGACACCCAGCTCGCGCGCCATCGGCCGCAGCATGGAGCTCTTCAGTTCCTCCAGCCGGGCGTTGAGTGGCTCGAGTTCTTCAATCCGCATACCATCGTCAGCCAGGTCATGCGTATCGAGATAGAAATCACGCAGCAGGGTAACGTTCATCAGTGTCTGCAGTGCTTCAGCCCGTAGCCGGCTCGAAAGCAGCTCCGACAGCTCGACCGAGGTCGTGCCCACCAGCAGCGGTTGACCAAGCAGATGGCGCTGCAGGATCTCGAGCGTGACCGAGCGCAGCTTGGCCTCCTCTGTCCGGTAGACGACATCCGGGTAGTCCTTGCGCCGCCAGAAGACCGGGGCCTGATCGGGATCCTCCGCGCGTGCGTAGTAGCTGAACTTGTTCCCGTTTTCCGAATAGTCCACTTCGACAAGGTCTGTATCCGGCGAGAGGGCGATAAACTCGAGATTGGTCGGCAGGGCGAGCACATCGACGTCGTAGATCTTGTTGAACTCCTCCGATTCGGTGACCGCCGTACCCGTCATCCCGGCCAGCTTCTCGTACATGCGGAAGTAGTTCTGCAGGGTGATCGTCGCGTAGGTGACGTTCTCCTGCCGCACGCGCGCCCCTTCTTTGGCTTCCACCGCCTGGTGCAGGCCATCGGACCAGCGCCTGCCAGGCATCATGCGGCCGGTGAACTCGTCGACAATGATCACTTTCCCGCCCTGTACGACGTAATCCTTGTTACGCTTGAAAAGATACTCAGCCCGCAGTGCTTGCTCTAAATGACCGAGCAGGCGCGCCTGCTCCGGCGTGATGTCTTCTGGCCTGTCTGGATCCCGCAGCGGCGTTTGAAGCAGCTGCTCGACGTGCTCTTCGCCCAGCTCGGTCAGGGCAATCGTCCGATCGCGCTCGCTGATCTCGTAGTCTTCCGGATTGAGTTGCTTGACGACCTGTGCCATCTTCAGATACAGCTCCGGGTCCTCGTGCGAAGGACCAGAGATGATCAGCGGCGTACGGGCTTCGTCGATCAGGATGTTGTCAACCTCGTCGAGGATGGCATAGTTGTGCCCGCGCTGGGAGCGCGCTTCGAGCGTCCGGGACATGTTGTCACGCAGGTAGTCGAAGCCGAATTCGTTGTTCGTACCGTACGTCACATCGGCCGAATAAGCTTCACGCCGGTCGACCATCCGCAGCTGGTGGATATCCTCCTGGGTCGACTCGAGCGAGGGGTCATACAGGAAAGCTTTGCGGCCGTGCTCTGTCCTTGAGGCTTCCTGGAGCACCCCCACGCTCATACCGAGGAAGTCGAAGATCGGTCCCATCCAACGCGCATCGCGCCGGGCGAGGTAATCGTTGACCGTCACCAGATGGACGCCTTTATGCTCGAGGGCGTTGAGGTAGATCGGTAGGGTTGCGACCAGCGTCTTCCCCTCGCCGGTCTTCATCTCAGCGATTGTCCCCTCGTGCAGCACGACACCCCCGATAAGCTGCACATCGAAATGGCGCAGTCCGATCGTCCGCACAGAGACCTCCCGGACGACGGCAAAAGCCTCTACCAGAATGTCGTCCAGCGTCTCCCCGGCTGCCAGCCGGCTCTCAAATTCTGCCGTCTTGGCCGCCAGATCCGGGTTGGAGAGCGCCTGCATCTGGGGCTCCAGAGCGTTGATTTGTTCTACAAAATGGCGGTAATGATCGAGCAGTTTGCCGACCGAATCACCGCCGAAAACATTCACGATTCGCTTAAACATGGATGAACCTTTCCCGGCGGGCATTATAGCATAGCGGCATGATCCAACCGTGGATGGAGCTGGCACGCTGGCTTGACGCCTCTTCAACGCACGCTACAATTAGCGTGCGGGGCGGTGGCGGAATTGGCAGACGCCGGGGACTTAAAATCCTCTGCTCGCGAGAGCGTGTGGGTTCGACTCCCACCCGCCCCACAGCTTGATAGACATGCGAGGGTCCGGATTTCGACCCGTACGAGTCGGAAGACCAAGTCGGCGTTCCGGCCGGAAAGGGTGCATATGCGATCTGCACTGCACAAACCCATTCTGATCCTGATGCTGCTAGCACTCAGCGGCTGTACGCTCCCTGGCGCCGCCTCACCCACGCCCTTCACCTTTCCCACGCCGAACCTGACTCACACGGCGATCTTCTCCGCCACCGCCACCAGCACACCACCACCTCCGACTCTGCCGCCGCTTGAATCGCCCACTCCACTTCCCACAGCGACCGAACTCGGCGCACCCACCGCGACGACAGGCCCTTCGCCGACGACCACCCTCGTGCCAGCCGAGACCGTGACCGCTGCCTATCTCAGCGCTGCACCGGTGATTGACGGCAACCTGGATGACTGGAGCAGCCAGGCCTATACCGTCGATCGCCCTTTGTCCTACGCGAGTTCGGGCTGGACCGGAACCTCCGATCTCTCCGCCCGCTACTACATAGGCTGGGATGTCAATTACCTGTATCTGGGTGTGGAGCGCTTCGACGACTTGTTCGTGCAGGTAGCCACAGGCCGTTACCTCTACCGTGGTGATGATGTCGAAGTACAGTTCGACGCCGACCTGGCGGGCGATCAAAGCAGCACATCACTCAGCAGCGATGATTTCCAGATCGGGCTCTCACCCGGGAATTTCGGCAGCCTGCCGCCCGAAGCTTATCTCTGGTATCCACGCAGCCGGGAAGGCGGGCTTTCCAGCGTGAGCGTGAAGGCTGTCAAACAAGGCCAGGGGTACACACTCGAGGCCCGCATTCCCTGGTCCGTTTTCGGCGTCACGCCAGCAGAGAACGACCAGTTTGGTTTCGTGCTGGCCCTCTCTGACAACGACCAGGCAGGGGTCGCAGCCTGGCAGTCGATGATCGCTAATGTATCGGGCCGCCGGCTGGCCGACCCGACGACGTGGGGTTTGCTTGTGCTGGGTCCGCCCAGCGCGAAGTAGCGAGCGGCTCGAGACCTGGAAGAAGAACAACCCCCGCCGATCTGGCGGGGGTTTGCCGTGCACCCATCAGCCTTCGGCATCGCTCAGAACAGCACGGACGCCAGCTCATCGCGGTACTGGCGCGTCAATTCGTCCTCGTCACCGAGCAGATGGAAGAGCGCCAGCAGGATCCTGCGCGGCAGGTCGTCACGATAGTGCTTGTCCTGGCGCAGGATTTCTAGCAAGCCGTCCATGGCCGCTGGCAGGTTGTCGAGCATAATCAAGAGACCGGCCTGCAGCAGCTCCTCCTCGAGTGGATCTCCCTCGCCAGCCTCGGCCGAATGCCGGTTCACGTCGACAAGGAATTCAGCCAGCGGTTGCAATTTTTCCGCTGTTGCCCATTCGCTTCCCGCTGGGAAATCGCCGAGCATTTCCAGCGCTTCCTGCGGACGCCGCTGCATCAGTAGACACTCAACCAACCCGAGTGCTGCCGCGGCGTTGTCCTCGTCTTCTGCGAGTGCTTCACGGAACTTGGCCTCCGCCTCACTCCAGTGGTGCGTCCGCAGCAGGCTGCGGCCCTGTTCGACCCCCAGCATGACTGCGGTCGGCGCGGCCTGCTCGATGAAGCGCCTGACGAGCGTTTCGGGCTGCGCGCCGACGAATTCCAGCACCACCTCGCCGTTCCTGAAAGCTTTCACGGCCGGGATGCCCTGCACCCCGTAGCGGGTCGCCAGGCTGGGATTTTCGTCGACATTGAGCTTCGCAAGCACGAACCGGCCGCCAGCCTCGATCGTCAGCCTCTCGAGCAGCGGACCGAGGCTCTTACAAGGACCGCACCAGGGCGCCCAAAAATCGACGATCACGGGCAGCTGGTGCGAACGCAGGAGCACCTCCTGATCGAAGGTGGCTTCTGTGACTTCAAGCATGAATTCATTCAGTCCCACGTAAATCTCCAGACGGTAGTTCTTCTAACCACGACTTTATTCTCGAAATGTCTGAATCTCGTCAATCATCACCAGGATCAATCTCGGGGCCGGCTGGCTGGATCACTTCAAGCACGTCACCATGCATATCGATCCGGACCTGGAATCCCATCATCCCCAGGTAGGCGAGCATATCCTCCGGCAGACCGCTTTGCAGCAGTGCATCAAACTGCTGGTCTGCGTTACGAAGCGATTCCTCAATCGCGGCTTTGGTGAAGATGTCCTCCTGGCCGAGCATGTGCATGGTCCCCAGGCTGATCAGTTCCTCGTTTCCCTCGATCATGTTGTAGAGCTTATCCAGCACCTGGCGATCGACGTACTCGCTTTCGATGTGGCGCCGAAAGCCCTCATCGTCAACCACGTAAAATGACTGACCACCAACCTCGGTGACATCAACCGGGTCGCCTTCTGCATCAATCACCAATCCCTGAAATAACGCCTTGCGCGCCAAGATCACACCTCAGCAGGTTTCTGACACGCCGTTCTGTACGGCGTGCCCTGCACAGGAGAATCATATCAAAATTCAGAGTGGTAGAGGGCCTGCAGCCAGGGTGCGTCAGTAATGAACGTTGACCAATGTGCCGACGCTGGCAAAATTGAAAAGCCATTGGGCATCTGACGTGCGCAGGTTCACGCAGCCGTGACTCATGGGCGTACCGAAGTTGCTGTGCCAGTACGTTCCATGTAGTGCGTAGCCGCGATAGAAATACATCGTGTAAGGGACATCCGGCAGGTAGTATCCCGGCCCCGCCATATCGGCTGCAGTGTACTTGACGTAGACACGGAACTGCCCGATCACTGTTGGGTAGGCGGCCACGCCGGTTGAGACGATGAATGAAGCGACCGGCTCTTCGCCCTCGTAGGCCGTGACACGCTGAGCGCTGACATCGACATCGATCCAGCGCCCTTCATTTTTCAACTGATCCAGCGGTACCTCAAATGAGGACGTCCAATTCAATACGTACGTCGGGGTCGGGGTTGGTGTCGGCGTTGAAGTCGGCGTCGGTGTCAGGGTTGGCGTGGGCGTTGAAGTCGGCGTTGGCGTCGAGGTCGGTGTGGGCGTGAAGGTCATCGTCGCCTTGGCGAGCGGATCTCCCGCCCGCTGCGGCTGAAGTGCCGAGGCGGGCAGGCCTCCCACCCACAAGCCGACAGCCAGTGCCAGTGCGACCGAGCTGAACAGGACTCGCAGCGAGAAAGGTTTGCGCTGCGTCATGGCTTCGACCGGCGCATACTCCGGGATCAGATCCACCGGGATGCGGGCTCTGGCCAATGCCGACCGGCGCTGGCGCGGCGGAAGCCGCTTCACCAGCCAGCGGATTGCCTTGCGGGCGGATTGGCTGCGGGGGTTCGCATCGAGAGCCCGAGCCGCATAGGCCAGACCGGCACGCGGTTCGGACAGCGCAGCCAGAATTAGCCAGGCCTCTTCCGAACCCGGGTCCAGGCGCGCAGCGCAGCGCGCTGCTCTTCGGGCTTCTGCGCGATCCCCTGCGCGCAGGGCAGCTTTTGCCCTCAGCAGGGATTGAGCGACCTGGCGCGAGCGCGGTTCCTTCTCACTCATGGCAGGCTGGCTGGCTCATTGTTCACATAACACAGGACACCTTCAGCGATCCCGCGCGCAGCCTTCTCGGGATTCTCCGTCAGGAAGTCCCGGTCGAGATAGAGAAAGCCCGTCTCGATAATAGCCGCCGGCGTCTGCGAGTGGATCTCCTTGAAGGTGTGGTATTCGGTCATATCGCGCGTGATGCTTCCCGGGCGAAACTGCAGTCCGGTGGCTCGCCCGTAGCGGTCGACAATGCAGTCCACCAGCCGCTGCGATCGGTCCTGAACAACGGTTTCGAGCGCGCTGGCCACCTTGTATCCCGTGGCCATATCATTGATCGGCATGCATGAATCGGCGTGGATCGAGACGAGAGCGACTGCCCGGTACTCGAAGAGCCGCTGGTCGAACTCATCAAGCAAGTCGACCTTCAAGCCAGCAGCTTCCAGTGCCTGCGCAGTCCGGATGCCGATCTCGCGATTAACGTCCAGCTCCGTCAGTCCCGTGTCCTGGCAAACCGATCCGGGATCTTCGCCACCGGTGCTGGGATTGATCCCCGAATGTCCGATGACAATTCCCACCCGGAGATCACGCGGTTCGGGGGTCGCTCCCTGTCCAGCAGGCGGAGCCGCGTTCCCACGGGCATCAAAGGCCGCGGCAAGCTGGCTGGCGAACTCGCCCGGGCTCAAACCGGCCGGCGTCCAGGCGGTGAAGAGCGTGGCCAGGATGCCCGCGACCAGCAGCGTGATCCCGAGGTGGCGCATCACCTGGCGTGCAGGCGGAGTGTCAGCTCCCCTCATCGAACGGTCC
>JARRJK010000035.1:0-19417 GCA_037379555.1 Anaerolineales bacterium | reverse complement strand
CTATCGGCGGCAGGCGGTCGAGAAAGCGCTCGATCTCAACTTCCGGGTCTTCCATCGGCGATTGCGTGCAGCTGCGTAGCCATTCAAGCGCATTGCCACGGTAGGGATCAGGCAGCGCTTTCAAACGCTCAACGATCGCCGCACCTCCAAGTCCATGCTCCCTCATAGCGGTTCTCCTCCAAGGTGTGGTTGATGATATGCACGGGGTTTATTGCAAGGTTCGGACCACGCCTTGCAGGTTCGCATTGGAAAGCTTTGAGTTGAGCACCGTACAACGCCTCTGTTATCATGCGTGCATGAATGAGGCTGCATACCTGCGGCTTTTCCGTAGTGGAGAGCTGGAACAACGCGCGATCACTGCACGCGAGCATGAAGCGGCGTGCGACCTGTGCGCTCGCAAGTGCGGCGTGGACCGGGCTGAACGGACTGGAGCCTGCCATACTGGAAAGCAGGCGCGAGTGGCTTCCTTCGGAGCTCATCATGGTGAGGAGCTTCCGCTGCGCGGCTGGCGTGGGTCCGGGACGGTTTTCTTCTCCTGGTGCAACCTGCGCTGCCTGTACTGCCAGAACCACGACATCAGCCAATCTCCCGCTGGACAGGAGATCGACAGCTCCAGGTTGGCTGCGACCATGCTCGAATTGCAGCGGCGCGGCTGTCATAACATCAACCTCGTCTCGCCATCTCATGTCGTAGCAGAGATCCTGGAAGCGCTTGTGCTCGCTGCAGCCGGAGGGCTTACCCTGCCCCTGGTCTACAACACCGGCGGTTACGATTCGCTGGCTGCTTTAAGACTGCTGGACGGCGTCATCGACATCTACATGCCAGATATGAAATACAGCCGGGCATCCGCGGGCCGCAGTTATTCTAGAGTCCGTGATTATCCGCAGGGCAACCGGGCCGCGGAGCGTGAGATGCACCGCCAGGTCGGGGATCTGCAGCTTGATGGGGATGGCCTGGCCGTACGCGGACTGCTCGTGCGCCACCTCATCCTCCCCGCCCGCCTGGCAGGTACACGCGAAATCGTGCGTTTCCTTGCGAATGAGATCTCGACCGAGACTTATCTGAACCTGATGCAGCAGTACAGGCCGGCTTATAAGGCTGGGGACTACCCGCTGCTTAACCGCCGGCCCACACAAGCTGAATTCGATGCAGCCCGGCGCTGGGCGGTCGAAGCAGGCCTGCACCGCTTCGACCGGGACTAAGGGCATTCGGTTTCTGTCCGCTGGATCCGGATGGAAGGTGAACATAGAAAGCGCCGGCGATTGATCGCCGGCGCAGCTTTTCGTCGGGGAACAGATCAGGAGAGGAACATCGGCATGCCCTCGACCTTCTGGATCCTCGGCCGGTAGTTCTCGCGGTCGTAGAGCGAGTCGACATCGACGCGTTTAACGCCCTCCCGTGTCAGTGTGAGCGGAACATGTGTGTAGATCCCCTCCCGCAGCGCGACCATGCGCCCCGTTTGACCCCCAACTGCCAGATCTGCGGCCATACTGGCGTAGTTGAAGGCGACCATCATGTCGAGCGAATCGGGACTGCCTGACCTCATCAGGTAGGCAACCTGCTGATAGATGATGTTCTCGCCGGTAAGCTCGCGGATGACATCCCCCAGCACAGCGCCGATTCCGCCCAATTTCTTGTGGCCGAAGGCATCCGCGCGGCCGCGCAGAATCATCTCGCCACCCTCCATTTTCGCGCCCTCGGAGATGGTCATCATGGCGTAATTGCTGGGGTTTGCCTGTTTGTCCTCCTCCAGGAATTTGGCAACCCGCTCGGGATCGAAGGGGACTTCCGAGATCAGCGCGCGGTCGACACCCGCCAGATACGCGGCGACAAGCGATGTCTCGCCACTGTAGCGGCCAAAAAGCTCGATGATGGCGATGCGCTCGTGCGAACCCGTGCTCGTCCGAAGATTGTGGATGAAGCCAACGCTGCGCGTCACCGCGGTCGAAAATCCGATGCAGTAGTCTGTGCCATAGACGTCGTTGTCCATGGTTTTTGGTATCGCGACCACCGGCATGCCTTCGTCGTGCAAGCGCAGCGCATACGATAGCGTATCATCACCGCCGATGGGGATCAGGGCGTCGATGCCAAGCTTCTCGATCACCTCCATGACATGCGGAGTGAAATCCTCGACATCACCTTCCGCTGCTATGCCCTGTCCTTTTAGAAATTCGGGCACGCCCTCAGGTTTCACCTTGCTCGGGTTGGTGCGCGAGGTATGCAGGAATGTCCCGCCGGTTCTGTCGACTGTGCGCACGCGCGCCGAATCCAGCTCAAGCGTATTCTGCTCGACCGAAGCCGGGTCATCTGGCTGGCACTCAAGCAGTCCGGCCCAGCCACGGCGAATACCCAGCACCTTATGCCCATCATCCAGGACACGGTTCACAACCGCTTTGATACATGGATTAAGTCCGGGGACGTCGCCCCCACCAGTCAGTATGCCGATCTTCATCTATATCACCTCGAATGCTGGTCTTGAGAAAGTCACCGGGCGAGAATGTGCGCCATCTCATAGAACTCGAGATTGACCTTGCGCGTCTTCGAGGTCACCTCGCTCAGGTCCCGTAACGCCAGCGTGCGTCCTTCCAGTCCAACCATTTTATCGCTGATACCCTCCAGCAGCGCATCGACCGCCCGCACGCCCATTCGGGTCGCGAGCATACGGTCGAAGGCTGATGGGATCCCCCCGCGCGGGACATGGCCGAGTATCGTCACCCGGGTTTCAAAACCGACCTCGCCCTCTTCCAGCGCGCGGACGACCTGATCCGGGGAGTAGGAAGCCCCTTCAGCCATCACAATAATCGCATGCGTCTTGCCGCGCTCGTAGGCCTGTTCAATACGGCCGGCGATCTCGTCCAGGGGAATTTCCTTCTCCGGAATGATGACGACCTCCGCCCCGCAGATCACGCCCGTGATGAGCGCCAGGTACCCGCAGTTGCGCCCCATCGTGACCACGAGGAAAGCTCGCTGATGCGAGGAGGCGGTATCCCGCAGCTTATCGACCGCGTCCATAATCGTGTTGAGCGCCGTGTCGACGCCCAGCGACATGTCTGTCCCCCAGACATCATTATCGATGGAGGCCGGTACACCGATGACCGGCACGCCCATCCCGGCCAGCACATGCGCGCCTCTCATCGTGCCGTCGCCACCGATGACGACCATCGCATCGATGCCGGATTCGTTCAGCTCACGCAGCGCCTGCCGTTGTCCTAAATGTTCTTTGAACTGAGGACAACGTGCTGTCCGCAGGAACGTGCCGCCACGCTGCAGGATCCCACCCACATCGCGTGCGCGCAGCACTTCCATTTCACCCCGAATCAGCCCGTCAAAACCCTCCTGGATGCCGATCACATCCAACCCGTGGAAGATCGCCGTCCGAACAGAAGCCCGGATGGACGGATTAATGCCTGGCGCATCGCCACCGGAGGTCAGTATGCCGAGAGTTTTTAGATTCATTGAATCCTCAAGCGTTCAATCCGGATCGCCCGTTCTCCGAGCAATTCGATCAGCTGTGCGTGAAGTTCCGGTGAATACCCGGTCGTTGATTGGGGGAAGTCCATATGATAACGGCGGGAAGCTTCGAACAGCAGGAATGCGAAATGATCGTCACCAGGATACGAACTCAGCAGCCCATGCACCCTGCGCAACCGTCGCGCATCACGCTGGGGATCACCGGTCGAGTTGATCATAATTGTGATCATGCGGGGTTCGGACTCCCCCAAATCGCGTTCCATAACTTTGTCGTCAAACGTTTTGCGTTCGGGTTTGCCCACCTGCGGCTCTGCCTTCGGGAGATTTTGATAGATCACGGGGGAAGGCTTTTGATCCTGCTCCCCATGCTGCATGCTCGAGCCGATCGGCTGTGACCCAGACGCTGAATCTGGTTTCGCCGCCTGGTGTGGACCGTTCTTGGGCTCAGCTGTCCCAACGAAGTCAACATCGATCGGCAGAATAACTGCGTCCTCATCGGGCACGGGCAGTTCCTCAAACGCTGGCACAGGATCGTGGCGGTCCGCTCGCGCGCTCGATTCCCCACGAGCGATGGCGATGCCGTTGAGTGGTTTGAGGTGCTTATACTCAGCGGTCATGCTGTCGACCAGGATCTTGGGCTCGCCACGCTCGCGATCGACCTTGCCTGTAGCGACGACGATGCTGTCGATTTCGATCCAATCGACGATTTGCTTCCATGCCCGGCTGAAGATTACCAGTTCGATCTTGCCCTGCAGGTCCTCCAGCGTGACGAAACCCATTGCTTTGCCGCTGCGCGTTTGGTAAGGCCGGATGGCGCTCACCTCGCCTGCAACTCTGACCTCCTGGCCATGCGCTGCCTCTTCGAGGTCTGCGCTGAAATGGGAGATGATTTGGGTTAGTTCATCCATGTGCTGTGTCAGGGGATGGGCTGAGACATAGACCCCGAGCAGTTCCCGCTCCCATTGCAGCAACCTGCGCTGCGGGACGTTGGCGTTGATCGCTGCGAGTTCAAAGTTCTCCTCGACTCCCGTCGCCTCCCCAAAGAAGGTCATCTGGCCGACTTCCGAAGCCTTGAAATGCGCGCTGGAGACCGCCATGATGCGGTCGAGCGAGTCGAGCATTGTAATGCGGGGCGCCAGATCATCCAGCGCGCCAACCCGGATCAGGCTTTCGAGGGCGCGCTTCCCGACGATGCGCAGGTCGACGCGGCGGGCGAAATCCTCCAGGCTCTGAAAGGGACCTTCGGCTTCGCGAGCGCTAAGGACCGCCTCGACGGCTCCATCTCCAACGTTCTTCGTCGCGCCAAGCCCAAAGCGGATTGTCGGCGTGCTCGCGGCGTCACACTCGGCCGAGAAATCAAGCTGGCTGAAGTTGACGTTTGGCGGCAGGACTTCAAAGCCCATGCGGCGGCAATCGGCGATGTACACCGCCACCTTGTCCGTATCATGCTTGAACACCGAGAGCAGCGCCGTCATGTATTCCAGCGGATAATGCGCTTTGAGGTACGCGGTCTTAACCGCAATCACGCCGTAATCTGCCGCGTGGGCTTTGTTGAAACCGTAGCGGGCGAAGTTCTCCCAGTCGTCGAAGACGGCCGTCGCCGTGGTCCGGTCGATTCCACGATCCACGGCTCCCGCAATGAACTTCTCACGGTGACGGTTGAGCTGCTTCTCCTTCTTCTTGGCGATCGCCTTGCGCAAGCCATCGGCTTCGGAGGCGGTGTATCCAGCCATCTCCATGGCTGCGAACATGATCTGCTCCTGGTAAACCGGGATGCCGTAGGTTTCCTCAAAGATGCTCGCCAGCGCGGTGTGGCGGTAGGCGATCTGCTCTTCTCCGTGCATACGGCGGATGTAGGTCGGAATGAACTCCATCGGGCCCGGCCGGTAGAGCGCGACCATGGCGATCACGTTCGCCAGCTCACGCGGCTTCATCTCCATCAGGTAACGGCGCATACCGACGCCTTCCACCTGGAAAACGCCCAGCACCTCGCCCCGGCCGAGCAGGTCATACGTCCCGGGATCGTCGACCGGGATCGAGTGGATGTCCAGCTCGATACCGTGACGGGCATGGACCAGCTCGCAGGCGCGCGCCATGACTGTCAGCGTGGAGAGCCCCAGGAAATCGATCTTGAGCAAGCCGAGCGAATCGACGACTTGCATCTCAAATTGAGTGACGGATCCGATCGGGTTTTCGTCACTGTTTCCCCCAGTTGGCCTGTGAAGCGGCACATATTCTGTGATCGGTTTGTCGGTGACGATCACCCCGGCTGCATGCGTTCCGGCGTTGCGCACCACACCTTCGAGCTTGGTCGCGGTGTCGATCAGTTCCCGCAGGTAGGGGGTTTCCTCGTAGATCTGACGCAGCCCAGCTTCCCGCTCCAGTGCCTCCGGGATAGAAATCGGCTTGCCCGGGATGTTAGGGATCATCTTCGCCACCCGGTCGACGTCGGGCAGTGGGATGTCCAGCACCCGGCCCACATCACGAATCGCAGCACGGGCGCCGAGCGTGCCGAAGGTGATGATCTGGGCGACTTTGTCCTGTCCGTATTTTTCGGCTGTATATTCGAGCATGCGGTAGCGCTGATCATCCTGGAAATCAAGGTCGATATCCGGCATCGAGACTCTGCCAGGATTGAGGAAGCGTTCGAAGATCAGTCCATGTTCGATCGGGTCGACGAGCGTGATCTCCAGGCTGTAGGCGACGATCGAACCAGCCGCCGAGCCGCGGGCGTTGTACCAGATATCCTGCTCGCGCGCGTAGCGGCATAAATCCCACACGATCAGGAAGTAGTTATCGAAGCCCATCTCGTGGATGATCTTCAACTCGTAATCCAGCCGCTCCTTGATTTCTGCCTTCTCGCTGGAGCTGCCGTAGCGTTTGCCCAGCCCTTCCTCACAGAGCTGGCGCAGGTACGATTGCGAGCTGTAGCCTTCCGGGACGTCAAACGGCGGCAGGCGGTAACCCTGGAACTCGAGGTCCACTTCGCAGCGTTCGGCGATCCAGAGCGTATTCTCCAGTGCTCCCGGCACATGCCCGAAGAGCTCCTGCATTTCCTGCGGTGAGCGCAGGTAGTAGGATGGATCGGTCATACGCATGCGGTCGGGATCGGTGTACAGCGATCCCGTCTGGATGCAGAGCAGGATATCCTGCAACTCCGCATCTTGTGGTTGGACGTAGTGCACGTCGTTCGTGGCGATGAAATGCGCGTCGTAGCGGTTGCCCAGTTCGATCAGCTTGCGGTTGATTTCCGGCAGCTCGGGGATATCGTGATCCTGCAATTCGAAGAAAAAGCGATCGCGCCCGAACACCTCCATGTACCAGTCGAGCAGGCGGATCGCCTGCTCATCCTGGCCGTTCTGCAAAGCGCGCGGCACCTCGCCGGAGAGGCAGCCTGTGGAGCAGATCAAACCTTCGCTGTGAGCCGCCAGAAAGTCATGGTCAATGCGGGGTCGGTAGTAGAAGCCCTCCAACTGGGAAGCGCTGGCGATATCGAGCAGATTCCGGTACCCGATTTTGTTTTCGGCAAGCAGGAGCAGGTGGAACGAGCGGCTGTCGATGGCAGGATCGCGGTCCTGCATTCCCCGGGCAGCGAGGTAGCCCTCCATGCCAATGATGGGCTTGATCTCAGCGTTGCGAGCCGCCCGGAAGAAATCAATCACGCCAAACATCGCGCCGTGATCCGTCAGCGCCAGAGCCGGCATATCCATAGCCCTTGCCTGCTCAACCAGCTTATCCACCTTACTCAGGCCGTCCAACAAAGAATATTCGGAGTGGACGTGAAGGTGGACGAAGGACATGCTGCTCCCAGCAAACTGGAGATAGGCCGATTCTCACTACGCTGCAGGCAACGATTATAGTCAACACGGGTCGCCCCCGCCAGTAATTCGTGTTTTCCAACGAAATCTTTAAGGTTCTGGGATGTTTGATCCCGCGTATCCATGCTACCCTCGCAGGAGAGAACAGTCCGGCCCGATCAGGAGTGAGCATGGCCAGAGGCTTGATGGATGTCGTGCGTGGCTTGCGCTTCATGGGCTTTGCCAGCGTGGTGGCAAGCCTGCGCTACTCGATCATCCGCGACCGGTTGAATGCGCGCCTGCTTCAAGAAAAGCGGACCAGCGAGGCGCAGCCTGTCGGTGAGCTGCTTTCCGCGCGCTCCAGTGCCAATGGGGCTATCTTCGAGTTCGAGCACGCACAACTCGAAGTCACATTCCTCGCTCCGGACGTCATCCGCTGCACCTGGATGCCCGGAGAGCAGCCGATTCCCTACGCGATCGAGGATTTCGCCTGGCCCGGCGACAAGGTCGCGTTGTCTGAAGTCGCAGACACCCATGTTATCGTCGGATCGAAACACCGCCTGGAGCTCGGGGCATCCGGCCGCCTTCGCTACTGCACGATCTCCGGCACGATCCTTCGTCAAGATGGAATCCCATCGGTAAGAGATTCCTCATGGGCGCTTGATTCGGAGCTTACCTCCGAGGCGGTCGTTGTGGGTCTCGGCGAGCGTGCAGCCGGACTCGATCTGCGCGGCGGGACCTACCGATTCTGGAACTTGGATCCCGGCGGCAGTTATGGCGCAAACCACGATCCCTTGTATCTATCGATTCCCGTGTATTACGTTCTGCAGCATGCCGGTGGCTATCTGCTGTTCCACGAGAACACGCATGATGGTTCGATCGAATTGGCCGAGGGGATCCATGTCCATTTCGAGGGTGGCGTGCTGCGCAGTTATTGGATGCCCGGCGGTCCCGCGCACGCGCTGGCGAGGTTCAGCGATCTGACCGGGCGCGCCCCGCTTCCGCCGCGCTGGGCCTTGGGCTATCACCAGTCCAGATGGGGCTACCGCACAGCAGACGAAATTCGCGCGCTGATCGAAGGCTTCGAAGAACACGATCTGCCGCTAGCCGCAGTGCATCTCGACCTGGATTACATGGATGGCAAGCGCGTATTCACTTTCGACCAGGACCGTTTCCCGCGGATCGAGAACCTGGCGAGCAGTCTGCTGGAGAAGGACATCCGGCTTGTAACGATCATCGATCCCGGAGTGAAGATCGAGCGGAGCTACCCCGTCTACAGCAGTGGTTTGGAGCAGGACGTCTTCTGCCGCCGGAAGGACGACCGGCTGTTGCAGGCCCCTGTATGGCCCGGCTGGTGCGTTTTCCCTGACTTCAGCTCAACGGCGGCCCGGGTATGGTGGGGTGAACAATATCCGCGCTTGCTCGACGCCGGGATCGCCGGCGTATGGCATGACATGAACGAACCGGCGGCGTTTTCTGCATGGGGCGAACTGACGCTTCCGCTTGAGACACAGCATGCGCTGGAAGGCCAGCGCGGCGATCACCGCAGCGGGCACAACCTCTACGGGCTGCTGATGAATCGTGCCGGCTATGAAGCGCTCCGCCAACTCCGTCCGCAGCGTCGGCCATTCCTGCTCACCCGCTCCGGCTGGGCTGGCGTGCAGCGCTACGCGTGGGCCTGGTCAGGCGATACAGAGAGCAGCTGGGAGATGCTGCATCACACGATCGGTACGCTGCTGGGCATGGGCATGAGCGGCCTGCCGTTCATCGGCAGCGACATCGGCGGTTTCAGCGGCAAACCGGACGCCGAGCTCTTCCTCCGCTGGCTCCAGCTGGCCGCTTTCACACCCTTCTTCCGCACCCATTCTGCCCTCGGCACCGAACGGCGTGAGCCCTGGGCGTTTGGCGATGATACGCTTGAAGCCGCCCGCAGGACACTCAAGCTTCGCCAGCGGCTCATGCCCTACCTCTATACCCAGTCCTGGGTATCCTGCCGCCGCGGCATCCCCTTGATGCGGCCGGCCTTCTGGGCGGATCCGCGTGACGAAACGCTTTGGCCGCTCGATGATCAATTCATGCTCGGCGATGCGCTGCTGGTGGCGCCGGTCCTGGTTAGCGGCGCCGCTGAGCGTCAGGTCCGCCTGCCGAACGGACCCTGGATCGACTTCTACTCGGGTCAGACGCAGCAGGGTCCGTGCGTGATCACGCTGCCAACCGAACCGGACCGCATCCCATTGCTTGTGCGAGGCGGAGCCCTGCTCCCGCTGAATGATCATGGCATGCTCACCCTGCGCCTTCACCTTCCTGGACCAGATGGTGAGGCGGGCCTGCATTATCTCGATGACGGCGACGGCTACGGCGAAAGCCGTATCGATCGTTATGAACTGGTGAGCCGGACAGACAGGGTGCAGCTGAGATGCGAGACACAGGGTGGATATCCACCACCTGACCGCATTCGCTTCGAACTGATCGGCGGCGAAACGACATCGCTGGCTGCCGATGGCTCTCAGATCGAGAAAAGCCCGCAGGGATTTATCCTGCCGCCCTTTCAAGAGCTGGAGATCGATATCGGTTGAGCCTATCGGAGGAGAAAGCACGCAGCGGTCTGCCGGAACCGGCAGACCGCTGCATTTTTACTTAAAGACCGGAGTTACTTCTTGGATGAGGAGCGCGAGCTCGTGCTGCGCTTCTTCGGGGCCGGTTTTGCGGGCTTGTCAGTTGGTGGCACTTCGGTTACTTCCACGCCGTAGGGACGGGTGCCGAAGCGGGTCATCAGGACTGCTCCGATGCCGACGGCGGAGGCCAGGAAAGGCGCCAGCCAGCCGACACAGGGGATGAACCCGATACCGTTCACAACCAGTGCGAAGATCAGCGTTCCAAGCCCGGCGGCGACCACTGGCTGGAGCTCCTGGTTCATTGCCTTCGATAGGCGTTTACCGACTTCAAGCCCGAGCGCGATCCAACCGAACACTCCCGCTGCGATCAGGACCAGCGCGCCAGCCAATCCGACGATCGCCAGGCAGATCGTGATCAGCAGAAAGACGATCAGGATCGGTCCGACAATAATCGTCAGCAAGCCGAATGCGCCGGAGATGATCGGCTGATCGACGAGCGTGTCCGATACAAGCGACGTCTGCTTCGGCAGGAACATGACCACCAGCACAGCCAGCGCTGCCAGCATGAAACTCTGGAATAGGTAGCTCGCCACACGTCCAGCGTAGCTCAGGCCGAAGCCCCTGCCGAAGATGAACGGGATATCCCCGTCGAAGCGGAAGTTGCTTGGGAAGTTCAACTGCTCACCGGAGATCGTGTCCCCGAGAATGCGGCCGCCGCTGCGGTTGACATTGCCGCCGAAGGTGACCAGGTCGCCTTCCACGACACCGTTCGGACCCAGCCGGGCGTTTCCACCGACTACGGCTAAGTCTCCGCCGATCGCACCTTCAATGGTCAGGTTGCCTCCCACAAGAAACACGGTTCCCGTGACCCGCGAATCCGTCATCAGAGTTGCATTTCCGCCGATGACAGCCAGGTCCCCGTCAAGCGTCTCGCCGCTTTCGAGGACGAAATCCCCACCCAGCACCACGCGCCCGTCCATGTATCCGCCGGCGAACGCGGACATGGAGAAGGCAAGTGTGAGGATGAGGAGCGACAGACTCAACGTCCAAATCTTTTTCATCGTACTACTCCTTTCGAACAGGTAGGGTATTCACGCGATACAGCGAAAAAATCCATAGCGCCAGCAGACCGCTGAAGGCAACCGAACCCGCTAGCAAGTACGCTGGGGAGAGGTTGCCGATCGTATTTTCGAGCAGTAATCCCAGGAATTCTTTGAGCAATCCGAACAAACTGCTGATACGGAGAATCTCGACCAGGGATTTCAAGCCGGAGCTGACCAGCGGCGTGGATAATGACAGAGCTTCGCCTCCGAAAATCACGGCCAGCGTAATCAAACCGGTTGCGATGAGGATTGCGGATAGGCCGAAGAGACGCTCATGCGCCCTGCGCCGCCTGACTTTCAACCGTTTCTGGAAACGCAAACTAAAGCCTTCAGCTGGCGGGACGTGGCTGGCCCCTGCCAGGCGTTCTTCCAGCTGGTTGAGTGACCGGGCCAGTCCCCGGCAAGCGGAGCATGATGCCAGGTGCGATTCGAGTTCTGCTCGTTGGGTTGACTTCAAATGCTTCGCTTCAAACAGCATCGCTTCGAACTGCAGATGGTCCATTCTTCATGCCTCCCTGCACCAAACCCTCATGCTTCATCTGCCAACCGATGGCCAATTCACGCCGGGCTCGGTGCAAACGGCTCTTTACTGCCGACACCGAAAGTGAGAGAACCGACCCAATTTCCTCGTAAGAATATTCGTACCAGTAGAGCAGGATGACAGCCGCCCGGTCAATCGCACTCAAAGAGCCCAGCATCTGCTGCACTTCTTCCTGCATCTCCAGGCGGACGAACCGATCCTCTGGACCCGGGCCGGGATGCGGTCGGTCATGACCAGGCAGTAAGTCCTCCATTGAGACGAACTTCAACCGTCGGCGCCGCAGCCTGTCGATACAGTGATGGGAAGCGATCGACAGCATCCAGGTTGCGAATTTCCGCTCTGGATCATAGCGGTGCAGGCTGCGATGGGCACGCAGGAAGCTTTCCTGGGCTGCATCCTCCGCCTCCAGAGGATCACCGAGCATCCGGTAGCACAGGTTGAAGACCGGCCGCTGGTAAGCCTCGACCAGCTGGGTGAAGGACTGATCATCACCGCCCAGGGCTTCCTCGATCCATACCTTTTCTTGCCCAGGATTGAATTCCGTCATGCAAACCCGCTTTCCCGGCTACCCTACCATACAATACGCAAAACCGCTCCGGAGGTTGCATGAAGAACCGGAGCGGCAGCGTGCTGCAATGAGATATCAGGCGTTGGAAAACTCTGGATTGAACTGCGTAGCGTAGAGACTGGCATACAGGCCGCCTTGGCTGAGCAGCTCTGCGTGCCGGCCGCGTTCAACAAGCCGACCCTGGTCCATCACAAGGATGACATCGGCATCCATGACCGTGCTCAGGCGGTGGGCGATAACGAGCGAGGTGCGGCCCTGCCTCACGGTCTGCATCGCTTCCTGAATCAGCGCTTCTGACTGCGAATCCAGATGGCTCGTGGCTTCGTCCAGGATCAGGACACGCGGGTCCTTGAGCAGCACACGTGCGATCGCGACACGCTGTTTCTCGCCCCCTGACAGCCGGTAGCCGCGTTCACCGACCAGCGTGTCGTAGCCATCCGGCAGGGCGACGATGAAATCGTGGATATTTGCCGCGCGGCAGACCGCTTCTAGCTCAGCCTGCGTTGCTTCAGGCCTGGCATAGAGCAGGTTCGCCCGCAGCGTATCGTGAAAGAGGTAGGTCTCCTGCGTGACCATCCCGATGTGCTCGGCGAGCGAATCGAGCTGGACATCTCTCAGATCGTGTCCATCGATCAAGACGCGCCCCTCTGTCGGATCATATAAGCGCGGCAGCAGATAAGTGATCGTCGTCTTGCCCGCGCCGCTCGGTCCAACCAGCGCGGCAACCTGGCCGGGTTCGATTGTGAAGGAAATATCGCTGAGCGCCCAGCGCGGTTCGGCAGGGCTTACCCCAGCCCCGTCTTCGCCGTCGGCTTTACTCTTCTTCGGCGGGAGATAGCTGCCTCCGCTCCGGCCCCAGCCAAATCGTCGCAGCTCCTCCAGCCCGATCACCTTGCCATCACGGTCGAGGTAGCTGAAACAAACGTCTTCGAAACGGACCTCACCGCGCACCTCTTCGAGACGGATCGCCTGCGGGCGGTCTTCGATCTCGATTGGCAGATCCAGCACCTCAAAAACGCGTTCAAAGGACACCATCGAGGTGGCGAACTCGACTCTGGCATTGGTCATCGCCATCAACGGACCGTACAGATCTGTCAGGTAGGCGCTGAAAGCGACGATCGTGCCGATCGTGAAAGCTCCCTGCAGGACAAGGTGACCTCCAACCCAGAAGACCAGCGCACTGCCGACGGCGCTGACCAGACTCAAGGCGAGGAAGAACCAGCGGCCGATCACGGCCTGACGGATGCCGATATCGCGCACCGAGGCGGCATGCTCCTGAAAGCGGCTGACCTCAGAGTGGTAGCGGCCGAAGATCTTCACCAGCAACGCGCCGCTGATATTCAACGTCTCGTTCATCAGCGCATTCATGCCGGCGTTGAACTCCATCTGCCGCCGGGCGACGTCACGCAGCAGGATCCCAACCCGCCGGGCGGGCAGGATGAACAAGGGCAGAATTGCAACCCCAAGCAGCGTCAGCCGCCATTCGAGCGAGAGCATAATTCCCAGCGTGGCGATAAGTGAGAAGGCGTTGCTGACAATTGTGACCAGCGTGCCCGTAATGGCGCGCTGCGCACCGATGACGTCGTTGTTGAGACGCGACATCATCTCACCGACCTGTGTGTTGGTGTAAAAGCGCATGCTCATGCGCTGCAGATGCGCGTAGAGCGCTCGCCGCAAATCATAAATGATGCCTTCGCCGATCGCCGCGCTCGCATAGCGCTGGGCTACGCCCAGCAGTCCGTTGACCAGCGGCACCAGCACCATCCCGACCGCCAGCAGGTTCAGGCGCGAGATGTTCTTATCCGGAAGTGTATGGTCGATAAGATCCCGGATCAGGAGCGGCGGGACCAGGCTCAGCAGTGAGATCGCCAGCATGGTAGCCAGGATGATGACCACCTTGCGGGCGTAGGGACGGGCATAACTTGCCACCCGGAGCAGCAGCGCCCGGCTTACGTGGGGCTGATCCTGTTCCTCATCATAGCGGACGAAGGACCACCAACCGCCGGAGTGAAAACCCATCGTGACCTACCTTTTCGGGAGAAGTTTGGATACCCGGGCATTATATCGTACAGATGCACAACTACCGGGTGCTATACTGATGCCAGAGAAACCCTAATAGTCAAAGGATCCCGCATGACCGTTCTTTCGATCGATCTGGCGAGCAAGCGCTACGCCGATTTCGGCATCGCACAAATTGACCCGGGCTCGAATGCCCCAGCATTCCCTGACCCAAAAGATCTGGGACTCGTGGATCCTCCCCAACCGGACCTGTGTGCAGAGGCGATCGACGCGTACGCCCGTGCATACGATATCTCGGTGATCCTGCTCGATGGTCCTCAAGGCTGGCGGCACCCAAGATCGCCGATCGAGCACATGCGTCTAGCCGAACGTGTGCTGAACACGCCCGGTAAAACCGGTACGCCCGGGAAAGCCAAGCCGAAAACCTACCTGGCCTATATAACATTTTCTATTGACCTCTTCGATGCTCTGCGGCAGAAGCATGGCTGGCAGCTCTTGCGGGAGGGCTGGCAGAAGGTGCGCAAGGGACGCTGGATCGCCGAGTGCTACCCTTCGGCCGCCTGGGAGCTTCTCGGTCTCGAGCGCCTGCCGTCGAAAGTGCGCAAGGACCGGACACAGCTCCGGAAGTACACCCGCCGCCTGGCCAAGGCGACCGGCTACAAGCTGCCGAGCGTTCTCTCGCATGATCAGCTTCAGGCAACCGTCGTGCTGCCAGCAGCCGAGGCGATCGCCGACCGCGATCCATCCCGGTTGGTCGTAGTCGGCTTTGAGCCACTGCCCGCTCCTGGTGGATCGGTGTATGAGGGCTGGATTGTGAATCCAACCATTCCAGAAGCCTGAGCCCTTACCGATGTGAAGGCATATCCCCACGAACAACCCGGATGCGAACCGGGCACCTATCTGCTGGACATCCAGCTCAGGCGGCCAATCATTCTATCCCCCGGCCGGCTTGGTACTTTTGAGTTCGAAGCAGGACAGTACCTCTACATTGGGAGCGCACGCGGGGCGGGCGGTGTACGGGCCCGGTTAAGGCGCCATCAGGCGCTGGCGAAAACCAATGTCCGGCACTGGCACGTTGACGATCTGCTAGCCGCCGGGGATCTGCGAGGAAGCTGGTGGACCAACGCGAACGGCGCGAATGAGTGCGCCTGGGCGGAGCTTCTCGGGGGATATGGCGCACGAGAGCCGGTCGGTTTTGGGTCCTCCGACTGCCGTTGTGCGGGCCATCTCGTCTTCATGAGCAGTGGGCATGCCCTCGAGGCAGCTGTCCACCAATTGAGGAATCAAACGGACGGGGATTTGCATTACAGCGTACTGCAGACATAATCCGATCAAACCTGGTACGTCCCTGAGGATATCCATGAGCCTAAGAATCGTGATACATGCCGGCGAGCTCCGCTTGCATGCAGAACTGTATGAGAACGAGACAGCGCGTGCGATCCTCGACGCACTGCCAATCGAAGGTCGTGCCAATCGTTGGGGTGACGAAGTCTATTTTTCGATCCCCGTGCAGCTGGATCTGATGTCTGACGCTCGCGATCAGATGCAGGTCGGCGAGTTGGCCTTCTGGCCACCAGGAAACGCTTTCTGCATCTTCTGGGGCGCCACGCCGGCCAGCGAGGGAAGCGAGCCGCGCGCGGCGTCGAAGGTCAATCCCTTTGGAAAGATCGAAGGCGATGCCCGGGTATTGGGAGCGGTACGCAGCGGCGAGCGGGTGAGCGTCACCCGCCACGAGAGCTGAATTAAGGCTCCATTCAAAATCTGATGAAGACACCCACATTCGGCTGGATCACCCAACTTGCAGCGAAGGATGGCGCACGGCCCGAGCGGCTCCTTGAGGACAACCTTGCCTTCATCGAAGCCATGCGCCTGCCGTTCACCACGCTCTGGTTCGAGGATCATCTGCAGTGGGACGGAACTGCTGTTCTCGAGTCATGGTCTACGCTGGCGACGATGGCCGCGCGCTTTCCCCGGCTGTTGTGTGGAACGCTCGTGCTCTGCCAGTCCTACCGCAACCCGGCGCTCCTGGCGAAGATGTCGGCCAGCGTGCAGGTTCTAAGCAAAGGGCGACTGATTGTGGGAATCGGCGCTGGCTGGAAGCAGGATGAATACCGGGCGTACGGCTACCCCTACCCGCCGGATAGCGTACGGCTTGAGCAGCTGGAAGAGACTGCTATCATCCTGAAAAGGATGTGGAACGAATCTCCGGTGACGTACGAGGGTAAGCATTACCAGGTCGAAGCTGCCTACTGCGAACCGAAGCCGGACCCGGCTCCTCCGCTGCTGATCGGCGGCGGCGGTGAGCAAGTGACGCTGCGCATCGTCGCGCAGCACGCCGATTGGATGAACCTGCTCTTCGCCGACGCAGCGACCTTCAAGCACAAGGATGGCGTCCTGCGCCGTCACTGCGGTCGGCTTGGGCGGGATCCTGATACGATCACCCGTTCGCTCTACGGCTATGTGCTTGTAACACGCGAAGGCCGTAAACCGGCGCCCCGCAGCGGGAACAAGTACATCATCTACGGCAAACCGGAGCGGGTCGCAGAGCAGATTACGGCATTCCTCGACCTTGGCGTCGAGCATTTCATGCTGCGCTTCCTCGATTTTCCCTCCACGGATGGGTTGGCTTTGTTTCAGGAGGAAGTCATCCCAATCCTGTAAGCTCCCCTGAGGCATAGCACAAGGACACCGGCAGCTCTTCCCTTAGAATACCGTCAGGCGCAGGGGATGCCAGTTCAAGATGGCTTGGAGTACGTATTGGGGATGGGCGGGGGTTTCTTTCAGGTTGAGAGGGTTTTGATCATGTAGGATTCACCCAGCTCGTAGCCCAGCTTGCGGTAGTAGCCGCGCGTGCCGAGGGCCGCAATGACGGCTACCCTCCGGTAGGCGTGCGCTGCCGCCAGTGCTTCAGCAGCGGCCATCAGCTCCATGCCAAGTCCACTGTGCTGAGCTACCCCTTCGGCCTCCTCACCCACCTCCAGCGACTGGCCGTAGACGTGGACCTCGCGCACGAGCGCGGCGCCCACGAGATCTGGCAGACCAAGCTGCGGTGAATGCGTGCCGGGAAGCGAGAGCCGCAGAAAACCCGCCAGGCGGTCTCGTGGGGTGTTGAAAGACAGGAAGTGCTCCTCGCTGCCACCGGTTTCGTAGCGCAAATCATCGAAACGCAGATCTTCCGACTGGACCTGCCGCCCCCGGATCTCGCGGCAGCGGATGCACTGGCAGCGCCGCCCCCGCCGGCTGAGCTCGCGCTGGGCATCCTGCCGCAAGCTGGTGCGCTTGTTCCCCGCGACGACATGGGTGGAAGGGATATCGCGCACGATGCGGTTGACCCGGCAGTAGCGCGGGATGGTCGGCTTGATCCCAACCAGCAATTCGATCAGTTGCTCCGTTGTGTACGGCTCAAATTCGCCCGCTTCCCACACTCCGTACAGCTCGGCATTTTCGAGCAGCTGGCATGGGTAGATCTTCAATTCGTCCGGGCGAAGGTCAGGATCTGCCCAGAGCAATGCGAAGTCAGCCCGGTCAGACTCCAGCGTCGCACCCAGCAGGTTGGGCATCCAGTGCGCGACGATTTTGAAACCCCCGGCCCGTAAGAGACGCATTGCGCGGCGCGTCTCGGCAACCGTATGGCCGCGTTGATTGCGCGCCAGGATTGCGTCATCCATGCTCTGGACGCCGATCTGGACCTTCGTCACCCCCAGGGCTCTGAGCCGGGCGATCTCCTGCGGATCGATGTGATCCGGCCGGGTCTCGATCACCAGGCCCACATTGCGGTGTCCGGCGAGCTCGTTAGCCTGCTGCGCTTCGGCCAGCGAGTTGGAATCAAAACCATTCATCGCATCCAGACAACGCTGGATGAACCACTCCTGATAGTCGGTCCGGTACGAACTCCATGTGCCACCCAGGATGAGCAGCTCGACTTTATCGGTGGGATGGCCGATCGCCTCCAGCGCCTCCAGCCTGGCTTTGGTTTGCGTGAAGGGATCAAACTGATGATGCAGGGCACGCATCGCTCCCGGCTCGTCCGGCAGGTACGACTTGGGCATGCGAACATCCGTCGGGCAGAAGATGCATGTTCCCGGGCAGGGGTAGGGCTTGGTGAGCACCGTCACCGTCGTCACGCCGGAGAGCGTGCGGACCGGCTTCATGCGCAGGCGCTCGATCATCTCCGCTTCGTAAGGCCAATCGCCGGAATCGGTCAGCTCGCGGTAAGCGTAGATCAGGACGTGCTTGGCGACGTAGCCGCCTTCCGCAAGCGGATGGCGGCGGACAGCCCCGGCTACGCTGCGCCCGGCGCGCACATCGGCCAGGATCGCGTGCGCCTTCTCGAGCTGATCCTCGGTATAGCTGCGGGCTTCCAACCAGGCCTGTTCGCGGTTCATCAGCGTATAATGCCCCTATGCGCGATGTTGTGGTCCAAACCCTGCGCCGGGTTAACGAGTCATTCTACCAAACCTTCGCCGCCGAGTTTTCAGCCACCCGCGAGCGGCTGCAGCCAGGCGTTCTGAGGGCTCTGGAAATGATCCCCCCGGGCGCAAATATCCTCGATCTTGGCTGCGGCAATGGCGAATTTGCCCGTCAGCTCTTCCTGCACAGCCATCAAGGCCTCTATCTTGGACTGGACCTTTCGGAGATTATGCTTGAGCAAGCCCGGGAGCGGGTGACCGACGACAGGACTCACTTCCTTGCAGTCGATCTGAATGATGCAGACTGGACCAGCCGGCTGCACGCGGCGTTTCCCAACCTGCCACCAGCGTTTGACTGCATCCTGGCCTTCGCCGTGCTGCACCATATTCCGGGCTCCGGGCAGCGGCTGAGCCTCGTCCGGGCGGCTGGAGAACTGCTCCTTCCGCAAGGCATCTGGATCGTATCGGTATGGGACTTCCTCGCCAGTGAGCGCCTGCGCGGGCGCATTCTCCCCTGGGAATCGGCTGGGTTGAACCCGGTGGATGTCGAACCCGGGGACAGCTTGATCGAGTGGCGGCGCGGCGGCTCCGGGCAGCGTTATGTGCACCACTTCACGCCCGAAAGCCTGAGGGAACTGGCCATAGCAGGCGGGTTCTCAGTGCTCGAAACATACCGCAGCGATGGGGAGAACGGCCGCCTCGGTTTGTACCAGGTCTGGCAGCGGATTTGACGGAAATCCGGCCCTCCAAGGCCCCGATTTTTGACGCTCCATCCCGCGCATGGTAGAATGGCGGCGTTCTGGAGGGCCTCCCGGAGGGATGGCCGAGTGGACGAAGGCGGCGGTCTTGAAAACCGCTGTGGGGCAACCCACCGGGGGTTCGAATCCCTCTCCC
>JARRJK010000034.1:0-43233 GCA_037379555.1 Anaerolineales bacterium | reverse complement strand
GTTATCTCGATCGGTAAAAAAACGGATCCCCATTCACCCGGGGATCCGCCAATTCAATCCGTTTCAAGACGTTCTCCTCAGGAGAGGAAGTCCTCCACATTTCCATCGACCACCATGCGCATGCGCAGGACGAGGCGTTCAAGCTGCTTGCGCGCGACCTTCAACCGCTCCATCGGTTCATCGGTTCCAGCCTTGAGCGTGTCAGACATCCCGCGCAGCTCCGGGATAAGCACGGTGTCTATGTACGTCAGCGCTTCCTCCACGGATTGGAAATCTTTCTCGTGGGAATACTCAAGCAGCTTTTTGAACCCTTCCAAGTCCTCCTCGACTGCAACGAGGTTGGCCTTGAGGGCTCGCAGCGATTTCATCTGCTCGATGATCCGTTCCAGCGCATCCAGCGACTCGGGAAAGCTCAACATGGCCCGATCCCCTTCTCAGGTCCTGCATTGGTCATGACTAGAGTATATAACGACTCGGGCTCCCCAAGCGTTACGAGGATAGGGCAGCCGGGTGACAATCGCCTTCAGGCTTGATACAGGCTGCGCTTGACCTCAGCGATGCAGGGAAGCGTGCGGAACCGCTCGGCGAGGTCGAGTCCGTAGCCGACCACCCAAACGTCCGGAATCGTAAAGCCGAGATAGTCGATCTCGACCTCCGCGTGCGTGCGTTCCTTGCGGAGAAGTACGCACGAACGCAGCGAGGCCGGCCGCCGGCCGGCGAAGGTCTCCTGCAGGTATGCGAGCGTGCGGCCACTGTCGATGATGTCCTCGACCAGGATCACGTGCTTGCCGACGACTGATTCGCGTAGATCCATCAGAATGCGCACTGCGCCGCTTGAAACGGAAGCTTTGCCGTAGCTCGAAATCGCCATGAAATCGACGATGTGCGGAATGGAGATCCTTCGCGTCAGATCGGCCAGGAAGATGAATGCCCCCTTCAGGATCCCTACGAATAACAGCTCTTCGCCGACATACTCGGCTTCGATCTGGCCAGCCAATTCGCCGACCCGAACTTCGATCGCCTCCGGGGTGATCAGCACGCGTTCCAGTTCCGGTGCCAGATCCATCACAACCTCCCGCATAGAAAGCGCCTGGGCTCAATCCACCCTGCAGCGATTCTATGTTCGGTAAGTGCAGAGGTCAAAGCGCCAGCCATGGAAACAGGAGGCAGCTTAAGTCCAGCGCCGCGGGCGGTACTGCAGCGCTTCCGCCAGGTGTGAGACCTGGATCTGCGCCTGGCCAGCTAGGTCTGCGACGGTCCGCGCCAGCTTGAGCACGCGATGGTAGCCGCGCGCCGACAGCTGCAGCTGCTGCACCGCCTGCTGGATCAATCGACTGCCGTGATGATCGAGCGGGCAGAACTCCGTCACCTCGCCGGCGCCCAGATCAGCGTTGCAGTGGAAGGGCAGGTCAGCGTAGCGCGAGCGCTGGCGCGCTCTGGCCGCCTCCACGCGCGCACGGATCGCCTGGGAAGGTTCGCCCTCCTGCATCCCCATCAGCCGCTTCAGGTCCACGCGCGGCACCTCGATATGAATGTCGATCCGGTCCAGCAGGGGTCCCGAAATTCGTTTCTGGTAGCGCGTGACCGTGGCGGAAGAACAGGTGCAGTCCCGGTCCGCGTCACCAAAGTAGCCGCACGGACAGGGATTCATCGCCGCCACCAGCATGAAATTAGCCGGGAAAGAGAGCGCCCCGCGCGCCCGGCTGATCGTCACTACCTTGTCTTCCATGGGCTGCCGCAGCACCTCCAGCACCTGACGACCGAACTCAGGCAGCTCATCGAGGAACAACACACCGCGATGGGCGAGCGAGATCTCGCCCGGGCGCGGCCAGTTTCCCCCACCGACCAGTCCGGCGTGCGAAATGGTGTGATGCGGCGCCCGGAATGGGCGTGTGCTCACCAACGGAGCCTGCGTCGTCAATTGATCGGCGACCGAGTACACACGCGTAACGTCCAGGGCTTCCTCGAAGGACATCGAGGGCAGGATGGAGGGCAGCGCTCGTGCCAGCAGCGTCTTTCCAGCGCCGGGCGGTCCGCTCATGATCAGGTTGTGTCCGCCGGCTGCCGCCACTTCCAGCGCCCGTTTGACGTTCTCCTGACCGCGCACAGCCGAGAAGTCAACGACCGTCGGCAGCAGAGTAGCCTGCGGTTTGCGATGCGCTGTGGGGGGCAAGGGTACGCTGCCGTTCAGGTGGTTGACCAGGCCGGTAAGTGATTCGACCGCATAGACCTGCAGGCCTTCGACCAGCGCGGCTTCCGCGGCATCCTCGGCTGGGACGAAGATGCACTCGAGGCGCTGCTCGAGCGCCAGCACGGCCATGGGAAGCACCCCGCGCACATGGCGCAGCGAACCGTCCAGTGACAGCTCCCCCACAGCCATCATGCCGTCAAGCCAGTCACGGGCGATCTGGCCTGAAGCAGCTAGCACTCCCAGCGCGATCGGCAGGTCGTAGGCCGGACCTTCCTTGCGCAGGTCAGCCGGGGCCAGATTGACCGTCACGCGGTGACGCGGAAACTGCATGCCGGCGTTTTTGATTGCCGCCTGCACGCGTTCACGGCTCTCTTGGACCGCTGTATCGGGGAGACCAACAATGGTGAAGGAGGGCATGCCGCGCGAGGTATCCACCTCTACTTCCACGATTGCCCCCTCCAGCCCCAGAACAGCGGCTGCGTGGACTTTTGCGAGCACGTTTCCAGTCTATGCGAGGGGCGTTAAAAGGTCAACTCGCCCCAAGATGACCCTGTTTTATGGTCGATCCGCTATGGCAATGTGCTCAAGAAGGTCTGTGCCTGGGCGACATAATCACGCACGTAAGCCCGGTCCCAGGCCAGGTCGACGAAGGTTTGCAGCTGCTCGCGCCCCATCTCTGTCTGGCCCAGGTCGAGGTAGCAAACGCCCAGGATGAAGTGCGGCAGGTCGGCTTTGGGGGATAGGCGGACGGCCTCTTCGGCGCTGGTGCGGGCCTCGTCGATGCGCCCCAGGGCGCGCAGCGCAAAAGCCCGGTCGGTATGTGTTGTGGAACTGTACGGGTAGATCGCCAGGGACTGATCTGCGAGCCGCAGCGCTTCCTCCGCCTCCCCAAGCTGGAACATCACGAAACTCAAGGAGGCCAGTGTGACCGGATTCTGCGTGTCGAGAGCCAGGGCTTGTTCCAGCAGCGACCTCGCCGCCTGCAGATCCTGCTGCTGCAGCCGAATGTAGGAGCGGGCTTCGAGGATGTATGAATCGCCCGGAGCGCGAGCCTCGAAGTCATCCAGGAGGAGTTCTGCCTTCTGATACTCTCCCGTCACTGCGTAGACGGATGCCAGAATATTGTGTGCCTGGCTGCTATCCGGGTAACTCTCCACGGCCGCCTCGAGCACCGCCCTGGACGAATCGAAATCCCGCAACCAGTAATGAAGATTCGCCAGCAGGAGCATCGAGTACAGATCCTGCGGATCGAGGTCTTGTGCCCACTCAGCTTCTGCCTGGGCCTTGTCCATGCGGTCCAGCTGCTGATAGGCCATGCCAAGCAGTGCATGGGTCGCAGCCCAGTCGGAAGCGATGCCCATCAGGTCGTTGCCCTTTTCAACCGCTTTCTCAAAATCTGCCTGAGCATGGTAGCTGAGGCCGAGGTCGAGGTGTGCATAGGCCATGTTCCAATCTTGGCGCACAGCCTCCTCGTAATAGGCTAGCGCGGCATCCGAGTCGAAGCGCGCGTCGGCGATCATGCCCAAACCATAGTACGCCTGCCCGGTGATAAAGGGTTCCGAACTGAATTGAATCGCCGATTGGAACGCAGTTTCGGCCCCCTCCTTATCATCCATCGCCAGGTGGATGAATCCGAGTCCGATCGCGGTATCGGCCGACTGGGGTGCTAGTTTCTGGGCTTCCTCAAACGCGGCTGCTGCTCCTTCCAGATCGCCCATTTCATACAGCACCCAGGCCAGGTTGAGATGGCCGTCGGGCAGGTTGGGATCGAGCGCGATGACCTCGCGATAGGCGTCCGCCGCCCCCTGGATGTCACCCTGACTGTACAGCGTGTCAGCCAGCTCGAGCTGGGCAACGACATCCGGGCTGCCGCCGGTCAGGCTTGTGCTGTCGTAAAACACGGCTGTGGCCAGCAGGATGGCGATCACAACCCCGCCGACTGCCGCCCATGCCGGCAGCAGCGAGCGCTCGTGACGCTCCAGTTGTTCGCCCTCCACCAGCTCGAGCCGCACCAGCCAGTGGACGCTCTCTCGCGCGGTGGCCATCGAAGTCAGCAGGTAATAAGCGCCAGCTACAAGCAGGATGCCGAGGTAGATAACGGCAAAGCCTCCCTCCGTCCGCAGTGCATCGCTGATCATCCAGATTCCGCCCTGCGTGACGGCCGTTCCAGTCGCCTGCAGAAACTCCCCCACCGAACCGATCGGATAGCCACCGATCAGGGCTGAAATGTAGTCTGTGATCAGGCTGCCCTGCGGGATTCCGTACCACCCGAGCGCTGCCGTTATCACTGCCAGCACCTGAGCCAGGAGCATGTTCTGCATGCGCGTGCGCTCGATCGCCCAGCGCAGAAGCTCGGCGATCGCCACACCTCCAACGAAGATCATCGCTACCAGCGGAGCCCAGGTCAGGATGGCGATGACGATATGGACCTCGTCGCCCAGAATGAAGTTGAAGAGATAACCAAACAGCTGATCCACCGTCCCGACGGCGATCCCCGTCAGCGAGGCTCCGACCAGCAGGATCAGGAAGGGAAGCGGGCTGACGGGTCCGGGCCGGGTGATGGAGAGCGGATGATCCTTGTGCAGCGCCCGTATCTGCTGTCGCACCCCCTCCCCCTCCTGCAGCTTGAGCGCCTCCTCGGCGATCGCCAGCGCGGCGTGTGGATCACCCTTCTGGCGTTTGTACTCGGCCAGCTCTGAGAGCATGCGGGCGTTGTCCTCGGCGGGTTGATCACCACCCCGGGCGAGCTTGTAAAGCGCCACGGGGGTGTAGATGAAACCCCAGGGGATGCCCAGCCAGCCGAGGGTCGAAGTGGTCAAACCAGCCAGGATTTGGCGTATCAGGCGGTGTCGCCAGCAGAAGATGCCGACCCAGGCGCGGCGGAACGTGACCACGACCAGGCTGATGACATAAGGGAGGATCACCAGCCTGAGCGTTTCATCCTGCCGTCCGCACACCTGGCACGCGGGCGGCAGCGAGCTGGTTTCTCGTGGTCGAAGCTGCGGAGCTTCCGGTCCTTCGGGGTAGTTCACATCCGTCTCTAGCATCTTGCCATTCTCCCGCTGCAGGGGATCAGCGCGCCTTGAACCTCCAGGCGTTTGTCAGATCGGATTACCACACCGAATCTGATCCTCTCCTGGACACGCAGATTGCCTCACGAAGCCCGAATGATCCCGGGCTGGGCGAACAGGTAGTGGTCGAAGTAGTAGTGGATCCACAGGAAGCTGAGGACTGCGATGTAGTACGCACGGTCAAAAGCGTAATCGAACGGCTGGTTGAAGACGAACCGGATGATGACGAAGATCGCGCCTGCCAGCGCAACGTCCGCAATCGTCAGCCCCATGTTGAACAAGTAGTAGCTGCGCGCTGAACCGGATTTCGATAACCGCTGCACGAACGTCGAGCCTTTCAGCTCGCCGCGTTCGTAGCGCATATTGTTCAGCATCCAGGTCAAGGCCAGGTACTGGAAGGAATGCCACACGTTCATACCCTGGAATGCCGTGTCGAGATTTCCCAGGGCAGGGACAAAGAAGGAAGCCGTTACGGTCAGCGCGATGAATACTGTCTTTGGGACATGCAACCGCCCATGCCTCCATTCCATGATGCTTTTAGACACCCAGACGGCAAACGCGAGCCCGAATGCGCCGCCGGCGAGCCAGACCATCCACGGTCCAAGCGGGAGGACCTTCCCAACGATTTCACTGAGGTTGTTGGGGCCAATGGCGAATCGCCCGGTCGCGATCTTCCAGGCTGCCAGG
This sequence comes from Anaerolineales bacterium, assembly GCA_037379555.1. Taxonomy (GTDB): domain Bacteria; phylum Chloroflexota; class Anaerolineae; order Anaerolineales; family E44-bin32; genus E44-bin32. The sequence continues at coordinate 37,284 of JARRJK010000034.1, read as the reverse complement.
GGATAGAGCGCGGTCAGGATGACACCGTAATCCGCCAAACGCGAGAAGAGCGACAGCCTCGCCTGACGCCGGTTCTCATAAAGATCATTGATGTAAATAATCTGATGCAGGACGTGGATCGAGGCCCAGAAGAAAAAGATCGTCAGCAGCAGCTGTAAATTCAGAAGCGCCAGGCCGACGACGACCAGAGGGATGACCAGCGAGGAAAACACCAGCACGCGGTGCTTGGAGAAGAAATCGACATCCAGCGCAGTCCGCGTCCAGGTAGCGTACATATGCGGGCCGCCCACCAGCAGAGCGACAGTGGCGTTGACCAGGTTGCGGCTGAAGGATTCCACATCCGCACCGATCAGGTTGGCCATTGGATGGAGAACAGGTCCTAACCTTACCAAGAGCAGATACGCAAGGTAGGGAACTGTGACCAGTACCACACTCAGGGTGATGAAGGTCAGGTCCCAGCGGCGGCTGCGCAGCCAGTGAATTTGGGTTGGCGGTGATCCAGTCTCTGCGGCTTGTGCCAAGGCTGTCATGTGATACCTCCGATTGACTTACACATCAATATCCCGATATACAACCGTAAACACTGAAAAGCAGCGCTTGGCGCGGCATGTGCCCGGATGGTTCACCGCTTGCCCCCACCCGATTGAGGGCACCTATGTGCTCATGGATCGCTTCTTGATAATCGTGAGTATCTCGGGCACCCAGCGCGCCAGGACTCCAAAGGTTGAGGTTGACGGCCGGTCCGGCTCAAGGCCGATAGCCAGGTAGCGCTTGGCATCCACCAGTACGATCAGGACCTGACGCTTCGACCCAACAATCGTCGTAAAGCGCAGCTGACCGCCCTCGGTCTCATTTAACACGCGCTGTCCGGTCACCATCGCAGCGGCGCTCATCGCAGAAATTTGATCGATCTCCACCGGCGGATTATCGGGTACACAAGCCAGCGGCAGTCCATCACTATCAACGAGCGCAATCCAGTGTGCATTCGACATCGCCTCTTCCAGGGCTTTGAGCACTCGCAGCAATTCCGATTCGCGTGTCACCATCTCGATCCCTCCGCCGACCGGATCATCCATCTGCACCTACATTATCTCGGCTCTGCCGCAACTGCAAGCGCGCCTGGAAGGCGAAAACAGTCCCGGGTTTGGCCTCGAGTCCGCTTTGAGATACAATCGGCGCGCATATGGAGCGAGTGCCCTTCTTCCGGCGGCCATCGGTGCTGTTGTTCCTCGGAGCCCTGTTCGGGGCTGCGCTGTACCTCACCCTGCAGGACCGGGTGGCTGAACCCATCGTGCCGCGCTTTATGCTCTTCATCATTTCGCCATTCGCAACCCTCTCCCTCCTGTACCTTGGATACCGCAGCATCCATATTCTCTTCATCAGCCACCCTGACTCGCGCGATGCACTATCTGCGACGCTCGGCTTTCTGGCAATCCTGACGCTCTTCATTCTCAACTTGCTGCTCTTCGCCAGCGAACCGCATGGATTTCTCCCGAGCCTGGTAATCGACCTTGATCTGCTGCTGCTCACATCCTTGCTCATGCTGCTCCTCTGTGCACAGTTCGTCCTTCCAGTCGATGCGCTGGAGGACCGGCTGGCGGTCACCGACCGGCTGCTCGGGCATGTGCTCGGTGAGCGGGGGCCGGTGACATTCGTGCGCAACGGGCAGGCCGTCCAGGCGCACGGCGAGGATCGGCGGCGTGGCCCCGGGGTTTTCCTGGTCGATCATGCCAGCGCCATTGTGCTGCGTACCGACACTGCGTTCACGCGGGCAGCCGGCCCAGGCGTGATTTTCAGCCGGCCCGGTGAGCGGCTCGCGGAGGCAGTTGACCTCAGGCGGCAGGAGCGGTCGCTTGTGCCGCAAGAGCAACTCTCAGATGAGCAGGAAGGCCGGTTCGTCAGAAGCTCGCTGGCCATCACACGCGACGGCATTCCGGTTGCGGCTCAACTCAGCATCACATTCATGATTGACCCAGGGCACCGGCGCGAACCCCGTGAAGGCCGAGACCCGGAAAAGCCGCCCTTCGAGTTTCACGCACCCTCGGTGGAACGGGCGGTCTTCGGACATCTCTATGGGCAGTATGAGGATGTCAGCTGGAATGATCTGCCTCTACTTTTAATGGCTGATGTCTGGCGGGAGGAGATCAAGCGCTGGTCAATGAATGAACTGCTCGTGGATGCGGGCGGCGAAGATTCGATCCTGTCCCGGATAGCCGACGACATGCGCGCCCGCTTGATCCCCACACCGGAGGCGCGTGAAACGGAAGGGGACAGCGGCACAGGGCGTGAATCCGATATCCTGGCTGCGCGCGGTATCCGGCCGATCGAGCTCGAGATCCGCAACCTGCAGCCGCCACCCGACGTCCGGCGTGAACGGCTGTTGCAGTGGCATGAAGGTTGGTACGGGGAAATCCAGGCCGCTTTGCAGGAAGCGCGCGAAGTCGTTGAGCGCAACCGCCGGCGAGGTGAAGCAGAAGCCGCAGCGGAACTGCACGAACGCATTCCCGGACAGTTAATCCGGGCGCTGGAGAACGGCGAGCAGCCCGGACGTAAGGAAACGCTGCTCCAGCTGCTTCAAGATGCGCGCTCGCTTCTCCTTCCAGACGGCCCCCTGCCAGGGACGACCCGGCTGCTGCCTCGATTGGACCGGATGGTGGAAGAAATCGGGAAGCTCGACAACGACTGCCAGACCGAAGGGGTTGGAGATGTTTGAACGTGAACCTACCGGTGAGGGCAGCCTGCTCCAATCGAGTCTCCAGGCCGCGGTACGGCTCCTGCTTGGACGGGATCTGACGGCGGCACTCGTCCGCATCATTCTCGCGGGTATCGCGCTGGCTGCATTCTGGCTGGTCCTGATCGTGGTCTTTGAGTATCCCGGTGAGATCCCGTACGAATGGACCAATACGCTGCCACCGCTCCTGTTCCCCTTCGTTAACATCGCCAGCACGTTTCTCAATCCACAAATCATCATTCACATCCTGCCGGTGCTGTTCGGCGTCCTGGTCGGGATCGCCTTCGGTGCGCTTTATCTGCGCGATCTATTCGAGATCGAATCTGCCGGCGTCGCCTTCCGCTATCTGCTTGGCTCACTCTTTGGATTGAGCTACCCGCGCCTGCGGATCGATCGTCAAAATGTACGCCAGCTCGAAGCGAACAACCCGATCACGCGCATCGGAGGTCCGGGATACGTGCAGGTCAACCTCGGCTTCGCCGCCGTTTTTGAAACCGCCAGCGGCATCCCCAGCGTGTACCCGGAAGCAGCTCAATCGCGGGAAGCGAATGGTGGCAGCACGCCGCCCACGACTGGCGGGCGGTCATCCGCCTTCATCGAGGGCTTCGAGCGCCTGCGCGAGGTCGTGGACTTGCGCGACCGCATCGTGCAGTTGGAGCGAACCTACGCCGAAACCAGGGATGGCGTTCCACTCAGCGCGAACGACGTGCAGATGGTCTTCCGAGTGTATGGCGGCGGCCAGGAACGAAGCCTGGCGAATGCCTATCCCTTCCAGGAGGAGAGCATCCGCAGGCTGGTGTACGCCCAACCGGTCATCGAAAAACGAACCCTCACACCGGATGAACTGCTGGCACGCATTGCCGAGCGCGAGGTGCAGGCCTTCATTCGCGGTCATTCACTCGAGAGCCTGCTCGCGCTTCAACCACGCCAGCTTGAGTCGGGGATCGAGGAGGCGGATGAGGATGAGGGTAAGGCTGGCCGGTTCCAGATACCGCGCCGGGCGCTGACCGAGCACTTCCACACCGAAGCGCTTACCCGGCGGCTGCGCTACCTCGGATTGGAGCTGGATTGGATCGGTGTTGGCGTGTGGCAGGTCGGCCTGGCCCAGGCTTCCGAAAGCCGGGGCGAGATCGATCCCGGGCGCACGCTGCTTGCGGCATGGCGCGATTACCAGCGCCTGCGGCTGTACCGCTCACCGGCGTTTCTCGAACGGCAGCGTCATGTCCGCTATCGCGAGCTCACGGATGAGATCCTCTCCGGCTGGATCGGCACCTGGGAACGGGGCGAATTGCCCGAGACTTACCGCTGCTACGAACTGCTGGCGCTGATGGAGCGCCAGCTGGAGACGCTGCGCTCAAGCCTGGCAGAAGAAGCGCCGCAGGCGGAGACGATCGAGCGCGTGATCGCACATCTGGAGCGGCTTAATCGGCCGCAGGTGCTTGGCCAGAGTCCCGGCACATGAACGCCTATCCCGAAATTCGCGACGGTCCGGTTCTGGTGATCGGCTCGGCCGGCCTCGACCTGGTGGGCAGGTCGAACGCCCCGCTGCATCTCGGCACCAGCAACCCCGGCCGGATGCGCATGTCGCGGGGTGGTGTAGCGCGCAACGTGGCAGAGAATCTGGCCCGCCTGGGCACCGACGTGAGCCTGATCACAGCCGTCGGCACAGACCTGCAGGGGCAGCGTTTGCTGGAGGAGACCTCCGAAACCGGCGTGGACGTCAGCCATTGCCTGCAGCTCGATCAGCATCCTACGGGCTTCTACCTGGCCGTGCTGAACGAGGAGGGCAGTCTGGAGGTCGGCATCGATGACATGCGCGTCATCGCCGAGATCCCACCCGAACACCTGCGTGAGCGGCGGGGGCTTTTCAAGCGCGCTTCAGCGGTCTTCATCGACGCCAACCTGCCGGAGAAAACGCTGCGCGCCGCTGTCGCGCTGGCCTCCCGCTCCAAGACCCCGATCGCAGCGGACCCAACCACAGTCAAACTTGCCGACGCCCTGTGTCCTCACCTCGACCGGCTATGGTTGATCACGCCGAACGAAGCCGAGGCCAGTGCGCTCTGTCCGCGACCCGTACAGCATGAGGACCGCAACAGCGCGATCGATGCGGCCCGGCATCTCGTCTCCCAGGGTGTTGGGATCGCGATCATCACGATGGCCGAGTTCGGCGTTGGCTATGCTACGGTTGACACCAGCGGGCACATCCCCGCAGTCAAGACTGAGATCGTCGATCCAACGGGCGCCGGCGACGCGCTGACCGCAGCCGTCATTTTCGCGCTGCTGAACGACATTCCACTCGACGAAGCCGTGCGGCTGGGCGTCTCGGCCGCGGCGCTTACATTGCGGGCATCCGGCACGGTCTCGCCGGATATTTCGCTGGAAAGGCTGTATGAGGAGCTGCGCTGAAGACCGCGCCACCCCGCTCGGACAGGAAAGGCGTCCGGTTTGAAACCGCAGCTGGACCACATCCCTCCGAACTGGATCAGGCTTTCACCGGAAGTCCAAACAGCGCGGGAAGCATCCGGGCCCATCGTCGCGCTTGAATCGACGGTCATCACGCACGGGCTGCCGCGTCCGGTCAACCTCGAACTCGCCCGCCGCCTGGAGGGGATCGTGCGCGAGGCCGGCGCCACTCCGGCCACGGTCGCCGTGCTGGGTGGCGAGCTGTGCATCGGTCTGGATGATGAATCGCTTGAGCGCCTCGCCCTCGACCAGGACGCGATCAAGGCCAGCCGGCGGGAACTGGCATGGGCGCACACCCGGCGCCTGTGCGCCGGGACAACGGTGGCAGCGACGATGGCGCTCGCTGACCTGGTCGGGATCCGTGTTTTCGCCACAGGCGGCATCGGCGGCGTCCATCGCGGGGGCACAGGGGACGTCTCGGCCGACCTGCCCGAGCTGACTCGTTCGCCGCTGGCTGTCGTCTGCGCAGGCGCAAAATCGATCCTCGACCTTCCCCGCACCCTGGAATGGCTCGAAACGGCTTCTGTGCCGGTGATCGGCTGGCAAACAGAGGAATTCCCCGCCTTCTTCAGCCGGGAAAGTGGTCTGCCCGTTTCATTCAAGGTGGACACGGTCGGAGAGCTTGCCCAGCTGCTGCTCACACACTGGCAGATCTCGCCCCACACCGCAGCCCTGGTCTGTGTCCCCTGCCCGGCGGAAGAAGCGCTCGAGCAGGGTGAGATCCATGATGCGCTGGAGCGAGCCGAAGCGGAGGCAGCGCAGCAGGGCATCAGCGGCCAGGCGCTCACGCCATTTCTCCTTACCCGCCTTTCCGAGCTGACCGGAGGCGCCACCCTCGGGGCGAACCTCGCGCTGCTTCGTCACAACGCACACATCGCCGCCGAATTGGCGAAAGCGCTCTCTCAGCAGGCTCTTCCGGACACCACCTAAGCGAGCCTAAAAACAAGAATCCCCGCACCGCTTCGGTGCGGGGATCGAATAGCACAGGCGGGCACGCTCTGCCCGCGGCGCATGTCAGCCCTACTTCAAGCGCCTGTGCAGCGACCAGGCATTTCAAGCCTCGTTGCGCCTCGCCTGGACCAGTGCAAAACCGATGGCTCCAGGCCCGATGTGCGCGCCGATCACCGGAGTGATGTCAACCGATTCGACCTGCGTGCGGGGGAGATCGCTTTCAACCCGCGCCAGCAATTCATAAGCCTCGGCCGCGGCGTTCGTGTGCACCAGCGCGATCCGCTCGACTGGAGAACACTGTTCCAGCAGAGCTAGCAGCCGCCGGTGGGCTGCCTCTTGGGTGCGGATGCGCTCGGAGGTCGGATTGCCATCGTACATCTTCAACAGCGGCTTGACCTGCAGCAAACTGCCGATTCCTGCAATCGCACCGTTCATCCGCCCGCTGCGGCGCAGGTACTCCAGCGTGTCCAGCGCGGCGAAGACATGCGTGCGCTGGATCTGCTCCTCCAGGATGGGCAGAATCTCGGCTACCGTGCGCCCAGCCCGCGCTTCGCGCGCAGCCCGTTCAACGATAAAGCCGGTGCCTAAGCTCAACTGCCGCGAGTCAAGGACGGTCACCGGGACGGAGGACGTCATGTCAGCACCCTGGCGGGCGACATCAGGCGTGGCGCTGAGGCTGACCGAGATATGAATCGAAAGCACCTCGCTCGCGCCCTCCCCGGCCAGGCGGTCGTAGATCTGCTTGAACACCTTCGCGCCGGGTGCCGCGGTCGTCGGGGGCGGGTTCCACCCTGGAAGCCGCTGATAAAACTGCTCACGTGATAGGTCGATGCCATCCCGGTAGCTCTTGTCCCCGACATTGATGTAGAGCGGAACGACCTCAATTTCGTAGCGGTCGATGACTTCCTGCGGCAGATCGCAGGTGCTGTCGGTCACAATTCGTACGCTCATCCTGTACCTCCCCTCCCGGCCGGAATGCCATGATCGAACCTGGCCGGGATCACCGTTCGCCGCCTGCCAGCGCCAGCAGCTGGCGGCGCAGTTCATCCGACTCAGCCCTCGCTGCCTGGGTGCGCATCAAACCATCCGGTTGCCCCACACCGCGCATGACAGCGCAGAAGTGCACGCCCTCCAGGATCACTGCCACGCCGCGCGGCTCCAGCTTCTCATGCAGAAAGTCCGCGATCTGATCGGTCATGCGCTCCTGTACCTGCAACCGGCGGGCGAAAATCTCGACCACGCGCGGGATCTTGCTCAATCCAACCACCCGGCCGGCCGGCAGGTAGGCGACGTGCGCCTTACCATGAAACGGCAGCATGTGGTGCTCGCACATGCTATAGAAGGTCATGTTGCGCACAACGATCGGCTCGCTGTAGCTCGCCTCAAACCTTGCGCCGTTGATGACTGCATCCAGATCGACGCTGTAGCCGCTGGTAACCTCGCGCAGCATCTTCGCCACACGCTTGGGCGTATCGAGCAAGCCTTCGCGCTCGGGATCCTCACCAATGCCGGTGAGCAACGTGCGCACTGCGCCCATCATCGTCGGATCGGGCGACATGCCTGCTCGCCATGCCATGACCTGTTCCATCTTCCCACCATCGGGCATATACAGCCCCTGCGGTGCTTCCTGCAAGACCAGCTCGCGTTCCTCGTTGAATACCAACATCTTCCACTCCTGATCAAACCGTGATGGCATGATCATAGCATGGATTCTAGTATTTGTCAAGTATTTGTAAAGCTATTTTATATGGTCGTATCGGTCTGCCCGTTGACTCAGTGGAACGCGCTCAAACGGCTACGGATCAGTTGGATAGGGTGTGCCAGCTTGCTGAGACCGAAAAGGCCGTCTGTGAGCTCACGCTCGATGCTCGGTGCGAGCAGCGCGGCGTGCCCGGACATCGAGCGCCAGGGCGCCGCTCTCGTCCTCAAAAACCCGCAGGGGATTGATCTCAACTTCCTGCAGGTCGGGGAAATCCAACGCCAGCTGACTCAGCCGGCAGAGCGCATCGATGACGGCTCCAGTATCAGCCGGAGCCTGACCCCGCATACCGCGCAAACGCACTCCGGCCACCGTCGCTTCAATCATCTGCTCCGCTTCGCTGTGCGTCAACGGCGCGAGGGCGAAGGCGACATCGCCCAGGGCTTCAACTTCAACCCCACCCGAGCCGAACATTAATAGCGGGCCGAACTGGTCATCGCGTGCGAAACCGACGATCACATCGCGGCCCTGCCGGGCATGCGGCTGCAGGATGTATCCCGGGTCTTCCATCTTCGGCATCGTCGTCCTGGCCCGCTCGCTCAGGCTTGAGAATGCCGTGCGCAGATCCGCGGGCGAGCGCAGGTCGAGCGCCACACCGCCCAGGTCGGATTTATGCGGAACATCGGGCGAATTGATTTTCAAGACGACCGGATAGGTGAGCTCCTCGGCTTTCGCAAGCGCTTCTTCGAGGCTCTCGACGGCTCTCTGCCGGCTTACGGGCAGGCCATATGCCGAGATCAGAGCCAGCGAATCGTGGGCATCAAAGAAACGGTCCGCGCCGGGCCGGGCAGACTGCAGAAGGGAGGCGGCCAGCTCATGATCGATGTCGCTCATCGGTTCATCCGCTTCTTCCGTGCCGTCGATCTGCTGCGAGCGGAGATGGAGCACTCGCAGCGCCGACGCCGCTCGCTCGGGGAAGCGGTAATCAGGAACGCGCGCCATGCGGAATAGCTGGGCGGCATGAGCGATCAGCTCCTCACCCATTAAAGCCACCACCACGGGTTTGTCGGCGGAACGAATGACCGGGATGATCGCGCCGGCGACCTCTGCCGCCGTCGTGACCGGCGGCGGGGGCAGGATGACGATGATCCCATCGACACCCTCATCATCAAGCAGCAACCGCAGCGCGTCGGCGTATTCACGCGGCCCGGCGCCGGCCAACATGTCGACCGGATTGTGCAGGCTAGCGGCATCCGGCAAGAACCCGGCTAACTCCTCGCGCGTCGTTTCAGCCAGTTTGGCCAACCGCAGCCCGTTCTCCTCCAGCGCATCGGCTGCGATCGCACCTGGACCACCGGCGTTCGTCAGCACCGCCATGCAGGGTCCAGATGGAAGCTGGCACCAGGCCAGCGCCCGGGCCCAGTCGAACATCTCCTCCGAGTGGCGGGCGCGGATCACCCCCGCCTTGCGAAAGGCGGCATCGAAAGCCTGATCCTCGCCGGCCAGCGCGCCGGTGTGGGAGGCGACCGCCGCTCGGCCCGCGTCCGAGCGCCCGACCTTGATCGCCACCACCGGTTTGACACGGGTCACTTCGCGCGCGCTCTTGATGAAACTCGGGCCGTCACCGATGCCCTCCAGGTACATCGCCACGACGTGCGTGTTGGGGTCGGCAGCCGTCGCCGGCAGCAGATCCCCCTCGTTCAGGTCCATCTGGTTGCCGAGGCTCACCAGCCGCGACAGCCCGAAACCCTGCCCGCGCGCCCAGTCGATCACCGCCTCGCAGATCGCGCCCGAATGGGACAGGAAGGCAATCTCACCCTGGATCGGGCCGGGAAGCGGCAGGAAGCTGGTGTCGATCGGCAGGTGCGTGTCCAAGTAGCCAATGCAGTTCGGCCCCAGCACGCGCAGCCCATACTGGCGGGCGACCTCCAGGCAGCGTGCCTCCAGCTTGGCTCCCTGCTCACCGGTCTCACGAAATCCCCCGGCGCCGATGATGGCGAAGTGGATGCCGCGCCGGCCGCAGTCCTCCAGCGCCTCCGGAACGGAAGCGGCCGGGATCATGATCACCGCCAGGTCGACCGGATCGGGCACGCTGGCCAGATCGGGGTAGAGCGGCAGGTCAAACAAGGACCCGCCGCGTGGATTGACGAGATGGATTACTCCCGGATAGCCAGACACAACCAGATTGCGAGCCACGCCGTATCCGAGCTTCACCGGATCCTGCGAGGCGCCGATGACAACCACGCCGCGTGGTGCGAGCAGACCCTCGAACATGCCGCCTCCCTTGAATGGTGGAAAAGGCCGTCCGGTTTTGTTGTACAGTATAGCTTCAGATGCCGGCTGCCTCCATCACCGCCGGCGCTGTTCGTCAGCGAGCATGTTATAATCGCCTAAATTCCGGCACTCAGCACGCCTGGAGGCGAGCAGGATGGTAGAGGTAGAAATCGACAGCATCCGCGTCAGCCTGATGTCACAGCAGCGGATCGTCATCCTGAAGGAGATCAATTCCGATCGCTATCTGCCCATCTGGATCGGCCCCTATGAAGCCGAAGCGATCACACTCAGCCTGCAGGACGTCGAGGTCGCCCGGCCTCTCACGCACGACCTGCTGCGCAACGTGCTCACCGAGCTTGGAGCGCAGATAACCCGCATCAACATCACCGAACTGAAAGACAACGTCTTCTTCGCCCGCATTATCCTGCAGGTCAACGGCCAGGAGATGGCGATCGATTCGCGCCCCTCCGACGCGCTGGCGCTCGCCGTGCGCGTGCATGTGCCCGTCTATGTCGCCGAGGAGATCATGGACGAGGCCTCGACCGTGCCGGAGGCCGATCTCGAGAGCGAAGCCCCCAGCGATGTGCCCGACGAACGGCTGGAAGTCTTTAAGGATTTCATGGATTCGCTCGACATGGACGACCTGGAGTCGGACGAGGGCGAAGACGACGAGTAACTCAAGCACAACTCGATCTACCCCCGAGCTGGTGCCAGCCCGGGATTAGACAAGAAGACCCTCATCTCGAGGATCGGATTCGACGCAAACCGCAAGCCGCATGGAAGGCCAATGACGGATTTCCCGCTTCCGCCCCCGACAGCTAGCTCAGGCGATGGCCGTTCAGGACAAGAGATGCCGCACGACCGGCAGGCGGAAGAAGCGTTGCTCGGTTCGGTGCTGGTCAACCCCGAGGTCTACTACGACGTCGCCAACACGCTCTCGATTGACGACTTTTTCATCCACCGCAACCGCTGGATCTGGGAGGCCTTCACCGCCTTGCATGAACAGCGCCTGCCGGTCGACATCCTCACTGTTTCGGAAGAGCTCGAGCGGCAATCACGCCTCGACGAAGCCGGCGGACCGGCTTACCTGACGGCGTTGATCAACAACGTCCCCTCTTCGCTGCATGCTGAAGCTTACGCCCTGGTCGTAGAAGAGACCGCCACACGCCGCCGGCTGCTCGCCGCTGCGAACCAGATCGCCAAGCTGGCCTACCAGGGCGGCACAGCAATCGAAGAGGTCGTAAACGAATCGGAGAAGTCGATCTTCGGCGTCAGCGAGCGCCGCCTGACGCACCAGCTGCAGCCGATCAAGCGCGTGCTGAGCGAGTACTACGACCGCATTGACTACCTCGCCCGCCACAAGGACGAGACGCTCGGCGTTCCAACTGGATTCATCGACCTCGACCGGCTGCTCGGCGGCCTGCAGTCGAGCGACCTGCTGATCATCGCCGGCCGCCCCGGGCAAGGCAAGTCCGGCTTCTGTCTCTCGGTCGCCAAGAACGCCAGCCAGATCCACAAGCGCCACGTGGCGCTTTTCTCGCTCGAGATGTCGAACGAGCAGCTTGTCCAGCGCCTGGTGGCTCAGGAGACGGGCATCGATTCCCAGCGCCTGCGGCTGGCCGATCTGCAGGACGAGGAATGGCCGCTCTTCACGCAGGCCGTCAGCGCGCTGGGCGACACCCAGATCTACCTGGACGACACGCCGGCTATCACGCCGCTCCAGCTGCGCACGAAATGCCGCCGTCTGCACATGGAGGTTGGTCTCGACCTGATCATCGTCGACTACCTGCAGTTGATGACCGGCGATTCGCGCATCGAGAACCGCGTGCAGGAGGTCTCCTACATCTCGCGCAACCTGAAAGCCCTCGCCCGCGAGCTGAATGTACCCGTGCTGGCTGCGGCGCAGCTCTCGCGCGCGGTCGAATCGCGCCGCCCGCCGCGCCCGATCCTCTCTGATTTGCGCGAGTCGGGCAGCCTCGAGCAGGACGCCGACGTGGTGCTCTTCATCTACCGCCCGGATCAATATGAGGACGATACGCTGAAGCAGAACATCGCCGAGATCATCGTCGCCAAACACCGCAACGGCCCGGTCGGCAGCGTCGAACTGGTCTTCCGTCAATCGCTGGCCAAATTCGAGAACGCCGCCACACGGCCAGTCGACCTGGCCGCAGTCTGAACCAGCGCAAGAACGCCATGACGCCGCCGGGATTCGCAGGATTCTCCGCAGGGAAGCAGCCGATCATCCCGGTTCCAGCCGCATTTTTCAGCGAACTGCTGCCGCAGATCGACCACCTCGGCGAACTGCAGGTCACCCTGTACGCGTTCTGGGCGCTCGCCCGGCGCGAGGGACGTTTCCGCTACCTGCTGCGGGGCGAGATGGGGGGCGATGAACTTCTGATGTCAGCCCTCACCCAACCCGGTCTCGCACCGCAAGAAGCGCTGGACGAAGCGCTTGAACGGGCGGTGGCGCGCGGCACCCTGCTGCACGTTAGCCTTGAGTTGTCGTCCGGGGATGAGGACTTCTATTTCTTCAACAGCGCCAAAGGCCGCGCAGCGGTCGAGGCGATTGAGACCGGCGATTGGTCGCCCAGCGGTGACCCCACGACGCCGCTTTCCCTGGCTGTTGAACGGCCGAACGTCTATACTCTCTACGAACAGAACATCGGACCGCTGACGCCGATGCTGGCCGAGCGGCTGCGGGCGGCGGAGGATAGCTTCCCGGCCGAATGGATCGAGGAGGCGATCGGCATCGCCGTCGAAAACAACGTCAGGAAGTGGCGCTACATCGAGGCCATCCTCGAAGATTGGGAGCAACGAGGCAGGCATGAGCGAGAAGATCGAGGAGACACTGAAAAGGCTCGCCGCCGCTACATCCAGGGCAAGCTCGCGGACTACTGGGATTCCTGAGGGCGGCGTAATCCACCGTACGCTCGGTGACCCTAACTGCCCGCACTGCGGCGGCTCGGGCTATCTGCGCGCCGACCTGCCGGTCGACCATCCCGACTTTGGCAAGCTGCAGATCTGCAGCTGCCGCGCGGCTGACGTGCAGGCCCGCATGCGCGAGATGCTTTTCAGCCTGAGCCAGCTCGATGAACTGAAGCAGCTCACCTTCGAGAGCTTCAACCCGCGCGGCCGGGTCGGGATCGGCACGCACCAGGCCGACTCGCTCGAACGGGCTTTCAATCAAGCCCAGGCCTTCGCCTCCACCCTGCAGGGCTGGCTGCTGATCGAAGGGGGCTACGGCTGTGGAAAAACCCACCTGGCGGCCGCCGTCGCCAACCAGGTCGTCGAGCTCGGCATCCCCACGCTCTTCCTGACCGTGCCCGATCTGCTCGATCAGCTGCGCTTCGCCTACAGCGCTGAGGAGGTCACCTTCGAACAGCGCTTCGAGCTGATCCTGGACGACTTCGGCACGCAGAGTGCCACCTCGTGGGCGCGCGAGAAGCTATTTCAGATTCTCAACTACCGCTACATCAACCACCTGCCGCTGGTGATCACGACCAACCTGGCACTGGATGAGCTCGAAGGGCGCGTGCGCTCGCGCCTCTCCGATCCAGAGCTCGTAACGCGCGTGCGCATCCTGGCGCCGGATTACCGCCGGCCGGTCGATGACAGCGGCCAGCACGAGCTCTCCAGCCTCGGCCTGCACGCCGGTCAGACCTTCGGCACCTTCAGCCTGCGCAAGGAAGAGCAGCTTGCCATGGAGAGCGTTGAAACCCTTGAGAATGCTTTTCAGATGGCGAATGGCTACGCAGAGAATCCTGAAGGATGGATTGTCTTTACGGGCGATTATGGATGCGGCAAGACGCACCTGGCGGCGGCGATTGCCAACTACCGCGCCAGCCAGGGCTACCCGGTGATGTTCGTCGTCGTACCGGACATGCTCGACCACCTGCGGGCGACGTTCAGCCCCAGTTCAGACACCTCCTACGACCGGCGCTTCGACGAGATCCGCACCGCGCCGCTTCTGGTGCTGGACGATCTGGGATCCCAGGCGACCAAGCCCTGGGTGCAGGAGAAGCTCTACCAGCTGATCAATTACCGCTACAACGCCGGCCTGCCGACGGTGATCACGACCGCTGACACGCTGGATGAGATCGATCCCCGCCTGCAGTCGCGCCTGATGGACCGGCGTCTGGTGCAGATCGCGCCGATCACCGCCCCCTCCTACCGGGGCAAGGGAACCAGGAACCGCAGCAGGCATTAATCTGGACGGGCGGCTCATGCCGCGGCCGTTGACACCCGCAGCCGACCCAGCCCTCGAACTCAACCCGCTGAGTACGCGGGAACATTTGAACCCATGAAAACGTCTGAAAAGTGTGCCGGCGGCTGAGGCAGGAAACGGCTTGACGATGCATGTCCACTTCAAGACCACACAGTTGCTCCTTGCTGCATGCCTGGCCATCCTCTCCAGCTGTGAACCGGATGCACGATCCCCGGCAAGCAAGCCCTCCCCGAGCAGCGGAGCGCTCATATCACCTCTACCGCTTCAACCGACTGAGACCCGCATGCGGCGACGCGATGGAATGGCCATGATCTATGTGCCTGATGGCCAATTCGAGATGGGCAATCCGGCTGATGAGCGGGCGCGGCCGGCGCACACGGTGACCTTATCGGCATTCTGGATCGACCGCACCGAAGTGACCAATGCCATGTTCACTGACTTTCTGAACGAACGGGGCAATCAAGCCGAAGATGGTGTCAGCTGGTGGGAACCCGGGGCTGGTCACCGCGGGATCGTCTACAGCCACATTGAAGTGCAGGATGGCATCTACCGGGCTACACCCGGATATGAGCGTCATCCCGTGATCGAGGTGTCATGGTATGGAGCTGCGGCCTACTGTGCCTGGGTTGGAGGCCGCTTGCCCACGGAAGCGGAATGGGAATTCGCGGCGCGGGGACCGGGTTCTTTGTTGTACCCTTGGGGAAACACATTCGATGGGAGCCTGGCCAACTACTGCGATGCCAGCTGTACCTACGCCTGGCGGGATGCCGCCACCCAGGATGGGTTCGCTCGATGGGGACCGGTGGGGAGCTTCCCGGAAGGGGCGAGCTGGTGCGGAGCACTCGACATGGCTGGCAACGTCTGGGAGTGGGTGGGTGATTGGTGGTCTGAATCCTATGATGCCAATTACGCGAGGGTGGATCCGGCAGGACCTGTTTCCGGGACGCTGCACGTTGCACGCGGTGGCTCATGGTTCGACGAAGGGCGGTCGACCCCGGTTACTCGCAGGACCGGGCTGACGGCTTCGTCCTACCGAATGCACTGGGTGGGTTTCCGCTGTGTCCTTTCCGAACGGCTTGAGCGTTGGCCGGGCGGGGAATCCTGATAAGCCTTTGTCCCGTGGGGAGCGCCTGATGAGATTCCAATTCCGCACGCTCATCTTCCTGACAGCCCTGCTGGTCGGATTTGCTTCGTCCGCCACGCCCTCCGCAGCCGCCGGCCTGGAGGCAGGACACCCATGGTTTTCCAACCAAGCGCAGGAAACGGTCATCGTCGCCAATGCAATGGATGCCCGCTTCGCACGTGATTACTCAACATTGCTGAAGCACCTGCGCCTGGAATGGCTCACCCTCGACAAAGCGGAAATTCCGGAATGGGCCCGGGGGATGAACCTTGTCCTGATTGGGCATCCGGATGCACCCTACACGGGCGAGGTGATCCGCACCCTGCTGGCGCCGGAGGAACTCGACGAACTGCTCGCGGCGCAGGACCACACCATCAAGCTCACGAAAGACAACCCCTGGGCTCAGGAACGCCGCATTACAATCTGCTCCGGATCTGACTTCATCCTGCGCCGTGATGCTGCTGAGCAAGCCCTGCGAGCCATGATCGCCGAAGCGCCGCCGGCGTCGGAATGGATCCAATCCGTCTACAACGCCCCAATCGATGATAACCTGCGCCGTGCGGTGGACGAGCTCCGATACGCCTGGGAGAATAACGAACTTCCCCTGGAAGACCTGATCATGGATGTTGAGTCTGCTCCACCGAGGAGGATCACAGTCGAGCAGGCAGTAGAGGACGTGGAGCGGATCTTCTACTTGTTTTCACATGGTTATTCTGGGTACGCCTTCTTCGATGCTCGTGCCTTCGAAGAAGCCCAGGCGCGTATCCTGCAGGCGCTGCTCTCCAGATCCTCATGGTCCTCCGATGCCCTCTCGGACCTGCTGAGTGAAAATCTAGGCTTCATCGAAGACTGCCACACAAGGATCGGTGAGCATCGTTTCAGCAGCCACCGCGATTTCTGGTATGACACGCAATTATCCATACTGCTTCGATATGAGGGGTATCAATTTGAAAGCGGCGGCCAACGTTACACCATACACTCAATCAACGGCGCCGATCCGGCGCCGTACCTGCTACCCTCCCTCAACCGGGAAGGCGAGCCCATCTACCGTCTTGGTTTGCTATCGCAGGAGCAGCCCGCGCCGCTTACCATCAGCACAGATGGGGATGAGGGGGAACGTTCTTTCCGTGTCAAGCTTCGGCGATCGGATCTTCGTGACACCTCAGGAGATGTCTTCCGCGAGTATGTTCTCGGCGGGATCCCGGTGCTGCGAGTCCGAGGATTTGGGGACTCGGATGCTGAAAGTCTGCGCGAGTTCGCCATGACAGGGGCTGAATATCGTGATCAATCAGTCGTCGTACTCGACGTGCGCGGCAACGGCGGTGGAAACGAACACTGGCCGATCAGCTGGATACAAAGCCTGACCGGACGCAGGGCGGAATCGATCTTCGTCTCCTCCGAGCTCGAGAGCAAGACGAGCCTGGCCGGTCGTCTCAATGCCTTCAGCTACTGGATCCACGAATACGATATGGAGCTCTACCGCGACGATCTAGAGCAACATTTGCGCCTCGCCGAATCAATCGAAGATGGTGTCCGACTGCCGGGTTGGAGTGGGACGCGATACCCGACTTTGCCTTTGATCCCCAACGACACGACCGTGATCCTTGTCGCTGATGGTCGGGTTGCATCCGCGGGCGAAGGCTTGATTATGCGCATCTCGCAGGTTGAGAATGTGACCGTCGTGGGTGAGAACAGCATGGGCTGCCTGACGTTCGGCAACATCTCAACGCACAAGCTCCCCAACTCGGGACTGATGGTGTGGCTACCGATCAACTTCGGACTCTTTCCGGATCAAGAGGTCCGTGAGTCAGTCGGCTTGGCGCCCGATCTCTGGGTCCCTGCGGATGACGCACTGAACTACACCGTCGCCGCACTTCGCCGCGGCACGGCTCCAGCGCGTTTCCGGGGTGAACGGCTGCTCGATAGCGGAAAAGGGCAGGAGCCGGTTGCTGGAGCAAGGTCCTGCCGCGTGGCTGCTGATTGCCGGCTTCATCATCACCGGCGCGGTTTTTGCCTACGTCAACCGGGCGAAGGTTTGGCTGCTGCTTGTATCCGGGGTCGTTTGGATCGGCATAGGCTCGTATCTGATTGGAGCTAAAGATCAACCCGCGCTTGGAGTTGGCTTCTTCCTCATGGGCTTGATTTACCTAGCGGCGGGATCGTTCAAATTTATTACGATGGCAAGACAGCGGCTAAAACCCTGAATAAAATGGCAACGCCTTTCGATGAGGCTTGCGTTTGCCCACTTGGATCAAGCGGAGGAAAGAGACTTAGTTGATGTCCGAAAAAGCACAACCTTTTCGAGTCGAACCCATCCCGGCCATGCGCCGCTTCGCGATGGATTCGGGTTACCTCGGCCGGCGGCGGCACATCGTGCACGGGTTGATCGAAGTCGATGTCACTGATGCCCGCCGGCTCATTCGCGAGCATGAACGCCGGAGCGGCGAGAAGATCTCCTTTACAGCCTTCATCATCCACTGCCTGGCACAGGCGATCGAGCAGCACCCCCATGTCCATGCCTACCGCGACTGGCGCAACCGGCTGGTGATCTACGATGATGTCAACATCACTTCCATGCTGGAGACCGAGTTTGACGGCCATAAAGTGCCCATGCCGCATGTCTTCAAAGCCGCCAACCGTAAAGCGCTGCTCGAGCTGCACCGCGAGATGCGCGCAGCGCAAGGGGCACCACAGGCCAGCGGTGAGGCTCACTTCATGCGCTGGTTCCTGCGTCTGCCGGCGCCCATGCGCAGGCTTTTCTACTGGGTGGTGATGCGCTTTCCCCGCTCGTTTCGCGAGCAGTCCAGCCCGGTGATGATCACGGCAGTGGGCATGTTCGGGCACGGCGGCGGGTGGCCGATCACGATGCCCAACTTCACGCTGAACATCGGCGTCGGGGGCATCGCCGAAAAGCCCGCCGTCCACGAGGGGCAAATCGCCATCCGCGAGCTGCTGGACCTGACGGTGAGCATCGACCACGACATCGTCGATGGGGCGCCGGCCGCGCGTTTCGTGAACAGCTTCCGCACCCGGCTTGAAGCAGCCGACGGTTTACAGGATCTCGCTCAAGGTTCCGGTTGAGCGCGTTGAACGGGGAGAATCGTTGACCGGCGCCGCGGCAGGATGGTACAATCGCCGCGTTGCCCCCATCGTCTAGGGGACCAGGACGTAGCCCTTTCAAGGCTAAGACGGGGGTTCGAATCCCCCTGGGGGCACCAGGGCACGCAAGAACACGAAATCGGTCGGGCAGCGCAGCTCTTTTGCGGCACGCCGGCCGATTTGTGCATCACCGATCGGAAGCGATTAGGGTCAGGGAGTCGGCGTTGGGGTGACAGTCGCCGTCGGCACGGACCCGACGATGATCTGCACATACACCTCATCACCGAAATAAGCCTTGTCGGCGGTCGACATGCGCCAGTTCCCGCGGTAGGTTCCCGGGTCACTTGGGGCTGTTAGAGACACGGACAGGTCGACATTTTCGCCCGGATCCACGATATCGTCGAGCACCTGCGAAGAGCCGCCCATCGCTTCGCCGCCGATGAAATTAAAAAGAAAATCGTTCTCCCACCTGCACGAGCCGCTGTTGCGCACGCGCCAGGTCTTCGTAAACGTCTCGCCCGGATCCATCTCCGTGTCATCGGGAATGGTCACATCGGAGACGTACGTCAGGTTGTAGCACGAACTGGTGGGCGCAGCCGAGGTAGCCGTGGTAGCGACGGTGTTCGTGGCCGCCTGCGTGCTGGTCGCTGTAGCCGTCGGCTCCTCGGTCGCGGTGGGCGTGTTCGTCGGCATGGCCAGCGCAGTGGCCGTCAGCCCGGCGCTGAAGGTCCCGACCGCTTGAGTCTGGATCTGCTCGACGCTCAGGGTGGGCGGTTCCTCTCCTCCGCTGGAGCCGCAGGCTGCCAGCAACACCCCGGTCATCAGTATAAGTAGAACTCGGTAAACTCTTTGCCTTGCACTGTTCAACGGAATCCCTCCTTCCGTTTCGAACGTACAGTCATCTGAAATCTTAATCGATCTTCTGGTTGTTTTCAGAGGCTTTATCGTAATCGTGCTTTCATCTTGATTCAGATCCTCAAGGCCAACCGGGAAGGATCAAAGAATACCGCATACCTTGGGCTTTGCCTTTTGCGAAAGATATACGCTTCGTCACCGATATCAATACGCCCTGCATGGCGGCGCAATCAATATCCACTGCCACTATACTCGCAATGCTCCTCATCCAGCATCCCCCACTCCGCAACCTAGGCTCGAATAATTCTTGACAAAATCTTTGCATCCTGATATAGTTCGCAGCAGCAAACGAGACCCAGGACAAGGTGAGGCAAATGGCTAAAAAGGGACAGGGACCGACCTACAACCTGAAAGCGGTTGTACGTGAGACCGGTATCAAGCCTGACACGCTGCGAGCCTGGGAGCGGCGCTACGGCCTGCCTGAGCCCCAGAGGACCAGTGGGGGCCACCGCCTGTTCACGCCCCGTGACATCGAGACGCTGAAATGGCTCACAGCCCGCCAGGATGAGGGGCTGAGCATCAGCCGGGCGATCGATTTATGGCGCTCCATCGAAGCGCGTGGTAAAGACCCACTGCTCGCCATGCCCTATGGTTCGACGACGCAGGCTGCCGAGCTTACCTTCAACGGGGGCGAGGCGATCGAAGAGCTGCGCGAATCCTGGATTGCGGCCTGCCGGGAGTTCCATGAGGAGCAGGCTGTACAGGTGCTCAACCAGGCTTTCGGCCGCTTTCCGCCCGAGCGAGTGTGTCTCGACCTGCTCGTGAAAGGCCTGAATGAAATCGGCGAGGGCTGGTACCAGGGTGAGCTCACAGTTCAGCAGGAGCACTTCGCCTCCGCCCTCGCACTGCGCCGGGTGGAGGCACTGCTGGCTTCTGCCCCACCGCCCAACCTGCCCGGAACGGTGCTCGTCGCTTGCCCGCCAGAAGATGAGCACACCTTCAGCCCGCTGGTGCTCACCTACCTGCTGCGCCGGCAGGGACGCCGGGCGCTGTTCCTGGGCGCGAATGTCCCCTACGCACGTTTCGAGTCTGCGCTCGATGGAATCAAGCCGGATCTGGTGGTCATGTCGGCCCATGAGCTGCGCACAGCCGCCGCATTGATCGATTTCGCCAGCCTGCTCGCCGATCGCGGTTTGATCTTTGCCTTCGGCGGGCGGATATTCAACGATCAACCGGAACTGCGCGATCGCATCCAGGGTCACTTCCTTGGAGAAACGCTGGCTGAAGCCCCGGCTTCCATTGAGCACCTGCTCAAGCTCAGGCCCGAAAGCCCTCCAGCCTCAGCGATCCCACCCTCCTACCGGCAAGCCCTGGCGGCGATGGGCGAGAAACAGTCGGAACTCAGCGCCCGCTTGAGCCCGGCGATGCGCAAGCTGGACCTCGATCCCAACCATTTGACCAACGCCAATCTCCATCTCACCAGCGACTTTTTAGCCGCGCTGCAGCTGGGGGATCTCAAACTGGTCGCTAGCGATTTGAGCTGGGTGCGCGGGCTGCTGCGCAATTACGGCATCCCCGGCCCGGCCCTGGACGAGTACCTGTCCGCATATCATCAAAGCCTCTCAGATGTGATTGGCCCGGACGGTGAGCCGGTCCTGAGCTACCTGGAGACGCTGATGAATTCAGACGATTTCAATCAAAACGGAAAGTAACAGCAAAAGGGATACGCGATGATACTGGTCACCGGTGGTTCGGGATATCTCGGCAGTCATATCGTACGGCGGCTGGCAGCGCAGGGCACGCCCGTCCGTGCGCTTGTCCACAATATGGAAACCGCCCGCCGCGAAGGCCGTATCACGGATCTGCAGGTCGAGCTGGTCCAGGGGGATGTCACTCAGCCCGAATCGATGGCGCCAGCCCTACAAGGCGCAGACGCAGTCGTTCACACCGTCGCCATCGCGATCGAACGCGGCCGCGGCTCGTATGAGCAAATTAACACGCAGGGCACGTTGAATGTCGTCGACGCAGCCCTGGCAGCCGGTGTGCGCCGTTTCATCAACATCTCGCAGCTGGGAGCCGCTCCAGACCTGCCTTATCGCTTCCTGGCCTCCAAAGGCCGCGCCCAGCAATACGTCGCGCAATCCAGCCTGGATTGGACCGCATTCCGGCCTTCGGTCATTTGGGGGGCGGAAGATGAATTCGCCAACACCTTCGCCCGCCTGGTGCCGATCACCCCGATCATCTTCCCGATCGTCGGCGGGCCGGATGCGCGCTTTCAACCGGTCTGGGTGGAAGACGTCGCGACTGCAGTCGTGAAAGCCATCGGGGATCCATCCACGCACCAACAGGAATACGAACTGGGCGGCCCGGAAATCCTCACGCTGGAGGAAATCGAACGGCGCACCCTGAAAGCGGTCGGCGCGAAGCGGATCATGGTCCACTTCCCACTTCCGCTGCTGCGTATCATCGTCCGTTTAATGGAAGCCGCGCTGCCCAACCCGCCGGTCACAAGCAGCCTGCTGGAACTGCTGGCCGTAAGCAACGTCACATCCGCGAACGCCATCGAACGTTTCGTCCCGCAGCCACGCGCCTTCACAGCGCAGGCAGCCGGTGAGTACATGCAAGGTTTCACGATTCGCCAGACTTTGAGGCAGTTTTTCGGGCGCTAGCCGTCCCGCGGGAAGATCAAGCCCATGGACTACCATCACCGTTTCGTCGTCGACGCTCCATTGGAGAAAGTCCAGAACTTCCACCGCTCAGCGGGAAGCCTGAAGGCGATCACTCCGCCCGTATTCTTCATGCGCGATCTCAACGCGCCAGATACGCTGAGCGAGGGGAGCCGCGTTTCCTTCACACTCCACCTGGGGCCGTTTCCAATTCGCTGGGGGGCTCGCGTCGAGAATCTGGGCTCGTCCGGTTTTGACGATGTGCAGACCAGCGGGCCATTTCGTCAATGGATTCATACCCATCGCTTTCAATCTCTGTCAGACGACGCCAGCGTCGTTCTTGATCACGTTCACCTTCGTCTGAAATCCCACCCCCTCTGGGGACCCATTGGTGCGCTGATGGTGTTCGGACTTCCGCTGCTTTTTGCCTATCGTGCGCATCAGACAAAATCTCTGCTCGAGAGGAGCTCAACCTGAAATGTCGGTACTTTCACGCTGCGGTTCTACCCGCGAAATACAAGTGGATGGTTTGAAGAAACACTACCCGGGCGGTGTGACCGCCGTCGATGGAGTCTCATTCAACGTGACCCCCGGTGAGATCTTCGGTTTTCTCGGTCCGAACGGGGCTGGAAAGAGCACGACGATCAAGATTCTCACCACGCTGGCGCTGCCCAGCGCCGGGCGCGCCACGGTTGGAGGCTACGACGTTGTCAACCAGGCCAGCGAAGTGCGCTGCATTTCGGGCGTAGCCCTGCAGGATGTCGGCCTCGATCCACTGCTGACATCGATGGAGCTGCTCACCATCCAGGCTCGCCTTTTCGGCATGAATTCCCACGACGCTCAAGTGCGGGCCACTGAACTGCTTGAGCTCGTGCGCCTGACCGATGCCATTGACCGGCGTGTCTCAACCTACAGCGGCGGCATGCGCCGTCGGCTGGATCTGGCACTGGCCCTGGTCCATGAGCCTGAAATCCTATTTCTGGATGAGCCCACAACCGGTCTCGATCCCGCCAGCCGACGGGATGTCTGGAATGAAGTCCGGCGCCTGAACCGGTCGCTGGGCATGACCATCTTCCTCACCACACAATACCTGGAGGAAGCCGATGAGTTGGCGGATCAGATTGCCATCATCGATCGTGGTGTGATCCAGGTCCAGGGCTCACCAGCCAGACTCAAGGCTTCCGTGGGCATCGAATCGATCAATGTGGCGTTCGAGAATCAAGCGCTTGCCGAACAGGCGCTGAGTGTGGTGGGGTCGAATTTCCCCGGCTCACGTCTCGACCGCGATACACTGCGAATGTACATGAACGGTGCTGCCGAGGCCATTCCCCAGGTCTTAGGCCAGCTGCAGTCCGCTTCACTGCAGCCAATCTCGCTCACTCTCACCCAGCCAACCCTGGACGATGTGTTTCTGAAAGTGACCGGGCAGAGTATGACCGAAGAAGAATCCAATATCAAAGCGCAGGCGATCTAAGCCTGAAGGAACCGATGCCATGAACGAAAGAACGAACCAACCGACCGCGACCAGCTCCGAAATGCCACGAGCGTCCTTCCTGATACAGCTATGGTTGGTCACTCGCCGCACGCTGGTGACCATCTTCCGCACCCCGGAGGCACTGCTTCCGCCGATTGCGATCAGCGTCTTCTTCCTCGTCATCTACAACTCGACGCTCGGTAAAGCCTCCGGCTTCATTCCGAACCTGGGCACAAACAATTATCTGGGATTCATCCTGCCGCTTTCCATCGTCAGCTCTTCGCTGGCCGGGGCCGGCGTGGCAGCCCAAAACCTGGTCCGGGACATCGAGACCGGGTATTTCGATAAGCTGCTGCTGACACCGATCAGCCGGGCGGCGCTGCTGATGGGTCCCATCATGGCTGGCGCGTTGATCCTCGGACTGCAGGCGCATATTGTCATCCTGGTCGCCCTGCTGCTGGGGTTGAAATCGGCCACTGGCATTGCTGGCATTTACGCTGCCATCGGACTAGCTGTGCTGCTCGGAACCGGTTTTGCCGGCTTTACCGTTTCCGCCGCCCTGGGCAGCGGCAATGCCGCTGCAACCCAAGGGGCGGGCTTCATCTTCTTTCCGCTGACATTTCTCGCCCCGACGTTCGTCCCGCTTGACCTGCTGAGCGGGTGGTTGAAGACCGCCGCCACAATCAATCCGATTACCTATGTCTTGGAGGCGATGCGGTCGATCATCAACACCGGCTGGGATCCCGGCGTGATCGGCCGGGCCGTGCTCGCCTGTCTGCTGCTTGCTGCAGCGATGTACGCATTAGCGGTGGTTGCTCTGCGTGTACGCACCAGCCGCCGCTGAACGCATCCAGGCGAGATGCGGTGCTGCACCTCCCGGTGGTCGTTGCCGGGACCGGCAAAGTTGTTTTCAGCGAGCAATGGGCGCGACCGCTACCCATCCGGAATACAGAGGACCTCTTTCAACTCCGGGAGTTGTTTGCCGATCAGTGATACAAGGACTATGCAGTTGACATGGACCTCAACACGGAAACAGATCACTCTTGATGGCGACCGCAATCTGGTGGATCCGCCGCGACCTGCGGCTGCACGATAACCCGGCGCTGGCCGAAGCCGCAAAAAGCGAATTCATCCTCCCGCTCTTCATCCTCGACCCGCGCCAGCTGGAGTCGGAGTACGCCTCGGAGCGCCGGCTGGGATTCATGCAGGCCGGGCTGCGCAAGCTTGACGAATCGCTTGCTGCACGCGGCAGCCGGTTGATCGTCAGGCGGGGTCTTCCAGAGCAGGTCCTGCCTCGACTCGTGCAGGAGGTCGGCGCCGACTTGATTTTCGCAGCGGCCGAGATCTCTCCCTTCGGCCGAGCGCGTGACCGACAGATTGCAGCCCGGCTTCCCCTTCAGCTCCTGCCGGGCATCACCATCCGGCCACCAGACGAGATCGTGAAAGCCAATGGTGAACCCTACCTTGTCTTCACGCCTTACCGGAAAGCCTGGCGTTCAGCCGATCCTCCCGCAGTGCCCCTCGCGGCACCCGAGAAACTGAGGATGCCCGACGACATCACCGGCGAAAGCCTGCCCGAAACGCCATCGTACGACCAAAAGCTCAGCTTCCCGGCTGGTGAGGGGGCCGCCCTGGCGCGGCTGAAGACCTTCACCTACGGGTCGCCGGCAACGATAGACGGTTATGGAGACGGGCGTGACCGGATGGCAGAAGACAGAACCTCGCGCCTCTCGCCCTATCTGCGCTTCGGCATGCTCTCTCCGCGAACAGCCGCCCGTGCCGCATTCGATGTGATCGATGCTTCCGCCGGGCAGGATGGGTCCGGTCCGGAAACCTGGCTATCCGAGTTGATCTGGCGCGAGTTCTACTTCAGCATTCTCTATCATTTCCCCCATGTCCGACGCAGGAGCTTCCGGCCGGAATATGATGCCATCCGTTGGCGGAATGATCCCTCGGAGTATCAAGCCTGGACACAAGGCCAAACCGGGTATCCAGCCGTTGACGCCGGGATGCGCCAGCTACTAGCAACCGGTTGGATGCATAATCGTGCCCGCATGATTACCGCATCTTTTCTCGTCAAAGACCTCCTGATTGACTGGCGCTGGGGGGAACGCTGGTTCATGCAGCATCTGCTGGACGGCGACCCAGCCTCAAACAACGGGGGCTGGCAGTGGACTGCCGGCACTGGGACGGACGCAGCACCCTATTTCCGCATTTTCAATCCGGTGTTGCAGAGTAAACGATACGATCCGGACGGGGAATACATCCGCCGCTGGGTTCCCGAGCTCCAACCGCTGACCACGAAGGAAATCCACGAGCCGTGGTTGATGCCTGCCGCCCGCCAGGCTGCGCTGGGTGTTCGCATCGGCAAGACGTATCCAGCCCCGATCATCGACCATTCCTTCGCCCGCCAGCGAACCCTGGATGCATACCGCGCAGCCCGGGAACAGAATTCGCTGGCCCGTGAGTAGGGGTTCGTTATGGTCGAATACACTCCAGCACTCGATCAGACCAGTCGGATTCTGATCACAGGTGGTACCGGTTACGTTGGGGGCCGCCTCACCCCGCGCCTGCTGTCCGCCGGCCAAACCGTGCGCGTCTTGGCACGCGATCCGGGTCGGCTCCGTGGCCGTACATGGGCTGACCAGGTCCAGATCGTCCAGGGTGATGTTCTCCAGCCGGATTCGCTTCAACCAGCACTTGAAAACGTGAGTACAGCCTACTACCTCGTTCACAGTATGCTTGGCGGAGCAAATTTCCACGCCCGTGACATCCGGGCGGCCGAGAATTTCGCCCGGGCATCGGCCGCAGCCGGCGTCCGTCGAATCGTGTATCTGGGCGGGCTGGGTGATCCAGCCGCCGATCTCTCGCACCATCTGCGCTCCCGCCAGAAGACCGGGGAGGCCCTGCGTTCCAGTGGCGTTCCCGTCATCGAATTCCGGGCCGGCATCATCGTCGGCGCGGGTAGCATCTCTTTCGAATTGATCCGCTACCTGGCCGAACGCGTGCCGGTCATGGTCTCACCGCGCTGGGTTTTCACTCGAACGCAGCCAATCGCCATTCGAAATGTGCTGGATTACCTGCAGGCCGCGCTGACGTTCGGCGAGGATGATTCGCAGATCATTGAGATCGGTGGTCCGGATGTCCTAACGTATGGCGAAATGCTGTCCGGGTATGCCCGCGTCCGCGGCCTGCGCCGCTGGATCATCCCCGTTCCCGTCCTGACACCAAGGCTCTCCTCCTATTGGGTTCACTGGGTCACACCCATCCCGGCCACCATCGCACGGCCACTGATTGAAGGGCTGCGAAATGAGGTTGTCGTGCGGGACGATCTCGCCCGGCGAACATTCCCCGAAATCAAACTTTTACGATTCGAACAGGCGGTTCAGGAAGCCCTATCGAATGTACAGGCGGGCGCGCTGGAGACAGCATGGAGTGATGCCCTCTCAACCAGCCAGGGCGACATCCCACCAGTCGAGCTGAAAAGCGAGGAGGGCATGATCATTGAACGCCGCACGCGCGAGCTCGACGTACCTCCGCATGCAATCTTTTCGGCGTTCACGTCTCTCGGCGGCGAACGGGGATGGCTGTACGCCAACTGGGCTTGGCGCCTGCGGGGCTTGCTGGACAGGCTGGCGGGCGGGGTTGGTTACCGCCGTGGACGGCGGGATCCCACCACCCTGCGCGTGGGTGATGCCCTTGATTTCTGGCGCGTGGAGGAACTGGTTGATGATCGCAAGCTGGTGCTGCGGGCCGAGATGAAGGTTCCCGGCCGAGCCTGGCTGCAGTTCGAAGTTCAGCCAGCCGGCGATCAGCAGCGCTTGATCCAGACGGCTTATTTTGCGCCCAAAGGCTTATCCGGACTGCTCTACTGGTACCTGCTTTACCCGGTCCACCGCCGGATCTTTTCCGGCCTGATAGGCAGGCTGTCGGAACTGGCCCGCTCAATCGGTTCCAGGCAAGGATCTGCTGCAAAGAAAGAACCCGATTCATGACCACGCTCAACCCCGAAAAACTTCATGTGCGATTTGCCGATTCGCAACCATCCACGGGTATCCTGCCGCGCCGCTACACACTGACCCACTCCGATCGAACTGGAGACCTGTTCCTCACGATCGGCAGCGAATTTAACCAGAAACAGATCTCGGGGTTCTATACGCGCTTGATGCGAGATGAGGTCCTGGCCGAGTGGCGGCAGGCAGCGGGTAGTCCCGAACTGCATGTGTTCTGCCACGTAAGCGGGGGGTTAACCCTGGGGACAGCTTCCTGGCGGGCATCGATCTTTGAACACCACATGCCGCAAGTCTTGCAGGCCTTCCGGCATGGTGATCGCCAGCATTTCGAATCGAATCCGGGCCTCGACCGGGCTCCCATCTACATCCACTTCCAATCGCATAAGACGAATTTCCATAAAATAAAGCCCTGGGGAACCTGCGCGCACTACGCACTTGTCGTAGACTGAAGCTCATGGGCAGGGATCTTTCGGGACGATACTTCCCCTTTGAGCGTTTCAACCTGCGAGCAAATCCATTTCGGGCGCTTACGGAGGACGAATGGGCAGCTCTCGCCTGGCTGCATCCGGCGCTCCTTTCTGCGCTCGGACAGCCTTTCCCCATTCTTCAGATCCGTGGTGAAAGCGGGCGCGGGAAATCAAGCGCGCTGCTGGCAGTCAAGCGTGAACTGCTCGCGCGCGGCCGTGATCCCCATTACCTGTACCTTCCGCCGGGAGTGCACCGTTTGAAGCGGGATCAGCAATGGGGCGATCCGCTTCTGCTGGACGAGATCGAACGCTTGCCCATCCGGGTTCGAAGGCGGCTCTTCCAGAGAACCCTGCAGTTTGAGGGAAGGCCGCCAGGCCTGGTTTTCAGCAGTCACGAGGATCTGACTCAGGAAATCGAGCGGCTTCGGCCCGCAGCAGTCCTCTCGCTGAAACTGCCCCCTGTGACCAGACGGCAGTTGATGGATCTGCTGCACCACCGTATTCGCGCCGCTTCGCCCGGCGGTGGTCTGCCGATCTGGTTTGCTGCCGATGCGGTGAGCCTGCTGATCGAAGTCTATGGGGATGACCTGCGGGGAATCGAGCGAATGGTTTATGAAGTCTTTCAGCGCCTGGAAGAGCCAGGCGAGATCAAGCGCGAGGCATTAATCGACCTGCTCCGTCTCAGCGGCGGGCTTCCGGGGCTAGAATGAAGCGCACGCTTGATCGAGGATCGCGGGCTAGAGGGAGATCAATCGAAACCTCAACCTCCCAGATAATGTTCACATAGTGACCGCTGTAGCTCCATGGTTCATTGGGCGCGGTGAAGTGAAAACGCTGATAAAAAGGCACGCCACCCCGCAGCTCACCCTGGAAGAGATCCTCCTCCGCTGCAAGACCTTGATCCTTGTCACCCCTGCCCTCCGTTAACCAGCGCAGACGGGCGAATAGATGCCGGCAATTGAGATCTGCGCTTGATGTGACCTGAACGCTGCCCTGGATGACCTCACCGGGCCGGAAGAGTGGCTTCTCGCCACCAACCTGCGGTGGAAGGAAACTCACCTGCAAATCGACGCTGGCCATCTAATAGCCCTCCGCAAGGACCTGCAGCTCATATTCATCCTTCACATCCGGCCATTCCTGAGCGTTGACAACCACCCGCATCAGCCACTGCAGCTTGTTGTTGGCAGCCTTGAAGCTGTGCATCGCATCCTCAGGGATGGTCATCCGTCCTTCGCTTTGAATCGTCTGGCCGCCCTCGAAATGCCCTACCGGTGCCTCAAAGAAATCGTGCACGTCCTCGTAAACTTCCGTGTACGTATCCGTTCCCCGGCGGTACGTTGCCGTCTCCCGAAAGATGAGCTCCACCCGGCAATCAAGCACGTCCACCGGCAAGCGGAAGGTCTGTTCGTAGCGAACCGCGAATGTCTCGCCCGGCCTGAGCGTGGTTTTTGAGGCCATCAGATTCGGTTTGCCGATCCGCACGCCGGCGATGCGGCGCCAGAACCCGCCCACGAGCAGGAAGATGCCGATGGCAATGAAAGGCAGGCCGAAGAGCGCCATCAAACCCCCACCGGATCGCCAGGCCGTGATAGTCCAGAAGAGTGAGAACGACAGCCAGAGAATCGAAAACATGACCAGGCAGCCTCGTCCTCGTTTCGACTCGACGGTTGCGCGCAGCTGCTGCAATGTACCCCTCATCTTTACGGTGCAAAAACGATATATCCGCTGGCGATGGTACAGGAGATCACAGTCCGGGTCCAGCGCACTCTCTTCCTAGTATCTGGCTGCCGGGATGCGGAGTGCGGTATGGCCCTGCTCTTGCAACACCTAGAGTCGCAGGTTCATAAACGAACGATGACGGGTTGGATCGAGCATGGTTGACGAGAACAAGGGGTCACAGTCAAATTCCGGCCGTCGGCCAGTCCGAGTGCTGGTGGTTGACGATGAGATCGCATTCTGTGATGTCGTTTGCGAAATCCTCATCGCCAGCGGGTATGTGGCTTCGGCTGCGCAGGACGCACCCGAGGCGATGGACGCGCTTTCGCGCGAGCGGCCTGATCTCATCTTGAGCGACATCATGATGCCAGAAATTGATGGGCTGCAGTTCATTCGTGGGCTGCGTCAGGACCCGCGTTTTATGGAGATCCCGGTGCTTGTCGTAAGCGCCAAAGCTTCCAACGGCGACCGTGAGGCAGCCTTCGCTGCCGGTGCATCATCTTTCCTCGCGAAACCATTCTCCGCCGGGGAACTCGAGACTCACATCGCATCTCTCCTTCAGATCTAACAGCATCACGCCCGAAAAAACTTGACGGTGGTCAGCTCGCTGGGATAGAATTTCACCCCCAAGACTGATATCGCCATCAGAGGAGAAGATCTGTATGAACGCTCGTCGGGTTATCGTGTGGGCTGTATCCCTGAGCTTTGGACTGATCAGCACGGTAGGCATTATCCTGTTCTTCGGCACGACGCTCGAGAAATTCTCCATCGCGAATGCCATCCTGGTTTTTCTGTCGAGTGGAGCGATTGCTTTCATCTGGCTCGACTACCTGTTGCGGACTCAGTACTTGCGTAGTTGATCCAGGCACAATCGCAGTTGAGTTTAAAAATGACAGGGCGCCTCCCATCAGGGAGACGCCTTCAGATGTCTCGGGGCCGGGGTGATTATTTCGCCAAGAGGTTGGCGATGGTCTTGATTAATTCCTCTGAATCGATCTCTTTCAATAGGTAGCACTCCGCCCCGGCGCGCACCGCAGCCTGCTCCTCCCACTTCGTGGGGTAGCTCGTGAGGACCGCCAGGTGCGGCGCGTTGGGAAGCGAAGCCAGCTGGCGCAGGATCTCCAAGCCCATACCATCCTTGCGCTTGACCTCCAGCAGCACAACATCAGGCTGCCCGTTCCGAATCTCTCGGACAACCAACCCGGCTTCGCCGCCATGACCGATGACCTGCAGGTTCGCCGCGCGTCCCAGTCGCTCGACAAGAGCCGCGCGCACGCCTGGATGTTCATCAACAATGTACAGCTTAGCCGGGTTCAATAACGATGGCTCCTCTCCATGCTCAGTATAGGTAGGTAGCTGGAGGGACCATAGTGATCTACTTCCCGAAGTGGTTTGCAACCTGTCACGCGGGAGTTCACCCCGGCCGAAGGCTGGGAAGTCGAGGTACGCTTGAAATGCAGGTCAGGATAGCTTGTCGGAAGGGATGCGAACCGTGATTGTCGTACCCTCGCCCGGGCTCGAATCCACCGTCAGTTCTCCGCCGAATATGCGCGCCCGTTCGGTCATGTTTGAGAGGCCGTGCCCGAGGAGTTCGGGCTCGCCCTCCATGTCAAAGCCCCAGCCGTTATCGATCACCTGCAGCGTGACGGTGTTGTCCGACGTCTCCCGCACGGTAATCCACGTCCTGGTCGCTTTGGCATGTTTGGCGATGTTCGCCAGCGCTTCCTGGGAAATATGGAACAGGTCGGCTGCGATCGAGCCGTTCAGGCGCTCGAGTGCTTCCGGCTCGATGATCAAATCCGTTTCGACCAGGGTGTTGGCTTTGAATTCGCGAACCAGGCGCCCCAATGCCCTCGGAAGATCATCGGTCGAAATACGGCTTGGCTGCAGGTCGAGAATGTAAGAACGAATGTCCCGGATCGCCTTGTTAAGGCCCTTGATCGCCTGGCTGATGCGGTCTGCCGCCTCTGGGGCACGCTCCTGGACATCCATGCGGGCGTACTCAAGCGTCAGACCGGTGGCGTAGATCGATTGAATCACGCCATCATGCAGGTCCATGCCAATCCGCTCGCGCTCCTCGAGCACGGCGACCCGGCGGGCCTGTCGGTACAGACGGGCATTCTCGACGGCGATGCCGACGCCGGCTCCAACGGCTCCCAACAGTCCGGCCTCCTGCTCTTGAATCGTACGCATGGTCCGGAATGCCAGCGTAAGCACACCGGTCACCTTTCCGGGTGCTGTGAGGGGGACCCCGACCAGGGTCTTGAAGCCACTCTCCAAGACAGACTTCCGCAGGAACTCTTCGTCCGCGGTCAACTCCGTGGTCCAGCGCGGACTCGCCTCCTGGGCAACCTTGCCAATCAAGCCTTCCCCCGGGCGGAAACGATCGATCTCCCAGAACGCCTGTGGGGCATCGCCCAGGTGGATCGCCTTCTGGTAGACGCCTTCCTGTTCTTCAAGCAGGAAGATCTCGCCGGCGCCGGCATGGAAGAGCTTCATCACTCGCTGAAGCATGACCTCCAGCAGCCGGTCAAGCTCCATGGAAGAACTGACGGCAGTAGCCAGCGAGTACATCAAGCCCAACTCTTCGTTCCGATCGGAGAGTTCGCTCTCGTTTTCGAGCACCTTTTGGTACAGGCGGGCGTTTTCGATCGCTGCCGCTGCATGGGCAGCGAGCATTTCGATCAAGCGTTGATCCTCGAGGGTGAATTGCTGCGCATCGAGTTTATCTGTGAGATAGATCTGCCCCAGAGGCCGGCCATAGGCCGAAATGGGCACACCGAGGAAGGAGTGCATTTGCGGGTGCCCGGGTGGAAATCCCACGGAGCGTGGATGCGCTTCGATCTCCGCGATGCGAATGCTCTGACCGGTGCGCATCATCTCACCAATCAGCCCATCACCGCGCGGCTGGTGTTCAATATGCTCAATCTCATCACGCGTCAGGCCGAGCGTGATGAAGGTCTCCAGGCCACCCTCAGAATCGGGGATACCCAATGCCGCATAGCGGGCATCAGAAAGCTCGCGTGCAGCGTGGATCACCCGACGCAGCACTCCCTCTAGAGATAAATCGGAGAACAGGCTCAGGGTTGCCCTGTGAAGGGCAACCATATCCGAACGGAGATTGGAGTATGCTTCGGCACTGCCGGTCAGTGATGAATTAATGTTCTCGTCTCGTGTAACCATGACCTCTTCTGGAGTGATTCTACCTTATTTGAGGCACGCGAACCACCGCGGCGGCCGCCACCGGGCTGAACTGTCACAACCATGAACCTGGAGGGAACGAGGTAGGGGGAAATCACCCGATCGGATGCCAGCTTGATAGTTTTTGCCAGCAAGCCTCGCCTATAAATTGGTACGGCTACATCCGGAAAGGTGAATGGATGCATCAAGAACGGACGTCGCGCATCCCCGGAATCTATAACCTATCGATTCCGGACCGCCTGAGAGAGGCTGCTCTATCGGCGGGCTTGGACGATGCATGGGCTGAAAAGTACGCTCTCGCCGGCGGCATAAGCTCCGAGCAGGCCGAACACATGATCGAGAATGTGATCGGGATCTTCGGGCTGCCGCTTGGCATCGCGACCAATTTTATGATTAACGGTGTCGAGCGGCTGATCCCGATGGTGATTGAAGAACCTTCGGTGGTAGCTGGCGCCTCCTACATGGCAAAGCTCGCACGCGCCTCAGGGGGATTCCACGCCGAAAGCGATCCATCCGAGATGATCGGCCAGATCCAGGTACTCGATCTGCAGCATCCCGAGCAGGCCGCAGAACAGATCCTGGCTCACGAGGCCGAACTGCTCGCAGAAGCGAACACGGCGGATGAGGTACTGGTTTCGCTCGGCGGCGGAGCACGTGCCATCGAGGCGCGTGTGCTGGAGCATACAGAGCACGGAACGATGCTGATCGTCCACCTCATTTTCGACACGCTCGATGCGATGGGCGCGAACGCTGTGAATACGGCAGTTGAGACCCTCGCACCGCGCATCGCACAGCTCACCGGAGGCAGGACCCAGCTGCGGATCCTGTCTAATCTCGCCGATCGGCGCCTGGCGCAGGCCAGCTGCACGAACACCATCAAATCGCTTGCCTTTGAAGGTTATTCTGGTGAGGAAGTTCGGGACGGGATCATCGAAGCCTGGGCTTTCGCCGACGCGGACCCTTACCGGGCGGCAACCCATAACAAGGGCATCATGAACGGCATCGACGCAGTCGTGATCGCAACCGGCAACGATTGGCGGGCAGTCGAAGCCGGCGCGCATGCCTATGCCGCCCGCTCAGGGCGCTACCGTTCCCTGAGCACGTGGTCTCAAGATGAGCGGGGAAATCTAACCGGACAACTTGAGCTGCCTGTGGCGCTCGGGACGGTCGGCGGCGCCACGCGCGTCCATCCGCTTGCCCGTGCGAACCTGGCACTGATGGGGATCAAGCATGCCCGCGAATTGGCGCAGGTCGTGGCCAGTG
Source organism: Anaerolineales bacterium (assembly GCA_037379555.1). GTDB lineage: Bacteria > Chloroflexota > Anaerolineae > Anaerolineales > E44-bin32 > E44-bin32. The sequence goes on along the minus strand of JARRJK010000034.1, from coordinate 3,064 downwards.
TTGGGCTGGCACAGAATCTCGCCGCCCTGCGTGCACTGGCCAGCGAGGGCATCCAGCGCGGACATATGGAACTGCACGCCCGGCAGGTGGCTATTGCGGCCGGCGCCGAAGGAGACGAGATTGAGCGGCTGGCGCGCGAGCTCGTCGCACGGGATCAAATCAACGCTCAAACGGCAGCCTCGATCCTCGATGAACAAATGAGACAGGTAAAGGATTAGATCAGCATGTCTGAGAATCCGTTAATGATGAAGCCCGAACGCCCCGTCGGTATCGTCGGTTATGGCGCGTATATCCCGCGCTACCGCCTGCCGGCAAGTGAGGTCGCACGCATATGGAAAGGTGGTGAAGGAGGCATCCCCATTCGCGAGAAAGCCGTCGCCGGCCTGGACGAGGATGTGATCACAATGTCGATCGAAGCCGCCCGCAATGCGCTCGACCGGGCCCAGATCGACCCGGCACAGATCCGTGCGGTCTGGGTCGGATCGGAATCACACCCCTATGCTGTTAAACCGACCTCGACGATTGTCGCGGAAGCAATCGGGGCTACGCCCAACACGCAAGCCGCGGATTGGGAATTCGCTTGCAAAGCCGGCACCGAGGCCGTTCAGGCAGCGATCGGCATGGTCGGCTCGGGGATGGCGCAGTACACGCTGGCGATCGGGATGGATACCGCCCAGGGACGGCCAGGAGACGCTCTCGAGTACACCGCCGGCGCTGGAGGCGCAGCTTTTATCCTCGGAGCGGCTGCGGAGTCGCTCGCCGTGATCGAAGGGTCGTATTCCTATTCGACCGACACGCCCGACTTCTGGCGACGGGCCGATGAAAAATATCCGGAGCATGGCGAACGCTTCACCGGTGAACCGGCTTATTTCAAGCACATCAGCGCTGCCGCGCATCAATTGATGGATTCGCTCGGCGCTCAGCCAGCTGATTTCCGCTACGCCGTATTCCACCAACCGAATACGAAATTTCCCCAGCGCGTGGCGAAGGAGCTCGGTTTCACAGACGAACAGATCGAAGCCGGGCTGCTCGTGCCGCGCATCGGGAACGTTTACGCCGGGTCGGCGTTGGTTGGCCTCACGGCGATCCTCGATCAGGCTTCCGAAGGCGACCGCATCCTGCTCGTCTCCTACGGATCAGGCGCCGGGTCGGATGCGATGAGCCTTGAAGTCACCAGCCGTCTCGAATCCCGGCGTAGCGCTGCACCCGTAACCGAAGAGTACATCGCCCGCCGCACGGAAATCGATTACGCCACGTACGCCCGCTATCGCGGCAAGTTGATCGTGTAAAGGCCATCATGACGAACTCAACGAACCCCAATCAGGATATCTACATCATCGGCACCGGGATCACGCCCGCCGGCGAACACTGGGAGCGCTCGCTGCGCGAGCTTGCCCTGCAGGCTATCAGCCTCGCTCGCACCGAAGCCGGCAACCTGGAACCGCAAGCCGTTTATGTAGCAAACATGCTTGCACCCGCGCTCTCCAGGCAATCACAGCTAGGGGCTCTGCTGGCTGATTTCGCCAGCCTGCACGGCGTGGAAGCGGCGACGATCGAAGCGGCAGGCGCCTCTGGCGGCATGGCGCTGCGCCAGGCTTACCTCGCACTGCGCTCTGGGGCGGTTTCGAGCGCGCTGGTCGTTGGTGTTGAGAAAGTGACGGAGCGAGTGAGCGCTGAGGTCGAAGCAGCCCTGACGACATCCAGCGATGCGGATTACGAATCGATCCATGGCATCACACAGACCAGCCTGGCGGCGATGTTGATGCGCCGTTATCTATATGACTACGATCTGCCGGCCGACGCGCTGGCTGATTTCAGCCTGATCGCCCACGCCAATGGTGTCCACAACCCGAACGCGATGTTCCGCAAGCCGCTCACGCGCGAGACCTACCAGCGGGCATCCATGATCAGCGACCCGATGAATATGTTCGACTCCGCACCAATGGCGGATGGTGCTGCGGCGCTGCTGCTCATCCGCGCCGCTGATAAGCCTGACCTGGGTCTGCCCCCCGTGCGTATCAGCAGCTCAAGCGCCGCAACAGCGAGCATCGCCCTCCATGACCGGCCCGATCCCCTGCACTTCTCCGCTGTGACTAAATCGACGCGGCAGGCGCTGAACGACGCCGGACTTACTCTTGACGAGATCGATTTCTTCGAACTGCATGACCGGTACTCGATCTTCGGCGCGCTGACGCTGGAAGCGGCCGGTTTCGCAGCCCGGGGTGAAGGGTGGCGGTATGCTGGTGGATCCGCCAGCGGTGAGGATGGCTATATTCCTCTGCTGACGTTCGGCGGTTCGAAAGCCAGAGGCGATATCGGCGGAGCAACGGGTGTCTACCAGGCTGCGGAAGCTGTCCTCCAGCTGCAGGGGCGTGCCGGTGAAGCGCAAGTTCAGGGCGCACGACACGGCATGATCCAATGCCTGGGCGGCATGGCTGCTACTGCTGTCACCCATGTCCTTTCGCGTTTTGACGGACCTTGAAAGCGATTTGATAGTTCCTGAGAGCTTCGGTGGACTAAACTAGCTAGCGTAGTTGGTGTGCAGAAAACGAGGAATGCGACATGGAAGTCTCGAGTCATTGGCGAGTTCGTCAACAGCGGTATGCACTGGTAGGCGAGGTCTGCCCGAACTGCGAGGCGAAGATCTTCCCTCCGCGGGATATCTGTCCCGAGTGCGGGGAGGATGCTCGCACCCACTTTCACTTCAGCGGGCACGGCAAGCTCTATTCGTTTACCACCCTCTACGATGCCCCCGCCGGGTACCAGGAGCAGGCTCCATACACCATCGGCCTGGTCCAGCTCGATGAGGGGCCGCTTGTCTCGGCCCAGCTGACCGATCTTGGAGAGGGTGCGCCTGAAATCGGCATGCCGGTCGAGATGGTCACCCGGAAACTCCGTTCCGAAGGCGAACGAGGCATGCTTGTCTACGGCTACAAGTTCCGACCGGTGCTGCAGAACGCCTGAACTACCGAGGGACATGAATTCAAGAGCCGGGCGATCTCTTCCCGGCTCTATTTTTTATCCGCCAAGCATTGTCCATCCACTCTGTAGTACATTTGTTCTA
>JARRJK010000033.1:26500-43001 GCA_037379555.1 Anaerolineales bacterium | reverse complement strand
CGATCGTAGATAAGAGAACAGGCCCCGGCGATACGCCGGGGCCTGTTTGAATCCAGATGCTGCTGCGGTTAATCTTCGCTCTTGCTCGAGCTGTTCTCGGACTTGGTTTCCTTGCCATTGTCACTCCCGGATTTGTGGGAGCCATCCGAGCGGGATGATACCTGTCCGGAAGGAGAGCGGTGATCTGTGGCGTAGAATCCCGAGCCCTTGAACACAATGCCAACCGGCAGGAAGACTTTGCGCAGCGTCAGCTTCCCGCATTCGGGGCATTTCTTCAAGACCGGATCATCGAAGTGCTGCTGGCGGTCGAACTGCACTCCACAGTTTTCGCAACGATACGTGTAAATCGGCATTCGAACCTTCCCTTAAGCCGAAAGCATTATAAGCCTACGATAAACCACATACAAGAGGATCCGGGTAAGAATTGTGTTAGCGCAACATTAGCAGGCATTTCGTTGACGGTGCTCACCGGCTGCGATAAGATGGAGGCAGTTGCAGGACCGGCCGGGCAATCGCAGGCATCCGCCTGAGGAAAGTCCGCGCTCCAGAGAGCACGGTGCCGGGTAACACCCGGGCGGGGAGATCCCGCGGATCGGGCCACAGAAACAAACCGCCACGATCGTGGTCAGGGTGAAAAGGTGGTGTAAGAGACCACCGGCGCTGGCAGTAATGTCAGCGGCCAGGCAACCCCCACCGGGAGCAAGGCCAAGCAGGCGCGAGCCCTTCGGGGCGGTGGGCTGCTCGCCCACTTCGAGCGCCGGGTAGGCTGCTGGAGCCGTACGGTAACGCACGGCCAAGATAGATGATTGCCGCGGCACCCACGGGCTGCCGTACAGAACGCGGCTTATAGGCCGGTCTGCGCAGCTGAAGGGACTTCCGAGAAGCCATGGCTTCGGAAGTCCCTTCCTTTTTAAGGCATGGCCGTATTTTGCCCGTTCCCGCTGATTGCGCATAGTGATAGGAAGAAAGTACTGATCCCGTCAATTCCCGAAAACGCTTGCATCGGTGGCAGAAAGTAGTATATACTGTGGGCACTTGTGGGGGGATGTGGGGCAGAGTGGGACGCCGGTGCATGCCGGCGTCTGTCTGTTAGAGCTAAAGGTAGAACGAATGTTCTTGGGTCAATTCACCCATACTATCGATGCCAAAGGCCGGTTAACGATCCCGGTCAAATTCCGCGACCTGCTCGATCAGGGCGCCTATGTGACCCAGGGCTTTGAACGCAATCTACAGGTTTATACCACAGACAGCTTTGAACGGCTCGCGCAACGGGCCAAGACGTTGACCACCACCGATCCCGAAGCGCGCGCCGTTCGGCGAGTTATCTTCGGCGGCGCGACCGAGGTTACGCTCGACTCGTCGGGCCGCATTCTCATTCCGCCGTTCCTGCGGGAATACGCCAAGCTCGATGGAGATACGACCATCGTCGGCGCCGGTGAATACTTCGAACTCTGGAATGCGGAAGCCTGGTCGGCTGAGCTGACCGGTGTGACCGATCCCGAGATCAACGCCCGGCGCTTCACACAATTTGACCTCTCCGCGGGGTAGGCGATGAGCGCGTCGATGGACGCAGCTTCCGCCGGTGAACACACCCCGGTACTTTACCAGAATGTGCTCTCCGCGCTGCAGCTTCGCCCGGGTGAGCGCTACATAGATGGCACGGTTGGCGCAGGTGGACATGCACGCGGCATCCTGGCTGGCTCGAGCCCCGATGGGCTGCTGCTCGGCCTCGATCGCGACCCCGCTGCCCTGGCGCTCGCCGCAGCTACACTTACTCCCTTTGAAGGCCGCTTCTTCCTGAGACACAGCTCATACGTCCGGATGGCGGATGAGGCCGGAGAGCTGGCCTGGGATCAAGTATACGGCGTGTTGCTCGACCTCGGTCTCTCGTCGATGCAGCTCGCCGACCCCGAACGCGGCTTCTCCTTCCAGCATGACGGTCCGCTCGACATGCGTTTCGACCCAGATGCCGAGCTTACGGCTGCGGATCTGGTTAACTCGCTCGATGAAGACGAGCTGGTCGGGATTCTCTCGAAGTACGGCGAAGAACCTCGTTCGCGCACCGTCGCCCGGGCGATCATCGCTGCCCGGCCGATCACGACGACAGCCGAGCTGGCGCAGGTTGCTTCCCGGTCGGCGGCGCGCACTCGCCGCGGACTGCATCCGGCGACGCGCACGTTCCAGGCGCTGCGCATCGCAGTAAACGACGAGCTACAGGCACTGGGAGGCTGCGCTTGCGTTGTTGAAACCTGGCGGGCGGATTGCGGTCATCGCCTTTCATTCGCTGGAAGACCGGATCGTAAAGCAGTTTTTCAATCGAGAACGGCAGGACTGCATCTGTCCTCCCGAGCAGCCGTTCTGCAGTTGTGGTCACAAGGCGACGCTGCGCTTGATCACACGCCGCCCCGAACGACCTGCAGACGCTGAGATCGTAGGCAATCCTCGCGCTCGCAGCGCACGGTTGCGGGTGGCCGAGCGGCTGCCGATGGCATAAAGCTTGCATGCTCTGGCAAGAATATTGCATGTCGAGGTAGATGCGGTATGAAACGCAATCAAGCCCGAAAACACATCCCCTGGCGTTCCAAAGTGCGCATAACCAGCCGTACGATCGTCGCAGCGCTCGTGCTGCTGATCGTCGGTGGTTTGTACCTCGCGGTCAATGCGCGCGTGGCCGACGCAGGCCGTGAGGTGCTCGAACTGCAGAACCAGCGGGCAGAGCTTCAACGCCAGATCGCGGAACACACCTCGACGCTTGCCGAACTCACGATGCCGCAGCGCATGCTTGAAAGGGCGCTGGCGCTGGGCTACGAACCGGCCGGCATGTCCGACATGCTCTTCATCGCAGTTCCGGATTATGCACCGCCAGGCGAATTCATCGCCCCGCGGCCGCCTGCATCGCGGACCGAGCGTCAGGGCGCGCTCTCGCCTGCCTACACCGAAACGCTGGGTGAGTGGCTCCTGCGGGTTGTCAGGCCCGATCAGAGGGAGGCGCGATGATCCCGAACAGCCTCCCATACCGGCGCGTGCGGGTGCTGCTGGCGATGATGGTGCTGATCGCAGGCGCGATGCTGTTCCAGCTGATCCGCGTGCAGTTTGGACCCTATGCACCGGTTTTCGCCCACTGGGTCGAAGCCGCCCAGGATATCGACAACGAGGTCGAACCGGATCGCGGCCTGATCTACGACCGGGATGGCGACCTGCTGGCGACGAACGTTCCGATGTACTACATCGAGATCGAGATCTTCCAGCTTACCCCGACCAGCCGCAAGCAGATCGCGGTTGTGCTCTCGCGAGCGCTGATCCTTCCTTATGAGGATCTCTATGCGCAGCTGACTGCCGATTGGGGGTCGGTCGGCCAGTACCGCATACGCCTCACCCGACAGGTTGGAGGCGGTGACCGCTGGCCGATCACTGTCGATCAAGTCGCGGCGGATATGTTGAAAGGTTTCCTGCTCGACCCCGAAGCGCCTGATTTGAGCGGCCTGAAGCTCGTTCCGGCGCCCCGGCGGGAGTACCCGGCCGGCTCGCTTGCCGGTCATGTGCTCGGTTTCGTGAACCAGGAGGGTAAGGGCTACTTTGGGGTGGAAGGGTTCTACGACAGCTGGTTGACGGGTAAGTCGATGACCATCGAGCGCGGCTACATTCCCCCTGAAGCTCGCCTCGAACCCGATCCGCCGGCGGGCGTTAACCTGGTCCTCACGCTCGATCTGGACATCCAGCAAGTGGTCGAGGACATCCTCAAGCAGGCGCTGGAAGATTCGGGCGGTGAGTCTGGGCAGATCATCGTGATGGACCCAAAGACCGGGGAGATCCTCGCGCTGGCGGTTCAGCCGCAGCTGGATCCAAACAACTATGAACCATGGCTTGAGACCCAGGGCCTGGAGGATGAGGATCTGGAGAATCCCGATGACGCCGAGGAACCGGTGATCAATCCTGCGGTCGGCGGTCAGTTCGAACCGGGTTCAACCTTCAAGGTGCTGACGATGGCTGCGGCGATCGACTCCGGCGCGGTCAAACCCGAGGACGAATTCATCGACACCGGCGTTATCGAGGTCGGTGGGGTCCGTATCCGCAACTGGAACGGAGGCGCATGGGGTCCACAGACGATGATCGGCTGCATGCAGCACTCGCTGAACGTATGCCTGGCATATGTCGCCTCGGAGAAACTTGGCGCCTCGACCTTCTATGACTACCTGGAAGCGTTCGGTATCGGCCGGGGCACGGGCATCGACGTCGCCGGTGAAGTACCTGGCCAGCTGCGGACGCCGCGCCATCCGGAATGGACCGAGGCCGACCTCGGGACGAATTCATTTGGCCAGGGCGTGTCGGTCACGCCGGTGCAGCTCCTGGCGGCGGTCGGTGCGATCGCCAATCAAGGCGTGATGCTCCAACCGCACATCGTGCGCGAGGTCGTTGGCCCGGAGGGGGCTTACTGGCCCAAGCCGACCGTGCTCGGCAAACCGGTTTCGGTGGAGACTGCCGAGACATTAACCAGGATGCTGGTGGAGTCGCTGAAAGGGGAGTCGTCCCAGGCGCTGGTCAACGGTTACGAGCTGGCCGGCAAGACCGGTACGGCGCAGATACCGACCGAGCGGGGCTACGATGACCGTTGGACGATCGCCTCATTCGTGGGATGGGGGCCGGTGGCTGATCCGCAGTTTGTCGTACTGGTGCGGATTGATAAACCAGAGAGCTCGCCCTGGGGCTCGGTTGTTGCCGCTCCGGTGTTCCGCGAGGTTGTGCAGCGCCTCGTGACCATGCTTGAAATCCCGCCTGATCGCGTCCGCGAACAGCTGGCGGGTGTCAATTCGGAAGGATCGTAAGGAATGTTGACTGTTGGACAGGTTGTTGAATCAATTACCGGTACCATGCCGGCCGGGCTGGAACAGCCCATATCCGGCACGGTAATTGATTCGCGCCTGGCCCAAAAAAGGGCACTCTTCGTTGCGCTGCCTGGGGAGCAGTATGACGGCCACGAGTTCGTGGCGGATGCCTTCGAGCGCGGGGCGATCCTGGCCATCATCGACCATGACATCGAATTGGACGTCCCGATGCTCGACATCCGCCGTTCGCTGCCCGAGATCGATTTGAGCGTGCTGCAGCCGCCACTTTGCCTCAGGGTGAAGGACAGCCTGCGTGCCCTGCAGCAGCTGGCGCGCTACTGGCGTGCGAAGTTCGACATCAAGGTCATCGGTATCACCGGCAGCGTTGGGAAATCGACCACCAAAGAGCTTGTCGCCGACGTGCTCAGCCGGCGCTTCACAACCATTCGCAGCCCGGGCAATCTCAACAACGAGATCGGGCTGCCATTGAGTTTGATGGGCCTGACAGAAGAGCATGAATGCGCTGTACTTGAGATGGGATTTTATGTTCCGGGCGAGATCGCCGAATTGTGCTCGATCGCCCGACCGCAGGTGGGTGTGCTAACGAATATCAGCCAGGTTCACCTGGAGCGGGCCGGAAGTATGGAGGCGATCGTCCAGGGCAAAGGCGAATTGGTCGAAGCGCTGCCGCCGGCGCCGGAGGGGGTGGCGATCCTGAACCACGACGATCCGCGTGTGCTCGCAATGCAGGAGCGGACAAAAGCTAGAGTCTTCACCTACGGCCTCTCGCCCGAGGCCGACATCTGGGCCAGCGACGTGGAAGGTCTTGGCCTGGAAGGAATTCGGTGCGTGGTCCATTACGGCGATGATCACATCCATCTGCGCGTACCGCTACTCGGACGCCATTCAGTGCATACAGTCCTGCGTGCGGCAGTGGTTGGATTGGTAGAGGGTTTGACTTGGCAGGAGATCGCCGGCGGATTGCAGGACACCCACAACCAGCTGCGTCTAATGGCTGTGCGCGGCCCGGGTGGATCGCTCCTGCTCGATGACACCTACAACGCTGCGCCGACCTCTGTCATTGCCGCGCTCAACCTGCTCGAAGATCTGGAGGGCCGCAGGATCGCAGTCCTGGGTGACATGCTTGAGCTTGGGGAATTTGAAGAACGCGGCCACCGCATGGTGGGAGGGCGCGCGGCTCAGGTTGCAGATCAATTGATCACGGTGGGCGAGAGAGCCCGCTGGATTGCCGATGAAGCCCGTGCCAGCGGCATGGCGGACGAAGCGGTAGTTGAGTTTGAGGATGGAGATCAGGTGACGGAATACCTGAAGGACCGTATTGGGGAAGGGGACGTAGTGCTGGTGAAAGGTTCGCGCGGCATGCAGCTCGATCTGGTCGTGGCAGCCCTGGAGCAGAGCGGATGACCCAGACTGCAATGGCGCTCTCTCTGGGGGGAATCACCTTCCTGCTCACGGTCATCTGGGGTGGGCCGCTGATCCGCATCCTGCGCATGCTGCATATTGGCGAGCAGATCCGGATTGAGGGACCGCAGCGCCATATCACGAAATTGGGCACACCGACGATGGGCGGCTGGCTGTTCATCATCCCGGTGATCTTGATCACCGGCGTGCTCAACCTGGTTTCGATCCTGAGTGATCTGACTGTGCTGGGCAACTCGATCCTGCTGCCGATGCTGGTGATGCTCGCTTTCGCTTTGCTCGGCGCCTGGGATGATTTCCTCGGTGTCCGGCGACCACGCGAGGTGAAGGGTATGCGGGCCCGCTGGAAGTTCTTGATCCAGACAGTGATCGCGCTCGGGGCAGCTTTGATTCTGAAATATGGCCTGCACCCGCCTGAACTCATCCTGCCAAATGTCCCGGAAGTGATCGATCTCGGCATCTGGTATGTGCCGATCGCCATGATCTGGATTGTGGGTTGGAGCAACGCTGTCAACCTCACCGATGGTCTCGATGGATTGGCGGGCTTGATTTCTGCCACCGCCTTTGCGGCGTATGGCGCCATCGCTATGCTCCAGGGGCAGGTGTTCCTGGTCCGCTTCTGCTTCACGGTTGTCGGAGCGCTATTCGCCTTCCTCTGGTACAACGCGCAGCCAGCGGAGCTCTTCATGGGCGACACCGGTTCGCTCGCTCTCGGCGCGACGCTGGCGGTGGTCGCGCTGATGACCGGCCAGTGGGTCCTGCTGCCGGTGATCGCCATTATTCCGTTCAGCGTCACGCTCAGCGTGATCATCCAGGTGGTCTATTTTCGGATCACCAAAGGGCGGCGGCTGTTCAAAATGGCGCCGCTTCACCACCACTTTGAACTCAGCGGTTGGAGTGACACCCAGATTGTCCAGCGCTTCTGGCTGGTGGCCTTGATGGCTGGCATGTTCGGGGTGGCGCTCGCACTCATCTAAGGAGGAGAGTCATGGACATCGGCATGTTGTGGTTCGACGACAGCAGCACCCCGCTGCCTGATAAAGTCAGCCAGGCGGTCACCTTCTACCAGGATAAATTCGGCGAAAAGCCGACACACTGCCTGGTTCATCCCGCAACCCTGAGCGGGGAGGGTGAGGGCCTTGTGGCTGGGGTCCAGGTGCGCACGGCGCGCAATGTGATGCCCAACCACTACTGGATCGGTGTCGATGAGAAATCGACCCGGGTCCAGAAGGCGTCACTGCGAACCGCTGGCGATTCCGTCCCACGAGACAAAGCCGCATAACCACCTGCACCGGGCGATTGTGTCCACGTGGGAGGGCAAGCGAGCTGTGGTGATCGGGCTGGCGCGTCAGGGCAAAGCCCTGGCCCGCTACCTGGTTGGACAGGGTGCGCAAGTCACTCTGAGTGACATCAAACCAGCGGACGAACTGCGGACGGAAATGGACGAACTGGCGGATTTGTATCTCGAATATGAACTGGGCGGACATCCCGAGACTCTGCTCAAGGGATGTGACGTGCTCTTCCTATCGGGCGGAGTACCGGCCGATCTGCCGCTCGTTCTCGCCGCCCGCCAGCAATCGATACCGGTCGCGAACGATGCGCAGATTTTCCTCGAAGCCTGTCCTGCGCAGGTGATCGGGATCACCGGCTCGGCCGGGAAGACGACCACCACCTCGCTGGCTGCGCGCATGGCTTCGGTTGCCTTTGCAGATACATCACGCGTCGTGTGGCTGGGCGGGAATATCGGCCGGCCGCTGCTGGTCGACCTCGAGAACATCAAGGATGCCGATCTGGTTGTTATGGAGCTTTCTTCGTTCCAGCTTGAATTGATGTCGGATAGCCCGCAGATCGTGGCGATCCTGAATTTCACGCCCGATCATCTCGACCGGCATCACACGCTGCAGGCATATGCAGGCGCGAAGCAGCGCATCCTTGAACACCAGGGAGCAGGCGATTGGGCGGTGCTGGGACATAGCGACCCCCAGGTGTGGAGCTGGCGGGATCTCGTCAAGGGCAGATTGGCGAGCTTCGGCGCTTCCGACATCGGCCTGGAGAATTCAGCGTTTTTGCACGAGGGCGCACTCACCTTACGCATTGGCGGCCGAGTCGAACGCATCTGTGCTGCCGAAGAGGTTCGTTTGCGGGGCCAGCACAACTTGCTCAACATCCTGGCCGCCTGCATGCTCTGCGCTCTTGCCGGCGTGGACACCTGGGCGATGGAGCAAGTGGCACGTACCTTCGAAGGGGTGCCTCACCGGCTCGAGTTTGTGCGCGAGGTCAACGGCGCCTCCTGGTACAACGATTCCATCGCCACCACCCCGGGACGAACGCTGGCGGCCGTGCGTGCATTTGATGAACCGATCATCCTGCTCCTTGGTGGACACGATAAGGATTTGCCCTGGAGGGATTTTCTGGAGCAGGCGATCCCACGCGTCGAGCGCCTGGTGGTATTCGGGGAGGCAGGGCCAAAGATCGAAGCCGTTGCCAGGGCTGTGGATGCAGATGTCGCACTGGAGCGGACTTCAGGGTTGGAGCAAGCGGTCCAGTTAGCTGCGCGCGCGGCCAGATCAGGAATGGTTATCCTACTGTCTCCGGGCTGTACGAGTTTTGATGAATTTTCGGATTATGAAGAGCGTGGTGAGCGTTTCAGGGAGTGGGTGAGGGCATTATGATCGAGGGTTCCGCTAGCGAACCGCTGACCGGGGGGCAGCGCTTCCAGCTCCAGTTTGATTTATGGCTGCTCGTGCTCACCGGACTGATGCTCCTGCTTGGCATGGTGATGGTCTATTCGGCGAGCTGGGACGTCTCCTGGCGGTTGTACGGCGACCACAATGCGATTTTCAACCGTCAGCTGGTGAACATGCTGCTCGGGCTGGGAGCGATGGCGATTGCAGCCTGGTTCCCGTTGACCTGGCTGCGCAAGATCGCCCTGCCGCTCATCATCGTAACCATGATTGTGCTCTTCGCGGTGCTGATCGTGAACCTCGGCGGCGAATACAAGCGAGCCTTTATCGGCGCATCGGTACAGCCATCCGAGATGGCGAAGCTGGCGCTCGTGATTTATCTGGCTGTATGGATGGAATCAAAGGGCGACCGGCTGAGCGATCTTGGTTATGGTTTCCTGCCTTTGATCTTCATCGTCGGCCTGGTCGGAGGCCTGATCGTCGCCCAGCCGGATCTGAGCGCCGGGCTGACGATTGGGCTGGTCTCCCTGACCATGTTCTACCTGGCCGGCGCACGCACCGTGCAGACGATCGGCCTGGGAGTGGGCGGGGGAGCAGTCGGCTATATCCTGGTCCGGCTGCATCAGACAGGGGCCGAGCGCTGGCTGCAGTTCAAGGAAGGGTTGGTCGATATCGAGAAAGCGTCTTACCACGTTCAGCAGTCGCTGCAGGCGTTCTACACGGGCGGGATCTTCGGCCGTGGGCTCGGCGCCGGCCGGGCGAAATTCGGCTTCCTGCCGGCACCGCACACTGATAGTGTGTACGCCGTTGTCGGCGAGGAGCTGGGATTGTTCGGGGCAATGCTCGTTCTGGCCCTATTCTGCTTTTTCCTCTGGCGCGGGTTCAAAGTTGCGGTCGAAACCGAGGACCGGTTAGCACTCCTGCTGGCGAGCGGGGTCACGTTCTGGATCGGCGCCGAGGCGCTGATCAACATGTCGGTGCTGCTCGGACTGCTGCCGTTCGCCGGGAACGCCCTGCCATTCTTCAGCTATGGAGGGTCGAACCTGGTGACGACCTTGGCCGGTGTTGGCTTGCTGCTCAATGTATCTCGTCAAACACGGGCGGAAGCAAGAAAGCGAGGCTATGTTGCGACTTTTAGTGTCAGCCGGAGGGACGGGGGGCGGCGTATATCCCGCCTTGGCCGTCGTCGCCGCTCTCGGCGAGAAGGCTGACGTGCTCTGGGTTGGAGGCCGCGGCGGGATGGAAGCTGGCCTCGTCGGTCGGGCTGGAATCGCGTTTCAGGCTATTCCGGCTGCTGGACTGCACGGTGTTGGCTTGCGCGCGCTGCCATCCAATGCGCTGCAGCTGGCGCGTGGTGTTCCCGCCGCTCGCCGGGTGATCAAGCGCTTCAAGCCCGATGTGCTCTTCTTTACGGGTGGTTACGTCGGCGTACCGGTATCAGTCGCAGGGCGGCGCCTGCCCCAGGCGGTGTTTGTTCCTGATGTTGAGCCCGCGTTGGCTCTGCGACTGATCACCCGCCGGGCTGATCTGATCGCCCTGAGTACGCCCGATTCACGCCGCTGTTACAACGAGAGTGCGCCGGTGGTGGTGACGGGTTACCCGCTGCGTTCTGAAATGCAGGTCGTCGATGCCCGGAACGCACGCCGCTCTTTCGGACTGGCGCCTGAAGAGCGCACCCTGCTGGTGTACGGCGGGAGCCGCGGCGCGCGTTCGATCAACGAAGCCCTGTGGGCGAATATGGAGCGTGTGCTTGGAGTTGTCCAGGTGCTGCACATTACGGGCGAGTTGGATTGGCCGCGTGTGGCAGACATCCAGGCCGGTTTGACAGCGAGCCAGCTGGCGCGCTACCGCGCGCACGCGTATCTGCACGACCGCATGGCACAAGCGCTTTCGGCTGCCGATCTGGCGCTGACACGGTCAGGGGCAGCGACGCTGGGCGAGCTGCCGCGCTTCGGCCTGCCGGCAATCCTCGTGCCCTATCCACATGCGTGGCGCTATCAGAGGGTTAACGCCGACTATCTGGCTGACCACGGCGGGGCGATTGTGGTTGAGGATGCAACCCTGACTGCAAGACTGCCGGAGCTGGTCGCTGATCTTTTCGAGGATGCAGGCCAGTTGGAGCGGATGCGCAGTGCCAGTCGGGGGCTGGACAAACCGGATGCCGCGGCGGCGATCGCAGCCGAGATTGCAAGATTGTTCGAAGAACGGAGCGCCGCGCATGGTTAGCCTGGTTGTACTCTTTGGCATCCTGATCGTCTTGTTCGCCGTGATCGGCGCTTCGCGTGGGTGGGCGAAGGAACTACTCGTGACAAGTTCGATCATCCTGGCGCTCTTCATCATTCAAATTCTGGAGACCCACATCCGTCCCTACTACACTGCGCTTGTCATGCAGCCGCCGGGGACTCAGTTCCTTGTACGCGGCCTGATGGTGAGCCTGCTGGCGTTTTTTGGATACCAGACGCCGCATATCCGTGCGCTGCAGCCGAAGCTGGTGCGCGAGCGCCTGCAGGATGTCCTGCTCGGAATTTTCATGGGCGCGCTGAATGGATACCTGCTGTTCGGTTCGCTTTGGTACTACCTGGATCAATCAGGCTATCCGACGCAGTTGATCCAAATGCCGGAACAGGGCACGCAGCTCGCCGAGCAGATTTCCAATATTGTCCAGCTGCTTCCACCGCAGATCCTGCCGATCCCACAACTCTATTTCGCAGTGGGAGTGGTGTTCGTCTTCATCATCGTGGTGTTTGTATGAGCCGGAGGGTGCATCTGGTGGGCATTGGTGGCGCAGGTATGTCAGCGATCGCACGTGTGCTGCTCGGGCGTGGAGAGCAGATCACAGGTTCGGACCGCGCCCATTCGCCGTACACCGATGCACTTGAGAAAATGGGCGTCCAGATCACCTACGGCCATCAGGCTCGAAATGTTTCTGGCGCCGATCTTGTCGTGGCCTCATCGGCTGTCCCCGATGACAACGTGGAGCTGCAAGCGGCGCGAGAACAGGGCATCCCTGTGAGCCGGCGAGCCGATTTCCTGGGGGAGCTGACGCAGGGCTTCCGGACGGTTGCCGTCGCTGGAACGCATGGAAAGACGACAACGACCGGGATGATCGCCTGGATACTGGAACAGGACGGCCGCAGGCCTACATTCATCGTCGGCGGCATGCTCCCCGACCTGGGTGGCAATGCTCGGGCGGGAGGTGGTTCGGAGTTCGTGATCGAAGCCGACGAGTACGATCGCACCTTCCTCGGGTTGCATCCCGATGTCGCGGTCGTCACCAACGTCGAACTGGACCATCCGGACTGTTATCCCACGTATGAGGATTTCGAACGGGCTTTCGCCCAATTCGCGGATCAAGTCGGATCGATGCTTATCGTTTGCAGGGATGATCCAGGGGCGATGGCGCTCAAGCCGGCCCATGCCGGACGGCGAACCTATGGCCTGGACCCCGCCTCCGATCTGCGAGCGGAGGATGTCCGACCCAATCCCGCTGGCGGCTCCGACTTTCTTGTGTTTCGCGAGCAGGAAACACTAGGCCTGGTCCGCACGCGCTTGCCAGGGGAGCACAACGTGCGCAACGCGCTGGCCAGCCTGGCTGTCAGCGAACACCTGGGGATCGATTTCCGTGTCGCACGCGAAGCCCTGACGGAATTCCATGGGGCGGGGCGGCGGTTTGAGATCAAAGGCCAGGCCGGCGGCGTGACGGTCATTGACGATTATGCTCACCACCCGACCGAAATTCGGGCCACGCTTGCCGCCGCAAAGCAGCGTTTTCCAGAAGGGGAAATCTGGGCTGTATTCCAGCCGCACACTTATTCGCGACTGCGGGCGTTGGAAGCGGAGTTCGCCCGGGCGTTCGAAGATGCAGATCATCTCTTCGTGACCGAGGTCTTCGCTGCTCGCGAACCGGTTGATCCAGACTTCGGCGGGGAGCAAATTGCAGAGTTGATCTCCCATCCGGAGGTGGAGTTCGTTCCCGATTTCGTTAGGCTGGCGAGTGAGCTCGCACGGGCAGTCCGCCCGGGTGATGTGGTGATCACGCTTAGTGCAGGCGACGGAAACCTGGTCGGTGACCGCCTGCTGGAAATCCTGAGTCGAAATGAGGGAGAGGGAGATCATGGCTAAGAAGAAGGGCGTCTTCGAAGCGGATCGGAAGATGGAGCTGCGGCTGCGCCTTGCCGCGAAACGCGCTGCAGACCCGGGCTTCCATGTCAAGGATTCATTAATTGTGGGAAATCCGGAAGCGAGCCTGCTGAACAAGCTGATTGAGAGGGTACGTGATCTGTGAGTGCCGGCCTGCCGGGGAGCGAAGAATTGGTATGGCTGCGGGGGAAATTCGGCGATGCCGTCCGCAGCGACGTTCCGCTGGCGCCGTACACCTCGGCCCGCATCGGCGGGTCAGCCGACGTGCTGCTCGAGGTCCGTTCGGCCGGGGAACTGGCCGATGCCATCCGGGCGCTGTGGGATCGCGAGCTTGCTTTCAGAATTCTCGGGGGCGGTTCGAACGTTCTCGTGGCGGATGCTGGAGTGCGTGAAGTCGTGATCCTGAACAGGGCCAGGTCGAAGCGTTTCGAGGAGCGTGAATCGGGGCCATTTGTATGGGCCGAGTCGGGCGTCTCGCTCGGGGGCATCGCCCGCCAGTCAGCCGAACGCGGCTGGTCGGGCATGGAATGGGCAGCAGGCGTGCCCGGTACGCTTGGTGGAGCGATCGTGGGCAATGCCGGCGCTCATGGTGGAGACATGGCAGGCTCGTTGATTATGGCCGAAATCTTGCAACAAGACGGTAGACGGGAATCATGGCCTGTCGAACGCTTGGAGTATTCGTACCGGAGCAGCCGCTTGAAGCGGGATCCGGGACCTGTGGTCCTGGCGGGAACGCTTGGCTTAACGCGTTCGACACCTGAGCTGTGCAAAGCGCAGGTGAGGGAGTATTCCTCCCAGCGCGCACGGTCGCAACCAGCTGGCGCCAGCATGGGTTCGATGTTCAAGAATCCAAGCGGAGATTACGCTGGACGGTTGCTGGAGGACGCGGGATTGAAAGGTTTGCGCATAGGCAATGCGTGGATCAGCGAGGTACACGCCAACTTCTTCGTGAACGATGGGCGCGCCACGGCACAGGATGTGGCTACCCTGATCGAGACCGCCCGAAAGCGGGTTAAAGAAGCTTCTGGTGTTGAGCTGGAACTCGAAATTGAACTTATCGGTGATTGGGGCAGTGCGGGAGCGGCGGACGAAGATCGGAGCCAATCGTGACAGAGCGTATCCGCCTGGGCGTGATTTTCGGTGGGCGCAGCGGGGAGCATGAGGTCTCGCTCATGTCCGCGCGCTCGGTGATCGGCGCCCTGGATCCGCAGCGCTATGAGATCTTCGAGATAGGCATCGCGCGAGATGGCGCCTGGTATGGGGGCGGCGACGTGCTGGCAGCTTTTGAAGCGGACCGAATCGAAGACCTGCTGCCGGTGTTCATGCTCCCGGAGCCGGGCAGCCCTGGCCTCTTCCGGCGAGAGCCGGATGGAAGGATCGATCTGCTGGCTGACGTGGAAGTCGTTTTTCCGGTCCTGCACGGCACTTTCGGCGAGGACGGCACGCTGCAAGGCCTGCTGGAGCTGGTTGACGTGGCATATGTAGGTGCAGGCGTGCTGGCATCTTCCGTGGCGATGGATAAGGGCTTATTCAAGCATTTGATGCGAGCCCATGATATCCCTGTCGTTGATTGGATCACGCTGAATGCCATCGATCTGGACGCCAATCTCGAACTTTCGCTTGAAAGGGCAGAGATGCTCGGCGAGTACCCACTCTTCACCAAACCAGCCAACCTGGGTTCTTCCGTGGGGATCAGCCGCTGCGACAACCGTTCGGATTTGTTGGAAGGGATGAGAGAGGCTTCGCAGTACGACCGTCGGATCGTTATAGAGCAGGGGATCGATGCGCGCGAGATCGAGGTCAGCGTGCTCGGCAACGAGGAGCCGCAGGCGTCAATCGCCGGCGAGATCGTACCCGGTGACGCATTCTACTCCTATAAGGCGAAGTATCTCGATGATTCATCGGAACTGATCATCCCGGCGCCGATCGGTGATGAGCTGATGGAAGAGGTGCGCATGCTGGCGGTTCGAGCCTATAAGGCGATCGATGGGGCGGGCATGGCACGGGTTGACTTTCTGCTCGATCGCCATGGCGACAAGCTCTATATGAACGAAATCAATACGATCCCGGGTTTCACGAAGATCAGCATGTACCCCAAACTCTGGCAAGCAAGCGGTCTGGCTTATTCTGAACTACTGGACCGCCTGATTGGGTTGGCGCGCGAGCGATTCGCCCAGAAGCAGGTGCTCGTACGCAGTTTCGGGGGTGCTGGATGAGCGTTGGAGAGCGGACGCTTGGCATCCCGCAGAGCCGGGCGGATCAGGTGCGTGCCCGCAGGGCCCGCAAGGAACAGCGCATCGAGCGTCCAGGCAAACTGGAGAGACAGCGTCCGAAGAAGCGGTCGAAGCGCGCCCGGCGTCGTTACGATCTTTCGCTCTCACAGGAATACAACACGCAAATCCAGCTCACGGCTTTGCCGGCTGGATATGTTGGGCAACGCCTTTTCGCAGGTATCGTACTGGTTCTCGCCGTCCTGGGGTTGGCTCGCTTCATGAGCTCACCCGGGTACCGGGTGGGACCGCTTGAGATCGAGGGAGCCGGGCTGCTCACGGCTGCACAGGTGCGGTCGCTGGCAGAGGTCGAGGGGATGTCAGCTTTCCTGGTTGATCCCCAGGTCGTCGCAGCCAGGCTCGAGGAGGCAGCAGAAGTGGAATCAGCACAGGTAAGCATGAGCTGGCCTCGGCAGGTCAGGGTCACGATCAAGGAACGAAAACCCGCCGCTGAGTGGGATGACGCGGGTCGTATTTGGTGGCTTTCAGCCGATGGCGTGGCCTATATCCAGCATGGTGTGGCAAGTAATCTTGTCCGCATCCAGAGCGACGAGCCGACGCTGGATTTCAATGGGGCAGCGCACGACCCGGTCGTCGACCCGGATGTGGTGCAGGCTGCTACTGAACTGCAATCCTTGATGCCGGATGTCGCCAGTTGGACTTTCGACCCGCAGCGCGGGTTGAGCTTTCCGGATTCGCGTGGCTGGAAGGCCTATTTCGGGACGGACGGAGATATCGCTTTAAAGGTAAAAGTCTATTCTGCGCTGGCCCAGGATTTGGAGGCGCGCGGGATTTCGGCCTCCATTGTCAGCGTGGAAAACCCAGCTGCGCCGTTCTATTCGCAGCAGTGAGGCAGTCTGTGACAACGATCCTAGGCTCCGAGGAAGCGATCTTCGTTGGTCTCGATATCGGGACAAACAAGATCTGCGCGCTGGTCGGCCACACGACCCCCGATGGAAAAGTGCGGGTGATCGGGGTTGGCCAGGCCCCCGCGCGCGGTATGCGCAAGGGCGGTGTGGTGAACCTCGAAGCCCTGGCGCGGTCGATCCGGACAGCGAAAGACAAGGCTGAACGGACTTCCGGATTCGAGATCACTTCGGCGTTGGTGAGCCTTTCCGGGGCTCACATCGCTTCGCAGAACAGT
>JARRJK010000033.1:731-26467 GCA_037379555.1 Anaerolineales bacterium | reverse complement strand
CAGCTTTGTGCTCGACGGCCAGGATGGGATCAAATCCGCCATCGGGATGCACGGCTACCGGCTGGAAGTTGAGGCGCATATCGTCACAGCCAGCACAACCGCGCTGCGCAACATGGAGAAATGCATCGAAGCGGCAGGGGTCGAGGTCGACGGCTGGGTGCTCGGTTCGTTGGCCTCGGCCGGCGTCGTGCTGACTGAAACCGAACAGGAAATGGGCGTCATGCTGTGCGATATCGGTGGCGGTACGACCGACATCGCCATTTACATCGAGGGTGCTGTCTGGCACACGGCCGTCATCCCGGTCGGTGGCGAGCACCTCACCAGCGACCTGGCACAGGTTCTGCATCTACCGCAGGAGACGGCTGAAGCCTTGAAACAGCGACATGGTCACGCTCGGCCGGATGCGCTGGATGGGAATCAGACCTTTGCGGTCCGTCCATTCGGTGAAGAGCAGCCGCTGCAGATCAAGCACGTCGACGTTGCCAGGGTTATTGAACCACGTGTAGAAGAGCTGTTCGGTTTGGTCCGGCAGGAAGTCAAACGCAGCGGATACGACGGATTGCTGCCGGCGGGAGTCGTTCTCACCGGAGGCACAAGCCTGCTGCCGGGCATCCGTGAGGTAGCCAGCGGGGTGCTGCAGCTGCCGGTCCGCACTGCCCAACCGGAGAACCTGCTGGGCCTGACAGACAGCCTGCGCTCGCCGGCGTATGCCGCAAGCCTGGGCCTGCTCTATTGGGCGCAGCGGTTTGAAGAGGCGGATGAACTGGAAGGATACAGCTACCGGGGGCTCACGCTGCCCAGGTTGAGCCTGGAGAGAGCCGCTGAATTTTTCAAGCGGCTGCTGCCTGGATAAAAGGCACGCCACAATCCCAAACGTGTCGTGCACGTACAGAAAGGGACAGAGGAGGAAGAAGATGAACCCAGGACCACAGATGGAGTCATTCGCAAGGATCAAAGTAGTAGGGGTCGGCGGTGGTGGCAGCAATGCCGTCAACCGCATGATCGAAGAAGGCCTGGCAGGCATTGAGTTCGTCGCTGTTAACACCGACGCCCAGGCGCTGCTCCTCTCCAATGCACCGACCAGGGTCCGCATCGGCGATAAGCTGACGCGTGGCCTCGGCGCGGGGGGCAACCCGGAGGTAGGGCAGAAGGCAGCTGAAGAATCAGCTGAAGAGCTCTATGAAGTGCTGAAAGGCAGCGATATGGTCTTCATCGCTGCGGGTATCGGTGGTGGCACAGGCACCGGTGCGGCGCCGATCGTGGCACAGATCGCGAAGGAGATCGGTGCGCTGACGATTGGCGTTGTCACGCGCCCGTTTACTTTCGAGGGCGCAAAGCGTGCGCAGTCCGCCGAGTCCGGTATCACCCAGCTCAAGGAGCAGGCTGATACGCTGATCGTCATCCCGAATGACCGCCTGCTGCAGATCGCGGACAAGCGGGCGAGCCTGCATGACGCGTTCAAGCTGGCCGACGATGTGCTCCGTCAGGGCATTCAGGGCATCAGCGAGCTGATCACTGTTCCCGGCCTGATCAACCTCGACTTTGCCGATGTGCGCACGATCATGTCTGAGGGTGGAGCAGCGCTGATGGCGGTGGGGCGAGCATCAGGTGAGGACCGGGCACGTGTCGCAGCCGAGCAGGCGATCTCGAGCCAGCTGCTTGACATCACAATCGACGGCGCACGCGGCATCCTCTTCAATGTGACAGGCGGGCATGATCTCAGCCTGTTTGAGGTCAATCAAGCCGCAGCGATCATCAAAGAGACCGCGCATCCAGACGTGAACCTGATCTTCGGTGCCGTGATCGACCCGACGCTCGGCGATGAGCTGCACGTGACGGTGATCGCCACGGGCTTCGAACGCACGGGCAGCGTGAGGCAGTCTATGCGCCGCGCCCGCAGCAGAACCGAAGCGCGTGCGAAGGATGGAGTGGCCGGACCGGCCGCGATGGAAGACTTTCAACCGCAGGTCTTCGACGTCAACGATCTCGACATCCCGGCTTTCTTAAGACGCCGATAAGGCGGGTGGGGCATCAGCTTGGCCAGTTGACCTCCACCCCATAGCGCCTGCAGCGGGCCGTTTGCCGCCCGGTCCTGCTGTGGGCCATCGCATGCAGACCGACGCCGATCCTCCTCTCGGCGCCGGTCTGCTGCGCGCCTGGGAAGGGTACCAAAGTACCAGAATCTTTAAGGAAAATATCGCCCCTTTAGCCTTGTTTGCGTGTTTATCCCTATGCTAGAATGAGCCCCCTTGTCCAAGAGGTTCGGCCTGGAGCCGCACCAGGCCCAGATCTGGCGTGGAACAGGTGATCTAATCGAGAGGTCGGGATGCGTTGCCCATACTGCGAGGGTGAAGAAACTCGAGTCATCGACACGTCCCATGACACTCGCGGCGGCGTTCGCAGGCGGCGGGAGTGTATGGGCTGCGACCAGCGTTTCAGCACATATGAGCGGGCAATCCTTACTGCGCCTTTGATCGTCAAACAGGATGGGACTCGCGAGGAGTTTGAACGCGAGAAGCTGCTTCAGGGCATTCGCATCGCCTGCGCCAAACGGCCAGTGCCTGCGGCAGACGTCGAGCGCCTCGCCGGCGAGATCGAAGCCAGATTGCAGAGCATGGGCAAGGAAGAGATCTCATCACGCATCGTCGGTGATATGGCCATTGCCGGCTTGAAAGAACTTGATCACGTGGCGTACATTCGCTACGCCATTGTCTACCTTGGCCTGGAAGATCTCCAGGCCGTCCGCGACGAGATCGATCAGTTACTGGAAAGTTAAGCCGGACCCCGGCCACACTGGCCGGGAATATTGTTGTCGCCCGTTCGTTTTCATTGGTAGGGATGGAGGGAGAGGGATGCTTGAGACAGGCAGGCAGGATCTTGAAGTTGAGGCTGCGCATACGATGGCCGACACGCCTCCGCTGCCCGATGATCTGCCATCGGTTGAGCTGACGGAAAACGCTAAAACCGTGCTGCAGAAGCGTTACCTGCGCCGGGGAAGCGATGGCGAACCGATCGAGAGCATTGAGGAGATGTTCTGGCGTGTGGCCTACCATGTCGCTCTGCCTGATCAGGAGTGGGCGGTTGATGTCAAGCCTGTCGCCCTTTCTTTCTATAAGCTGCTCACCAGCAAGCGCTTCTTCCCCAACTCTCCGACTTTCACCGGTGCGGGAACACCCCTCGGGCAGCTCGCGGCCTGCTTTGTGCTTCCCATCAGCGATGATATGGGCCGGGAGACGGCCGGCATCTTCCAGACATTGCGCGACGCAGCGTTGATCCAGCAAACCGGTGGAGGCAACGGATTCTCGTTTTCACGCCTGCGGCCGAACGGAGACCTGGTCTCCTCCTCAGCCGGTGCCGCCACCGGCCCGGTCGGCTTTCTGCGTGTGTACGATCAAGCCTTCGGCGAGATCGCGCAGGGTGGAACCAGGCGGGGCGCCAACATGGCCGTGCTGCGCGTTGACCATCCCGATGTTGAACAGTTCATCACCTGCAAGACAAATGAGAACGCGATTACGAACTTCAATATTTCCGTAGGCATCACGGATGAATTTATGCGCGCGGTCCAGGACGATGAATGGTGGGAGCTGCGTTTTCCGGATGTGAACACGCCCGAATACCGCCGTTTGAAAGACCGGTCTCATGCCGAGATGGAGTCAGAAGTTCCATACAAGGTCTTCAAGCGCGTACGAGCCAGGTCGCTGTTCGATCAAATCGTGCGCCAGGCGCACCACAATGGTGAACCGGGCGTCTTGTTCCTGGATGCGGCAAACCGCAGCAACCCCGTCCCCCATCTGTATGAACTGGAAGCGACAAACCCCTGCGGCGAGCAGTGGCTTGGACCCTATGAGAATTGCTGTCTTGGATCGATCAATCTGGCGCAGCATCTTGCTCCTGACCACAGTGTGGATTGGGAGACGCTGCGTGAGAGTGTGGAGCTGGCAACACGATTCCTCGATAACGTGGTCAGCGCTAATGCCTACGTGCCCGCAGTGCCACAGCTCAAGGAAGCTGCATACCGAGCCCGCCGTATCGGCCTGGGGATCATGGGGCTGGGTGATCTGATGTACCACGCAGGGATTCGCTATGGTTCAGAAGAGGCGCAGGAGTTCGCCGCGCAGGTGATGGAGTACATCCGCTACCACTGCATGCTCACCAGCATCGATCTGGCCAAGGAGCGCGGTCCTTTCAGCGCGATCAGCGGAAGCATCTATGACCCGGACGATCTGCGTTGGGAGCCTCCGGAACCCATCACACCCTATTCGCGCGACTACAAGCGGCCGCCAGTCAGCTGGTCCAACATCGAAGCCGGGATTCGCGAACACGGCATCCGCAACGCGGCGCAGACGACTATCGCTCCAACCGGCACGATTGCGACGGTAGCCGGATGCGAAGCGTACGGCTGTGAACCGGTCTTTGCTCTGGCCTATTACCGGCATGTTGATGATTCGGGCGAGGATCTGCGCCTGACCTATACCAGCCCGATGTTCGACGCCGCGTTGGTCGAGGCCGGGATCGATGAACTTACCCGGGAGATGATCATCGAGGCGGTCATGAAGCATGGCACCTGCCAGGGAATCGAGGCTGTGCCGGAGCAAATCCGCGAAGTCTTCGTCGTGTCGCAGGATATCAGTGCGGAAGAGCATGTGCAGATGCAGGCCGCCCTGCAGGCGTTCGTAGACAACAGCCTGAGCAAGACGTGTAATTTCCCGTCCGAGGCGTCGGAAAAAGATGTCGCCAACGCATACATGCAGGCGTGGGAATCTGGATGCAAAGGCCTGACGGTTTATGTCACCGGTTCACGCCAGAAAGTCGTGTTGGAGACACATGAAACCGCCGAAGCGAACGAAGGGACTGCCGACGCGCCGCGCCAGATCCACCTCTGGTTGGAAGGCAAGAAACCCCGGCCACAGCGCTTGAACGGCTGCACGTATCAGATTACCACTCCGCTTGGCAAAGCATTTGTCACCGTGAATGAAAACGGTAGCGGCTCGAACCAGCCCTTCGAGGTCTTCATTACCTCGGCCAAGGCCGGCTCGGAGACGGCTGCCGTCTCCGAAGCAATCGGGCGTCTGATTTCCTACCTGCTTCGCATCGCTTCACCAGTGCCGCCGCGCGACCGGATGGGTGAGGTAGTACGCCAGCTGGCCGGGATAGGTGGCGGAAGGCCAACCGGCTTCGGTCCAAACCGGGTGCTTTCGCTGCCTGATGGCTTGGCGCGGGCACTGGCTGCCTATCTGGAAGAGACACCGGAGGTCATCCCGGTCGAGCTGCCGCGCGAGCTTGAAGTGCAGGATCAGATCAGCCTGCGCATTGGAGACCTTTGCCCTGAATGCGGCGCGGCCAGCGTGGTCAAGGAGGAAGGCTGCAGCAAATGCTACAGCTGCGGTTTCAGCGAGTGCTGATCTCCTAGCCACGATCTGAAAACGACTGCAATGTCGAGGATCCGATTCGGCGGAGTGAACCGATATCGGATCCCTTTCTTGTACTATCATACAGGCAGCGGGGACGTCCCCTGCTTTGATCCGTATGACACGAAGTAGTCGGTATGGAGGACATCATGGACGAAGAGACACGCAAAGTAGTTTTGCGGATGATCCCGTATGGATTGTTCGTGCTGACCGCGAAGGATTCTGAAGGGCAGTATGCAGCCGCGTCGATGAACTGGGTGACACAGGCCTCCTTCAAACCGCCCCAGGTCGTTGTCTGTGTCAAGAAAGATTCATCGACCTATAAGGTAACTGAAAATTCCGGTAAGTTCGGATTGAATGTGCTCGGCAAGTCGCAGTCGGATCTGGCTTTCACATTTTTCAAACATGTCGAGGAACAAGACGGTAAGCTGGGCGGGGTAACCTACCGGCTCGAAGACGATGTGCCCATTCTGACCTCTGCCCCGGCATACATGATCTGTACGGTGGATTCGGTCATCGGCGAAGGCGATCACAGCGTCTTGCTAAGTACGGTTACCGACGCCGGCCTGCAGACCAAGGTGGAAGGCAGGCCGGATGAAATGACGCTCTGGTTGCGTGACCTGGAGGGGAATTTGTTTTACGGGGGATAATGGAGCAGCAGCCGCGTTTTATAGGCTGCGCTTGGAGATGAACCAGCTTCCGCTTAGGCGTACCCACGGATGACAATCCCACAACCAACCCCTGGCGATCGTGAACGTGTGGGGCGTGGACGAGATCACGAGCTCATTTTCCGGCTCATGGGCTCTGATCCATCCCAGCCGGAGACCCTACGCATCTTGCTGGAGCACTGCCTCAAGTCGGTGCTTCGCTATGGAAAGGCGCTGCTCGATCTTTCCGGCAGGGAGAACAGCTCTCCGGAGCTGGAGACGCGCACACTCGATACGTTCTCGGAAGCCTTACGCCATTTAAGTACGCTTGAGAGTCAAGAACATCTCAAAACCTGGATCCTGGGCTTTGCACGCAGAGCATTTCACAAACCATCCTGGAATGGCAGGCTTCGCAGAGCCATTCGAATAGTCCGCGGCCAGCCGCCAGCACAACCGCTTGCTGGCAGCGTGCATGGAACGCGATCACAGCGGACGATCAGTGAGCTCCAAAATCGCCTTCTGTCGCACAATGAGCATGAACTGCTCCTCCTGCGCCATCTCCTGGGCTTAAACCTGCAAGAGCTAGCCAACATCTTTGGCGTGGACGAGAAAGCGATGCTGCGCCGGCTCGAGAGGATCCGGAAAAGACTCGCCATGTATAGTGGCCAGGACTCCGATGCTGAACACGAAACGCAGCATGCCGCACAACTCTTCCAATTGAAGTTGAAGGCCGAACAAGCCAGTCTATCGGGACTCCATGCCGGTCCATCGGGTTCATGCGGGGCATGCAACCATGCGTTGTCTGCATGGGAGAATGCGTGTGTTGAGCTCGACCGGAGCCTGCGAGCCGCCTGGCCCGAGCCCGATATCTCACCAGGTGACTTCGACGCTTATCTCACGCGCCTCGGGCATTCAGACCGGGGCAAGTTCAGGTGGATGGCACTTCGGGTTCCTTGGACTGAAATAACGGCAATTCTTGGCATCACGCTCGCGCTGGTCTTCGCTCTGAGGGAAACGCAGAGAGATCATGCGCCTGCCGTGCCGATCTTCCCTCCTACCCCTGTGCACGGCCCGACACCAATTCCGGCAAGCGGAGCTGTTTTCCTGGACCAGAGTCAGGTGGAAAACGACGGATGGTGGAGGGTTCCTGCCTATCATGTCGCTCCGAAGCTATCCGATGATGGCCGTACACTCTCATTCTTTTACACCGGGGACTTGCAGCAAACCGGTGATCGAAATGGAATGCCCGATTTCTTTCGCTACGACATCGTCCATGACCAGCTTGAATGGATCCAATCTCCGGCGCGGGTGGGCAGCTATCAGATGGATTCAACCAGCAGCGCAGATGGCCGTCTGACAGTTCTCACGGCGAACCTGAGCTCGATCTTCGGCTTCGTCGATTATGACAGCTGTGAGGGCCCCTGCAAGGCGCTCCTGCTCTACGACGAGGGTGCAGGATCAAGCGAGTGGTTGTTTGCCGGTGAAGAAGACCGCCAGGCCGAACCGGGCACGGCATACCCATACCTGACGAGCGACGGCCGCTACCTGTCCTTCTTCTCATCCTCGGCGCAGCTTTCCGAGCGGGTTGGCGCTGAGTGCCCACCCGGGGATGGCATCCGGGATTTGCAGTCTTTCCTGTTCGATCGGGCGACGGATGAGTTGATTGCCCTCCCATTCTGCGTCACTTCTGACCCGATGGCCTTGCTGCCATTTATGGAGGTTTCGAAGGATGGCAGGTACGTGCTGATTAGAACGAGAGGCGAAGCAATCCCGGCTGATGATGATCCATTTCGCCGGCCAGGTTATACAGTTTTTGATCGCGAAACGGAGCAGTTCATTCCTTTTCCGCGTAGTGAAGATCCATCTGCAGGCGAAACCCGCGTCCTGGAAGCACACTTCGCACGGGTTGTTAACAAGATCGCTTTTAGCTCTCCAACCCCCAGCTTGGTTCCCATCGATACGAATTCATATGCAGACGTTTTCGTCTGGAATATCGAGACGGGCGCACTGGATCTCATCAGTGCGGCAGGCGGTGTGGCAGCCGATGGTAACAGCGGCTCCCGCTTCGCCACCAGCATGCCCTCCCAGAATGGAGAATTTGCTGTTTCGGCTGACGGGCGTTATGTCGCCTTTGTATCCCTGGCGACGAACCTCGTCCCGGGGTCGAGCCTGGACTGCGGAGAATTCTTCCGTCGTTCATGCGGAAACATCTATCTCCATGATCGAGAGCTTGGCACCACTCGCGTGCTGGTGCAGGAGCCGCTGCAGGAGGCCTACTTCACAGATCTCTCGATTTCCGCTGACGGGAAACGGATTGCTTTTCTCGAGCAGCGTTATGGATGCTTCCCCGTCAGCTACTGCACGAATCTCTGGATCCACGATGTCGGCCGTAACTACACTTTCGATCCTCTTTGGGGCAGTGAATTCACTCGCGATACAGCCGCAGCGGGGAATGTCGTCGCCGGCCAGTCCGGTGTCGTTTATCCATCGAGGACCTACAGCCTCTCGGACAGCACGATCAGCGCCATGGAGCTTTCGCCGGATGGGAAGGTCATCGCCACCGGATTGAGCAACGGCCATATCCTCATATGGGATGCAGCCTCCGGGACGCTGGATCGGGATCTGGCGTATCAGGATCTGCCGGTGTTTCAAATTCAGTTCAAACCTGCCGGAGACAGTTTGTACGCAGCAGCGCGCGATGGCAGCCTGGCCCTGATTAATGTGGCCACTGGCGAACTACTGTTCCGGACATTTGAAACTCCTGAGCGTTTTCAGGCGATGACCTTGGATCCTTCGGGAAACTGGCTGGCGCTCGCAGGACATGATGAACTATGGCTGCGATCCGCACATGAGGACCAGGGGAGATTGGAATTCCTCCAGCGTTTCGAACAAGGTCCGCTCAGAACTGTAGATTTTTCGCATGACTCCAGCGTGCTCGCTGTGGGCACCGGCGATGGCACTGTATGGTTAATAAGCATGCAATCCCGGCAGATCTTCATGCGGTTGGGCGGTCACACAGGCAGGGTGCTGCGGGTGGTTTTTTCACCGCAGGATATGTACCTTGCCACGGCCGGGGATGATCGTAAATTAAATCTCTGGAAGCTCTCTCTCCCGGCAGCTGGCCAACCCACGGCCAATCTGCTGTTAACCATCTTGCATCATGAATGGGTCGGGGATATGTCGTTCATCCCCGATGGGTCAGCCCTCGCGTGCCTCACGTTCGACCATGATGTGCGCTTCTATCCTGTCGAGGGGAGCTTGAAAGAGCAGCCGTCTGCTGTCATCGCGGGTGGTGTGCTGTTGAACGTGTCCTTCGACCGGGAAAGTGGGGCGATGTATCTCGCCTCAGACCTGAGCGTTATGCGGATTGACAGGCAGAGCTGGCTGGAGGCCACAGATTATGCCAATGATAGGCCATGATTCGCGAAGCAAGAAGATAGGAAAGAGAGAAGGGAACGGATGAAAAGTTATCGGAAAGAACTCTGGTTTGAAGTCCCCGGTCGACGGGCGTTCATCAATATCACTGACCGTGTCGAAGACTGCCTGACCGAAAGCGGCATTCGAGAGGGACTCGTCCTGGTCAACGCGATGCATATCACGGCTTCCGTGTTTATCAATGACGATGAGCGCGGCTTGCATGCGGATTACGAGCGTTGGCTTGAGGAGCTTGCTCCGCATGAACCGGTCTCTCAGTATCAACACAACCGCACTGGTGAGGACAACGCCGATGCGCATCTCAAGCGTCAGGTGATGGGTCGTGAGGTGGTCGTGGCCATTACCGGGGGCAGGCTCGATTTCGGACCGTGGGAGCAGATCTTCTATGGGGAATTCGATGGGGGCCGGCGCAAGCGCGTGCTGGTCAAGATGATCGGTGAATGAGGCTCAACCCGGGCTCGCCGGACGGCGATCCAGGCGGTGGCTCTCGATCCTTATCGGATACTTCGGCATCCTTGAAGCGGCGCACCTTGTAGTGATCCTCTGGGCCGGGCTGCATTTCACCCACACGGGCAAGATCGGTTTTCCGGCGCTGCCGCCAGGGGGAGGGTGGTCGGTGGATGTCACCCCCTGGCTGATTGGGAATGGAGCACTGGATTTTATCTTCGCGATCGCCGGAATCCGCTTCTGTTTCCAGTACTTTCGCCGCCGAGGTACCTGGTTTCGGTGGGGGATCTTCTCGCTTTCGGGCGCGCTCTACTCAGCGGGGATCTTCGCTTTTGGGACGATTCCGGGCGGCGCCTGGAGACTGCACCCGCTCGCCTACGGCTTGCTTGCGGCCGTCTTCTCGCCGATACTGCCTTGTTTGTACCTGCTTTGGAGGCACGCTGGAGCTGCAGAAGGAACGATGTGGAAGCAGGGCATGTGAAGGTTGATCAAAGCAACAAGGGATTTGAATTTGCCGCAGGAGGCGATCTCCGTGAGCTACCCCGAAAATCTCTTCCAAACCTACAGCATCGTGGCGCGCGATGCGAAGACCGGCGAACTGGGCGTTGCGGTTCAGACGCACCAGATGTGCGTCGGCGCCGTCGTCCCCTGGTTAGCGGTCGGACAAGGAGCGCTGGCCACACAGTCCTTGACCAATGTTCGATTTGGTCCGATGGGCCTGGCGATGCTGAAGGCCGGCATCCCGGCAGAGCAGGTTGTGGCCGGATTGATCGCGACCGATGAAGGGCGGGACAAACGCCAGCTGGCTGTGGTCGATCGGGACGGCCATGCATCCGCATGGACCGGGGAAAACTGCATCGCCTACGCCGGACACAGGACGGGGGAAGGCTACAGCGTCCAGGCCAACATGATGTGCAAGAGAACCGTGATCGAGGCGATGGCGGATGCTTACGAAGAGGCACAGGGTGACCTGGCTGCGCGCATGCTGACTGCACTGGGAGCAGCTCAGCGGGAGGGTGGTGACATTCGGGGGATGCAATCGGCGGCGTTGAAGGTTGTGGGTGGCGCCGAGATTGCCGAGGAAACCGATCGATTGATTCCCCGTTACGACCTGCGGGTCGATGAGCACGACGACCCTGTGGCTGAACTTGGCCGCCTGGTACGACTGCGTCGGGCGCAGCTCCGGAGTGGAGAGGGGTTTGAGTTGCTGAAGAGTGGAGAGACCGATGCCGCGCTTGAAATCTGGCGTGAAGCCAGGGAGCTTGCCCCCGAGCTGGAAGAACTGGCTTTCTGGCAGGCGATGGCGTTGGCCGATGACGGCGAAGATATCCACGGCGCTGTGGATCTGCTCGGGACGGTCTTTCGCGATGACCCGCTGCGCGAGCAGTGGATGGATCTGATCGAGCGGATCCAGGACTGCGGGATTATCGAGCGCGAGGGGGTCGCCAAGGCACTTATGCCGGCACTCCAGACTGCCTGGGAAGGTGGAATGTAGCGAGCGTCAGCAAACGGGATTCCGGCTGTTCATCAATCCTTAAATCAGGAGGCTGATTCGCTATGGCCAAGTACTTCGTTCTCGTGGCCGGGAATATCGGGGTGGGTAAAACGTCGCTTACAGAGAAACTGGGCGAGGAACTGGGATGGCAAACGGCATACGAATCCGTCGTGGACAACCCCTACCTGGCCGACTTCTACGGCGATATGGCAAAATGGGCATTCCATCTTCAGGTGTTCTTCCTTGGACACCGCGCGGAACAACATCTTGCGCTTGCCCGGTCCGATTCGTCCGCCATTATTGACCGCTCCATCTACGAGGATGCCGAGATTTTCGCCCGGGCAGCCCTGAGGTTAGGCACGATCCAGGAACGGGATTTTATGACATATCACCGGATCTATCAGTTGGTCGTCGCTAGCCTGCCGCGTCCGGATTTGCTCATCCTGCTGCGCGCTCCTACCGACGTGCTGATGGCGAGAATTCGAAATCGGGCGCGCGAGATGGAAGCTGGAATCACAAAGGATTACCTGGATCTGCTGGAAGAGTTCTACGAGCAGTGGATCGGGTCATTTGATCTGTGTCCGGTGTTGACGATCCGCACGGATGATCTGGATTTTGTCCACCATCCGAGGCACCTGGAGATCGTGATCCAGCGAATTCGCGAGCGTCTGGCAGGCAAGGAGGAAATCCACTTCCCGTCCGACTGAATCTGCCAGGTCAAGATTTACACGGTTTTTACAATCCCCTTATCCTGAATTATTCGGCCTCGCCCATGATTTGTTCGCAGATCATGAAAGGAGGTTCGAAATGTTTAAGCGAAGTTTCAGAATAGTCTTGCTCGTGAGTTTGCTCTCCTTCACTCTCGTCGGGATCGCCTACGCTCAGGATGACGCGCTGGGAGCCGAGATTCGGCGGGCGGGGGTGATCACCACGGTCGATCTCCCTGGCGACACATTTACCCTGCGAATGGTGCGAGGCGGGGATGTGCATGTCCATGTCACCGGCTCAACCGAATTTCGCAGCCCGGATGGTGAGTTATCCGGTTTCGAGGACCTCGAGCCGGGCATGCGGGCCATGGTGATTGGCGAGCAGCGCGGTGATGGGACGATCCAGGCCAGCCAGGTAACAGCAGTCCGCGCCGAAGACCTCCCACCCTCGGGCAGAGTATTCGGCCAGATCAGCGGGGTGTCTGCCTTTGAAGGAACCTTCAGCCTTCAAACTCGTGATGGCCGCAGCCTGACGTTTCATGTGACGGACAGAACCCAGTTCCGCGATCGTGATGGTGCGGTTCAATCCATTGGCGATCTAGAAACAGGTATGCAGGCGATGGTCCTTGGTTACGAGAAGGATGGAGAATGGGACGCCCTGCTCGTCGTGGCGGGATTCATCGACGACGATATCAAGGAACGCATCTTCCGGGTTAAAGGCGAGATCACCGGCTCTGTGCCAGGTCAGGATACTTTCTCGCTGGTAACGCATGAGGGCGAAACCTATACCTTCCAGGTGAGCGACCGCACCCGTTTCCGCAGCCCTGATGGAACGGTCACCTCAATCCACGATTTGAAAAAGGGTATGACAGCTCTGGTCGGGGCGATCGAAACCGAGGAGCATGGCAACCTCGCGCTGCTCGTCGCTGCGGGCCAACCGGCGGAACGCCCTGAACGGCCGTCGATCGATATCCGCGCTGGGGGAATCGTCCGCAGCCTGGGCGGTGATACGCTGACGATCGAAACCCGGAACGGGGAAAGCATAACTTTTCTGGTCGATGAGAATACGGTATACCGCTCGCGTGATGGCTCGATCAGCGGCTATGCCGACCTCGAAACCGGCTTGATCGCGCTGGTTGGTGGGTCAAAGCTTGGCGATGGTGACCTGTTAGCCCGTTGGGTTGGCGCAGGCAAACCCCCAGCCAGGACAAATGCGGAGGAGGCTGGGCGGCCTCCATCCATCCCGGACTCTGATAGCTGATCGTGTATCAAAAGCAGGAAGCCCACCCCGGGAGCGGGGTGGGCTTATTTTATGCCTCAGGGATTGTGGTTCGTTTCAATGGGCGGAAGTGGGGTTGATTTCAGCCCGCCTGTTCCCAGGCCTGCTTGATGTTTTGGGCGTCGATATCCATTTCCGGACTCTCGCACAGGATCCTGCCGCCGCATTTAAACTCGACCAATGTCTTCATCAGAGCCGTCAGATTGAAATCAGAATCGGCCAGCATGAGGTGATTCTGCTCGCCCTTCTCGCTGTATTCGATGCCCGAGAGATGCCCGTGAATTCTCTTCAAGGCGGCGGCGCCAAGCGCCTTCTTGTACGTCTTGAGCATCTCGGCCCATTCAGCTTTGCTGTTCATGCTGCCATCGCCGGGACGCGCATGGAGGTGAGCGAAATCAAGGCAGGGTTCCACGCCATCCAACTCGGCAGCCATTGTCAGCGTGTCTTCGAGCGATCCCAACATAGCCCCTTTACCCATCGTCTCCGGGCGCAGTGTGACGGTGTTGTCTGCGGCGCGCAGTTCGTCGAGGCAGTTCTTCAGGCGGGGGATGGCGGTCTCGAGCACTTCGGCCGGTGGAAGATTAAAGTACGAACCCGGATGGAAGATGATATCGGTTGCGCCGGCAAGGTTGCCATAATGGGCGGCGTCCATCAGCCGTTTGCGGCTTTTCGGCCACTCGTCCTCGTC
Organism: Anaerolineales bacterium; assembly: GCA_037379555.1. GTDB lineage: Bacteria > Chloroflexota > Anaerolineae > Anaerolineales > E44-bin32 > E44-bin32. The sequence goes on along the minus strand of JARRJK010000033.1, from coordinate 12,361 downwards.
AGCGTTTAGATTGATGTAGTACGGCGCGTGCACGCTGATCGAAACGCCGCTGGCCTCAGCTGCCGATCGTATCTTTGCGCAGGTCTTATCCGATACGCGCACGGACCGGACCCATCCGATTTCGAATGCCATCAATCCCTGACGAGCGAGGTGTTCGATCGCTCCGATGGTTCCTCCGGGCTTTTTAGGGGTTGAGCTTGGCGAGCCAACGGTACCAAAAATAAACGATGCTTCAGGCAAGAATCACACTCCATACTGCGTATTGGGTTGGTGGGATCCGAGATTGTATTAGCGGTCGTGTGTGAGGGTAAGGGCTGAGCTTAATCTTCCTTTTCGCCGCGAAGTGATCCGGTTTTCGGTGTCCGCTCGCGTGGTATGGAGAAGCTGAAGGTGCTGCCCTCGTTTTCCTTGCTGACAACCCAGATTCGTCCGCCGTGTTGTTCGATAACTGTCTTGGCGAGTGCCAGGCCAAGGCCGGTGCCTTCGATCGGGTTATTCGGATCCTGCACGGTGATCCGGCCGCGGAAGAGATGTTCAAACACGCGCGGGATTTCGTCCTCGGGAATGCCCGGGCCTTGATCGATGACGCTGATGACGATCTCTTCATCATCCCAGCGGACGCGTATTCTGATTTCCGTCCCTTCACCTGAGAACTTGATGGCGTTGCTCAGCAAATTCGCCATGACCGAATTCAGCCGGCTGGGATCACCGACGATCAACAGCGATTCCTCCGGCGGTTCGAAGATGACCTTCTGGCTGCGATCGTCGGAAAGCGGGCGCAGGTCTTCAATTGCCCGCCGGATCAGGTCGTTGACCTGGAACGGTTCGTAATCCAGATTAGAGGTTGATTCGACCCTGATCGTTTCCAGCAGGCCGGTGATCAAGTTCGTCATCGAATCCGTTGCCCGCTGCATCATGTTCAGCGCTTTCCGCTGCTGGTCATTTAACGCAGCGTCATTCAGCAGATCGGCTCCCAGGCGGATGGCGTTAAGCGGGTTCTTTAGGTCATGCGCTGCCGTCCCCAACAGCTGGGAGCGCATGCGGTCGATCTGCTTCAAAGCGGTGATATCCTGCATTACAGCGACACGACCGACGTCAGTCACCTCGCTGATGGTCGCATAGAGCACGCGTTCGGTTGGGGTTGTGATCTCGAGGCTTGTTGGCAGAGTAGCCTCGTTATCCAGCAGGAGATCGCCCAGCGGGTGCCCGGCGAAGATCTCCGTCGCCATGCGGCCGATGGCAAGTTCAGGGTTGATGCGGAATGCCTGGCCGGCGGCTTGATTGACGAGGATGATGCGGCCCTGGTTATCGGTCAGGACGACCGCGTCAGCTGTCTCCACCAGCGTTGCTTCCAGACGCGAGCGCTCCTCCGTCACGCTGCGGAACAGGCTGGCATTATCCAGTGCAACCGCGGCCCACGATGCAACGGATGTCAGCAGTTGTTGATCGGCTTCTGTGAATGCTCCACGCGGGTGGTTGATGGCTTCAATGACGCCGGTCACTTCGCCACGCCGGTCAAGCGGCACGCACAGCACAGAAGTTGTCAGCAAGCCGGTCTGGCCATCGATCGCACTGTGATAGAGCGGGTTGGTTCGAACGTCGTTAACGATCAGCGGGCTGTTGTTGCGGGTCACCCAGCCGGCGATACCTTCCTCAAGCCGGATGGCGACATCCCGGATTCGAAGCCGGGCACCTCCGCTGGCTTTCAAGACAAGCTTCTCGCCGCCCTCATCCAGCAGGAAGAGGACAACGGCTTCCGCTTTGAGCAGATTCTGCGTGTGCTCCATCGCCTTCTGCAGCGCGGCCTCGAGGTCGAGGGTGGAAGTCATCTCGCGCCCGATATCGCCCAGGGTCTGGAGTTGATTGGCGCGCGCCTCAGCCGTTTCAAAATGCATTGCGTCCTGCAGTCCGACAGCTCCGATGTTGATGATCGCCTGAGCTAATTCAAGCTCCTGCTCATTGATCTTGCGTCCGGACTGGCTGTACATCAGGCGTGCTAACCCGAGCGCTTCATTCCGCACCGCCAGCGGGAGGACTACGGCCATGGAGATGCCCTCCGCTTCCAGCATGGCAATGTCCTTTGCCGAACCGCGCGCCGGGGCGAGCCCGATCATCTTCGGCTTGAGTTCCTTCAAAACCTCCTGGTGCACCGGATAATCAGGCATGTTGTCGGCGAACAGCTCAACCACCTGCTGCTGCATGCTCTTGCCGAGCTGCTGGCGGAAGCGGGTTGTTTCGCCCTTGCCGTCCTCGAATACGAGCACCTCACACATGTCCGCCGAGGTGGCTTTGAGCAGGTGTGCCGCCGTTTGACGGATCGCCTCCGGCCGGTCGCGCGTGCCAGTGATGGCATGGCTGGCCTGGTAGAGCAGGGATAGCTTGTGGAAGAGGTAGCTCTGGCTGGCTGACTGCTTGGCGAGGGCGAAGATCTCCGCTGCGCGTGAGGCGAGCACCTCCAGAGTTGCGAGCGCCAGCTCTTCGAATTCGAGCCCCCTGTCGCTCGCTACAAACAGCAGGCCTATCGTCTGCCCGCCGGCGGAACATGGCGCACACGCGACCATTCCTGGCCCTAACGGTAACCCGAGGGAGCCGGTATCGCCCTTTGTGCTGGATGCCCGCTGGGTCTGGAGCGCCTCGCGCATGACCGGATGATCGGTCGTCGCGGAGATGTTACCGAGGTCATTGAGGGGAATGCCATGAGCGAAGCGGGGAACAAAGGAGGCTTGCTCTTCGTTGATCTCGAACAGAGCGGCGCGCTCGGTGTGGAGCAATTCGCACGTGATCTGAAGCAGGCCGGTTAAAGCCTGCATCGGATTATGGATGTCGAACGCAGCCGTAGCAGCCTGATAAAGGCTGCCACGCAAGTTCGGTTCGGCAAGTTTCTTTGAATCTGCTTTGCTCATAATCCGCCTGATACGTCAAAAGATTATGTCATAGAACAAATCGTCCTGCAATCCACAATCAAGGCTAGTCGGTTTCAGGAGGAGGTTTGCGTTTTGTCGGGCTAGAACTGCCAGCCGAGGCGTTCTAGAAGCGCAGGGCCAAGAATGAGTGCCCCGATGATGATCGCGATCAGCGCGGCGATGAGCACCGCAGCAGCGCCAACGTCCTTTCCAACCCGCGCAAGCGGGTGCATCTCGGGACTCGCCAGATCGACAATGGCTTCGAGGGATGAATTGACGAACTCCGCTGTCCAAACGAGGCCGATGGCGAGTAGCAGGATCGCCCAGTCTCGAATACCCACACCGGTCCATGCGGCCATGACAAACACAGCTGCTGTTGCGAGCGAGTGGATCCACGCGTTGCGCTGGGTACGGATGACGTACCACCAACCGGCAAATGCGTTCCGAAAAGAATGCAGCCTCGAGCTGGATCTGCGTTCTGGGATCATGCCTGCTCCCTCACGATTTCTGGGTCGACACCGATCTCACGCAAGGCTTTCGCCTGGAGCGACCACATCCGCTTCTTCTCCTCAGGTTGTGCATGGTCATGCCCGAGCAGATGCAACGTTCCGTGAATCGTGAGTAGCCTGAGCTCATCGAGGGTAGAGTGGCCTCCATGAAGCGCCTGTTTTTCTGCAGCTTGAACCGAGATCAAGATATCGCCGTAGTACACACCCTCTTCGCCAGGAAGACTCTCGCTATCACTGAAGGAGAGCACATCCGTAGGCTGATCGACGCCGGCGTATTTTCGATTTGCGTCTTGCAGGGCTTTTTCGCTGGTGAGGACAATCGAGAGCGATCCGGGAGCTGCAGATTCAAGTTCAAGCACTGCCCGCGCGGCGGTCGCGAGGTCCTCATCGAGAGATGTCCGTGAGGATTTCTCAGCGTGAACCTCAATCTTGTACTTCATCCGGTTTGTTTTTAGCGGTGGCTGAGGGTTTGGTCGCTTCAGGATCCTGAGTTCCAACCGGGCTTCCGTTTTCATTGTTCTGGGGATACCGGATGCGTGGATGGTAGATGTTTTTGAGGGTATTTACGAAGGAGCGGCGGATTGTATCGAGATCCTTCAGCGTGAGTTCCGTCCGGTCTAGCTGGCCTTTCGAACGGCGGTCTTCGATGACCCAACGCACGAGTTTATCGATCTCCTCCTCGTTCTGAGGCGTCTCGCCACGTGCTGCGGCCTCCACGCCATCTGCGAGCATTAAAAGCGCTGTCTCGCGGGAGCGTGGTCTCGGGCCGGGGTAGGTGAAATCGCGTTTATCGATGTTGGTATCATCACCACCGGCTGCTTTCACTGCTTCGTGATATTGGTAGGCAGCATCCAGGGTTCCGTGATGTTCGGTGATGAAGTCGCGGATACTCTGCGGGATGCGGTACTTTCGGGCCAGCTCCAGTCCTTCGCGCACATGGGCGAGAATGATATCGGCGCTGGTGCGAGGATCGAGCTGTTCGTGGATGTTCTGTCCGGTGACCTGGTTCTCGATGAAGAACTGCGGACGAGCGGATTTCCCTACGTCATGATACAGCGCGCCGACTCTTGTCAGCAGGGGATTCGCTCCAATCGCCCGGGCAGCCTGCTCGGCGAGATTCGCAACCTGCAGGCTGTGCTGGTAGGTGCCGGGGGAATTGGTCAAGATCTGTTGGAGGAGTGGATGGTCAGGGCGGGAGAGCTCGATCAACTGCAGATTTGTCGTGATCCCCAGCAAATTCCCGAGGATCAGCAGCAGTCCGAACCCCAGGCTCGTAGAGAGCAGTCCGCTGGCGATTGAGGCACCGAGCAGCGATGCTTTCCCAATGACATCCGTCCCCTGGTCGGGGATGCGGAAGAGGATGATCACCAGCGCTGCGCCAACCGAGGCCGCGATTCCCGCCCACATGAACGCGCCCAGGCGCTCGGCCCGTCCGATCATCAGGGAGGCGAGAACGCCGCTTAAGATAGCGTACAGTGCCAGCTCCAAACCGCGTGGAGCGAGATAGCCCGCCAGTGCGCCGATAACCAGCGAGGTCATGATGCCCATGCCAGGGCTGAAGAATACGCTGAGCAGGATCGGCAGGGTCGCGGCTGGAAAGACATAGGGCAGCACCGTCCTGCCCGGGATCATCAGCTGCATCACGAGCCCGATCAGGATGAAGAGCAGGCTTACGGTCAGCGCCAGATTTGGCCGCTGGAGCTGTTCCGGGTGCAGCCGGATCCCGTAGAGTATGAATACTCCCGCTAGCATGACGACCAGCAGCGAGTTGAGGGCGATTGTCTTCCACGGGTTGGGCGGTTTCAGCAGCCCATACTGCTGCAGCGCCTCCAACTCCAGGCCGGTGACGATCTCGCCGCGGTTTACAATCGTTTCGCCGGGCGAATAAGATTTCGTGACGGGCTCGACGGCAGCGCGTGCGGCTTCACGATTTTGTTCTGTGGCATCCTGATTGGGCAGCGAGTTCGGGGCGACAAAGGGTGAAGCCAGGACCTCGACCAACCGGGCTTGTGTTTCAGGAAGCGAAATGCTTACCAGAGCGGGGACTGTCCTGCGGGCTTCCTCCAATCGGCCGGGTCGGATTTCGCTTCGCATGACCTGTTCCAGGACTGCCAGGGATTCGGATTTGACATTCTGCCAGTTCGAATCGGTCAGATCGAGCAGATTGGCTGATTGTTCTGGAGTCAGCCGAAGATCGGTCAGCCGCGAGAGATCATCCAATTTTTGGCTGCGGGTCGCGAAAGTGTCTGCACGCACCGAATCGATGAAGTTCAAAGCTGCTTGCAAACGGTCTAGCTGTTCACGAGTGACCTGGTTATCGGGCGTGTCATAAACCTGGGCTACATTCTCTGCCGCCGTGTTGCGGGCCCGTTCGGTCAGGATGTCGCTCACGTAGGAAAGCGCATAGGGTGCGAGAATGTCCTGCGAGGCGACATCGTTCACCTGCAGGCCATAACTCTGGTTCTGATTGCTGATGGGGATGGAGATCGCGGCAACCGTCCCGACGATGCCGAGCAGCAGGATGAACCAAAGACGGGCAGACAGCCAGGCTTGCCGCAGTCGTTCGGTAGGACTGAGATTTCTTGCGGAAGTATCTTCCATTCAGGATCGCTTACGAACCCAGCAGGTTGCGCACGATTTGACTGGCCGCCTTGCCGTCGGCTCTTCCCTGAATCCTGGGCATGAGCGCTTTCATCACTTTTCCCATATCGGCCGGCGAACTGGCTCCGACCGCACCGATCACGTCCTGTGCGAGCTGCTGCAGCTCGCTTGCAGGACATCGATCTCATCCTGAGCGGCTTGCGCGAGATCCTCCCGTTTATACTGTCGGGCTTCTTCGATGCTCTCGTTACGGGTTTTGACTTCTTTCTGGATGGCTCCCAGCACTTCAGACTCATCGAGCGGCCGGCGTGCTTCGACCTCGGCAAGTTTGATGTTTGAAAGCAGCATGCGCAGCGTACGTTTCCGCAGGTCGTCGCCCGAGCGCATCGCATGCTTCAGGTCAGCTTCGAGTTCCTGTTTAGTAGGCATAAACTCATTATACCTATGGTTTCGTCAGGCAGGTGCGCCAGCCCTCTTCGCATAGCCACCTTGGGGTCGTACACTTTGTTGTGAATTCATCCCCTGCATCCAGCTTCTCCAATTATGCCAGTGAGCCTGACTCATCAACCCAGGGTATCCGGTTGTGTAGGTGCAACAATCGATCCGTGGACACATTTACCGCTGATCTTCTCGAGATGGACTTTATCAATCTGATTCGTACGGCGGGACGATGAGGCAGCCTGCACGCGCAAATGATTCATGCTCCAGCCCTTCATCAGCCAGCCTTCAGGAATCCGCTCAGGCGCGCCCTCCCACAATACTTGGACCTCAGTTCCAAGATGTGCCTGGCGGTGGCGCATCTCCCCGACAGCCAACGCCGCGCGCATCCTGGCGCTGCGTTCCCTGACGACCTTCGATGAAATTTGATCGGGGTAACTGGCTGCAGGCGTGCCGGGGCGGGGTGAATAGCCGAAGACATGCCCTCCTGCGAAATCGGCCTTACGCACGAAGCGGAGGCTCTGCTCGAACTCCCGTTCGCTCTCTCCTGGGAAGCCGACGATGATGTCGGTTGTGAGTGCCAAGGAGGGAATCGCATCGCGAGCTTGCTGCGCCAGCTCATGGAAATCGGCCGGCGTGGTCCGCCGTCTCATCCTGCGAAGAATCGCGGCGGAACCAGATTGCATCGGCAGATGCAGGTGAGGACAGAGCCGGTCGTCTTGCCAAAGGTCGAAGAAATCAGCCGCAAGCTCCCACGGTTCGATTGAGGACAGCCTCAGCCGGGGAACCCTGGTCGACTCGAGTATGGATCTGACAAGATGCTTGAGATGCGAACAGGGCTGCAGATCCTGTCCCCATGCACCGAGTTGAACTCCAGTCAGCACGATCTCCTGGTGTCCAGCATCAAGGGCGTGCTGCACCCGCTTGATGACCTGGTCGATCTTGTAACTCCGACTCCTCCCGCGCGCAAGCGTGGTCACGCAAAATGTGCAGCGATTGTTACAGCCATCCTGAACTTTGATGAATGCCCGCGTGCGCGCTGTTTCCCCGGGGATCCAGACAGGTCGGATCGAGGTGTTGGGATCTGGAGTAAGTTCCAGCAGCTCCTCAATCAGGCTGTCCTTACTCAGGTTGTTGCGCACATGGGATACGCGCGGCAAGGAAGCGGCTGCCATGGGTTGAAGCGAAGCCCAACAACCCGTGAGGATCACGCGCTCTGCTCCCGCTCGCGCAGCGTTCCGGCTCTTCTGCCGCGAGTCACTGGCAGCCGATTGAGTCACAGCGCAGGTGTTGATGATCGCCAGATCGGCTTCATCCGGCCTTGAGACTACGTCATGACCAGCTTGCAGAATCTCAAGCGCGAAGCGATCGATCTCGCTCTGGTTGAGCCTGCAGCCAACACTGTCGAGGAAAACCTTCAAGGAATTCTCCCTCAGCAAGGACTATATCTGACTACGGATGTGTCACCGAAAGGTTGTCGAATTCAATCGTGACATCGGGCGAATCGTATGTTCCGGCGAGCAAACCGACATCCCCGCTCGTCGCCTGCGGAATCTCGGCTTCGGCAACCGACTGGCTGTTGATTTCCAGCCGCAGGCTGCGACCGCTGCATATCGTCGTCAGCGTCAATTGCGCCTCATCGTCGGAGATGGCATCCGTCGGGAGCAGCGATTCATCCGTGAGCAGTCTTCGTTCCCCATCGAGATACCGGCCTATGCCTGCGAAACCATCGCTTGAAACGATAAAGAAGATGAAGTTATCCGGATTCTCGTAGCGGCAGATTGTGCCGAACATGTTATCCGGACTGCCCGCAACCGACCGTGCTTCGACAACGATACGCACGTCCTGCAGATCGACATCCGGCAGCGACCAGACCATGGTCTGAGGTGTGATAACCCGGATGCGGTATGCGCCATCCACATAGTCTGCCTCATACGTCTCATCGCGATAACGATCCCACCCGCTGGATGTCAGCGTGAAATCGTCCTGGAAGAGCACCTCTCCAGGACCGGCGGCTGGCTGGATCCACGCACAGGATGCAGCGCCCATGCACAGGGCAATCAGGGTTAATCCACCTCGAAAGCTGCGTCTGAGGTTTGAGCTTTGGGAGATCATGAGCCGGATTGTAGCATGAGGGGGGTGGTGGACACAGTCTGCTATCAGCGTATCAAAGTCTCAGCGCCACGCCGGGATAGTTCGCCAGCCGGGCTGTCTGGGTCGAGCTGCTCTGCTGCCCGGAAGGCTGCCAGACCGGCCTGGGCATCGCCTTGATGGATGCGCAGCAGCCCAAGGTGGTAGAGGGTTTGAGCGCGACCGGGATCGCGGCGCGCTGCTTGTAGGATCAGGCGTTCAGCAAGCAGCAAGTCCCCGTGCAGGAGATGCCCATAACCAAGCGCATCGAGCGCGGCTGGATCATCTCCGGAGAGGACGACTGCATTCCGGCTCGCCGGGATACCATATTCCTCGATATGGTATTCGTGGTTCAACGAGAACTGGGCGAATAGGAGCCAGAAGCGAGCATCACCGGCGGCAAGCCGGGTCGCTTCCTGAAATGCGGAAACAGCCGCTTCGAATTCCCCATTCTCTGCGTAAAGCGAGCCAAGTTCAGCTATGATGGCAGGATTATCCGGTTCGATCTTGCTGGCGGTTTCCATTTCCTGGATCGCGGTTTGATAGTCTTCACGCTGGCTGTAATGTCCTGCGAGAAAGACATGCGGAAGTGCCGCATCTGGAGCCACATCCACCGCTTGTTGCAGCTTGGCCTCTCCATCCAACCCCAGTTGTTCGAGCACGAATCCGAGATATGTCTGCGCCTCGATGTACTCGGGCTCAATCTCAACCGCTTTCTCAAAAGCCAAGGCTGCAAACTGCCACTCGCCCGATCTGGCAAACACCTGGCCTATGAGGGCGTAAACGTACGCAGGTTCGGAGCGATCTGCCTCTCGCTCGATTGTGTCCAACAATTCGAGCGCAAGCCCAGCATGGGAGCTATCATTGCCGATGATCTTTCTCAAAGCCGGGAGCGAAACTGTCGGTTCGATGGCGGCCTGGACAAAAGCCTCCTTTACGCCCCATATCCCTGAAGTGAGGCCGGCGTCATGCAGTATCGAAAGCAGATCCGGCAGGTGACGATATCCGGCGTCCTCTAGAAGTTGGTCAGCGTACCATTCGGCGTCTGGGCCGGCCGCAGGGCACCGCTCGATCAAGCCTGGCCATCCGCTGGGAGGGTTTTCCATGAGGCGCAGGCTGGCACGGTCGGCAAGGCAGATTGCTTCATCTGTTCGCTTGAAGCGATCCGAAAGTTGCACCAGGTAGTTTCTAGTCCTGGATGGTTGGTCAAGGAGCAGCGCCAGGCGGGCTGCTGTTAGCTTATACCCCTGCTGCTGTGGTTGAAGCAGAATCAAAGCATCCATGTGTTCCAGCGCTGATTCGATATCGCCGGCCTGTGACGCGGTTTCAGCTTGGCGGACTTCATCTACCAGTATGCTGGGCACCGGCGTTGGCATGATGACCAGCAGCATGAGCGGGACTGCAACCAGTAGCGGCCATCGGCGGCGTGCCAATTCGAGGATCATTTCCACGGATAAAACCTCGGCGACATTATAGCGTTTCCCAGCTCTTCCCGAGAGCGCCCGATCAGGCTTGTCCCGCTACCAATCACACCGGCCGGCCCGAAAGTTGTCTGAGGAAATCGTACAAACTATAATCGTGTCAACTTTCACGGGAGGTTTCTGGATGGATTTCGGTATCTCACCTGAGCACGAGATGGTACAGAAGATGGTGCGAGACTTCGCGAAAAAAGAGGTCTACCCCGGCATCAAAGAAGCGGACCGCAGGCAGGAGATGGAAGCTCATATCCTGCCGCGCATGGCAGAACTTGGGATCCTGGGGATCTGCATCCCGGTGCGATACGGTGGTCAGGGCATGGATTACATCGCGCTCGGGCTTGCTTGCGAAGAGCTCGAGGCTGTCGACACGACCTTGCGGGTGGTCATGTCGGTTCATACCGGCCTGGCGAGCATGACCCTGCTGCAGTGGGGGACGGAGGAGCAGAAGAAGCGCTTCCTCACACCGCTGGCAAGAGGAGAGAAGATCGGGTGCGGGGCATTCTCGGAGCCGGGCGCAGGGTCTGATTTTTCGAATATCTCTGCTACAGGCAAGCGCAGTGGAGAATCATACATTCTCAATGGGGAGAAGATGTGGATCTCACTCGCCACGAAGGCCGATATGGCGATGGTCACAGTCCGGACGAATCCGGAGGCAAGCAAACCCAGTGCCGGCCTGACGAGCTTCATCGTTGAGCTTGATCGTAAGGGGGTGACACGCGGCGATATACACGGCAAACTCGGAGTTCGGGCTGGCTCGACGGGTTGGATATCGTTCCAGGACGTTGAGGTTCCACTCGAAAACAGGATTGGTGAGGAAGGGGAAGGTTTTAAAGTTACGATGTCGGCGTTTGACTCCGGCCGATATACAGTCGCAGCCGGGGCGGCGGGGTTGATCAGGGCCTCGCTCGAGGCCAGCCTTGCGTATGCCAAGGAAAGGCATGCCTTCAACAAGCCAATCAGCGACTATCAGCTCATCCGCCAGAAGATCGCCATGATGCGCCGGGATTATGAGATCGCCCGCCTGCTCTACCTGCAAGCGGGTTGGCTGAAGAATATCGGGACGCGCAATACGCTCGAGACATCCTTTGCCAAGCAGTTCTCCACCGAATCATCATTCCGGGCTGCATCTGAAGCCGTTCAGATCCATGGTGCATACGGTTTCAGCGATGAGTATGATGTAGAGCGTTACATGCGCAACGCCCGCGGCGCGATGATCTACGAGGGCAGCAATGAGATCCAGTCCTTGATCCAGGCCGGGTATGCCCTCAAAGAGCGGGAGGATAAAGCCCTGCGCAGGGAGATGCCGGCGTATGACGCCGATCTCTGGCAGGCTGAACCTGAATAACGTGTATCAATGTTCGAACCCGTATCTGGCAGCCAGCCACGATACACCAGGACAACAAAGGAGGTTCCTTTGAAAATCGTTGTCTGTGTCAAGCAGACCCCAGATACCGCCGCAACCGTTACGGTCGAGGACGGCAAGGTGTCTTGGGGAGATGCGCCGCTCGTCATCAATCCCTGGGACGAGTACGCTGTAGAAGAGGCGCTGCGAATCAAAGAGCAGGATGGCG
>JARRJK010000033.1:0-717 GCA_037379555.1 Anaerolineales bacterium | reverse complement strand
AACACGCCCTGGCGATGGGTGCTGATGAAGCGGTGCTGCTCAGCGATCCAGCCTTTGCCGGCCTCGATTCGCTGGGCGTGTCAAGCATCCTGGCGGCAGCCGTCGGCAAAGTGAGTGATGCCGACATGGTCTTCTTCGGCCGTGCTTCCGTCGACAGCGACACCGGAATTACCGGTTCGCAGGTGGCCCGCCGTCTCGGCTGGCCGGCGCTCACCTTGGTCTCCAAGATTGATTCGCTCGATGAATCTGGTGGGACGATCGTCGTCGAACGAATGCTGGAGGAGGGTCGCCAGCAAGTCTCCTCATCCCTGCCGGCCGTGGTCAGTGTGGTCAAGGAGATCAATGAACCGCGCTATCCTTCCTTCATGGGGATTCGAAAGGCATCGCGTGCGGAGATACCGGTTTGGACTGCAGCTGACCTGGGGATGGACCAGGTGCCCGAACCGGCGCTGGCCTGGCCAGAAATCTTCGCGCCGGCCAAGGTGGAGACGGAGTGTGAGTTCATCGAGGGCGACACGCCGGAAGCAATTGCAGGCAAACTCGCGGACCGCCTGCTGGAAGAGAAGGTGATCTGATGGCAGAAGAGATTTTCGTTTACATCGATCACTTCAAGGGCGAGGCCTTTCCGGCTTCCTGGGAAGCGGTTGGGGCCGCCCGCCAGCTTGCCTCTGATCTGGGAGGACAAGTCATTGCCATCGTTGTGGCCGAGAGTGCATC
>JARRJK010000032.1:0-23740 GCA_037379555.1 Anaerolineales bacterium | reverse complement strand
CTGCATACTTTGACCATTCGGCGACGACTCCGGTTGACGAGCGTGTCATCGAGGCGATGCTGCCCTATTTCAAGCAAACGTACGGGAATCCGTCCTCTGTACATCACTGGGGGCAGGAAGCCGAAGCCGCGCTCACAGAGGCGCGGGAACTGGTGGCCATGCTGCTCGACTGCGAACCAGCGTCGGTCACCTTCACATCGGGTGCCTCCGAGAGCAACAACCTCGCACTCACAGGACTCGCGTTAAAACGCTTGCGCACTGGCGCGAACGAGCTCATCTGCACGCCTGTCGAGCACCCCTCGGTGCTCAATGCTATGCGCTGGCTTGAGATCGAGCACGGCTTTAACCTCAAACTGCTCCCTGTCGACAAGTATGGCCAGATTGATCCATCAGACTTACAGCACGCATTAAGCGAGCGCACAGCCCTCGTTTCTGTCATCTACGCAAACAATGAGGTTGGTTCGATCCACCCTATCCCTGACCTCGCTGCGCTCTGCCATCAGGCCGGCGTGCCCTTTCATACCGATGCCACCCAAGCGACGAATTACCTGCCGCTGAGCATCCCTGAGCTGCAGGTCGACCTGCTCTCACTTGGTGCACATAAGTTCTATGGGCCTAAAGGCATCGGGCTGCTCTACGTTCGGCCCGGTCTCAAGCTCGAACCTCTGCTGCACGGGGGCAGCCAGGAGCATGGCCTAAGACCCGGCACCGAAAACCTCGCGTTGATTATCGGTCTGGCTGAAGCATTGAAGATCGCATTCTCTGAGAGGGAGGTTGAGGCTGCCCGTCTTGGGCCGATGCGCGATCAGATCATCAGGTTGGTTGAACATGAGGTTCCCCGATCCAGATTAACCGGCCATCCCATTCAGCGGCTCCCTCATCACGCTTCCTTTGCTTTCCAGGACATCGAGAGCAACGCGTTGCTTGCGGCGCTTGACGTTCAGGGTTTCGCCTGCTCTGCCGGGTCAGCCTGCAAAGTAGGCGACCCGGAACCATCACGCGTACTGAGTGCAATGGGTCTTGATCGCAGCTGGTCCCTCGGTTCGCTGCGCGTATCGCTGGGGCGCGGGACGACGGAATCACAGATCAATCGCTTCTGCGACGTCCTTCCATCCATCGTTGAGCGCATCCGGATTGTTTCAGGAAAGCTCAATTCAACATGACACCATCACGACGTGTAGCGGTTGCGATGAGCGGGGGCGTTGACAGTTCCGTCGCTGCCGCCCTACTCACTCGCGATGGGGAAGCTGCATTTGGATTAATGCTCAGGCTGTGGAGCGCAGGATCGGTTGATTCAAATCGCTGCTGCACGCCGGCTGACGTTGCCAGGGCTCGCAAGGTCGCCTCACAGCTCGGGCTGCCTTTTTACGTGCTGGATGTCAAAGACGCTTTCAAGAAAACGGTTGTCGATCCTTTTATCTATGGCTATGCGCAAGGTCTCACACCGAATCCTTGCCTTGCCTGCAACCGCCATATCCGCTGGACCACGCTGCTCGAACATGCCCTGGCAATGGGCGCCACCCACCTCGCAACCGGCCACTACGCCCGCCTGAGAACGTCAAATGGCCAGCTCTCTCTCCTGCGCGCCATCGATCGCTCCAAGGACCAATCCTATGTCTTGAGCATCCTCTCCCAGGAACAGCTGCAACACGCCCTTTTTCCGCTGGGGGATTACACAAAGCCTGAAGTCCGAACCCTGGCTGACGAACTCGATCTGGCCACCGCGGACCGTCCCGAAAGCCAGGATTTGTGCTTCCTGGGCGAAATGGATTACCGCTCCTTCCTCGAAACGCAGCAGGCAGGCGGCCTGGATGCAGGACCTATTCTCAATACTGCTGGAGAGCGCCTGGGCACGCATCAGGGACTCGCCCGCTACACGATCGGCCAGCGCAAAGGTATCGGCATTTCGGCCGCTGAGCCCTACTACGTCATGCAAAAACGGGTTCCAGAGAATGAGCTCATCGTTGGAACCCGGGAGCAGCTGGGTAGAACGGAGTTCTCCATATCAGAAACGCGCTGGATCTCGGGTGAGGTCCCCTCATCCGACGACTTGGTAGTCCGCGTACGCTATAAGGCACCGGAAGTCGCTGCGTCACTCGAGCGCATATCAGATCAAGATGCAGATGTGAAAATTGCTCACCCTCTCCCAGATATCACACCCGGCCAGCAAGCCGTATTCTACAGTGGCGAGGTCTGCCTTGGCGGAGGTATGATCCTGCCATGACCATCCAGGGGATCGCACTTGGCCTGCTGATCGCCATCATCCCTCCTGCCTTGTTTCACCTAATACGAGGCGGCAGTCTCAACCGATTCCTGCTCCTGATTCTCGCCTCCTGGATCGGTTTCTTCAGCGGGCATCTCCTCGGCCAGCTGCTTAACTGGCACCTTATGCGGGTCGGTGTACTCAACCTCTTCCCGGCACTATTCGCTGAGCTGCTGGCCCTCGTCCTTACGTTTGTGCTAGCTGGTCCAGAATCCCCTTCCGGACTGAAGCGGAGTTCCTCTCGCCGGCGGAGATCGAAATAGCACTATGCTATAATTGCCGCTAGATGAGCGATCTAAACCCTACAAATTTTGAGGAGACCGTCAGCAAGGAAGCAGCCCCGGACAGCGGTTCGAGCCGGACTACTCTCTGGGTTGTTCTGGGCGTGATCGTGGTGCTGGCGCTTATCACAGGCGTTGTTTTCGCTGTGATCGCGATGGTCCAACACCCACAGCAGACGGAAACGATTCGCGATATCGTCATCATCTTCGTCGCAGTCGAAGCACTGCTGATCGGCCTGGCTCTGATTGTTCTGGTTATCCAGATCGCCAGGCTGACAGACCTGCTCCGGAACGAAATCGGTCCGATCCTCGAATCCACGAATGAGACATTGAGCACTTTACGTGGCACATCACGATTTCTCAGCGAAAATATGGTCCGACCTGTAATCAAGGCCAACAGCTCTCTAGCCGCGTTGCGGCGTATCGTGGAGCTGGTTGGCTTCCGTCGAAAAAATTAAATAACACCATTTAGAAAACAGGAGAGAACGAAATGTCAGAACGCAACGGTGATTTTGGCGCTTTCATCTCGGGCTTTGTCATCGGTGGCCTTGTCGGTGCAGCAGTCGCCCTGCTCATGGCGCCTCAATCCGGCGAGGAGACACGCACGCTGATCCGCGACAAGGGCATTGAGCTAAAAGATAGGGTAGATCAGGCTTCGCAGGAGACGCGCGAAAAAGCAGAACAGCTCGCACAGGAAGCGAGAAGCAAGGCTGAAGACCTGCAGAAGCGGGGCCAGGTCATCCTTGAAGAGCAAAAGACGCGCATTGAGAAAGCCGTCGAATCGGGCAAGCAGGCTGCCAAGCGTAAGCGCGACGAGCTCGCTAAAACTCCCGCTGTCGATTGATGCCAGTCTGCCGCTAATTCCCCCGCCCTGCCGTGCAGATATGCCCCCAGTACCGCCGCCTGATAGGGTCCGACACCCTGAGCAATCAATCCGGTCACCGCACCTGCCAGAACGTCACCGGTGCCTGCGTGGGCAAGCGCAGGAGTCGCAAAGGGGATCAAGGCCCTCCGTCCATCGGGGGCTGCCACAACCGTAAATGCCCCCTTCAAGACGACAACATGCCCCCATTTGCCAGCGTAACTCGCTGCAATATCAAGCCGATCCGCTTGAATCTCATCGATCGCAAGGTTGGTCAGGATCGACATCTCACCCGGATGCGGCGTGAGCACTGATGGATGCGGAATGCGGTCGGGCCAGTTTTCCAGAGAGGAGAGCAGTTTCAGCCCATCGGCGTCGATTACACAGGTCGGCAAAGAGACTTCCTCGGGAGCAGCGCCCGTATGAAGGAAGCCGATCCCCTCCCGGCCATGCTCCTCGCTCGCAAACAATCGCTCGAGGAATGCACCTGTCGTTCGCTCTGTACCAAAGCCAGGTCCGATTAGAAGCGCCGATACTCTGGACAGCCCCTCGCGCAGGACCTCCGCAGCACTTTCTGCGATCACGCCCATTTCGTCAGGCAAGATAATCCAGGTTGCCTCGGGCAGAACGCCGATCAGTCCAGCCTGGATTTCCTTGACGCTTGCCAGCGTGACTAACCCTGTGCCGACTCTGTAGGCGGCGGTGCCGGCCAGTGCGAGTGCGCCGGGAAAGTTCACCGATCCTGCAGCCACGACAGCCGTACCGAAAGTCCCTTTATGCGAGTCGCGCGGCCGCGGCGGCACGATGGCTTTCACAAATGACGGATCCGCGAGGTCGAGCGAAACGGCAGCGAGTTCCTCTTGAGCAGGATCGAGACCGATATCGCCGATTAATATCTCACCGACAAAATCTGCTCCCGGGAAGATGAAATGGCCTACCTTCGCCGCCGCAAGCGTTACGGTGAGGTCAGCACGCAGCGCCTCATCGGCGATCTCCCCTGTATCACAATCCAGCCCGGAGGGGCAATCAACGGCGACGATCAAGGGCGGTTGAGCGCGCTTCTGGAGCTCACTTCCGGCCCTTGCGAGAACATCCTTTGCGGTGCCCTTGATCGGAAGCTTGAATCCCGTGCCGAAGACAGCATCAATCACCAGGTCCGAGCTCGCCATCAAGTTAGACAACACTCTCCAGCGCTGATCCTGTTCAGCAACTGCGACCAATGGCTCAAGCTCCTTGATCCGTTGAAAATTAAGGTCGTCCTCACCCCGTTCGCGTGTGAGGTAAATGGAGATCTTAGCACCGGCCTCAGCCAGGTAATGTGCGGCAACTAAACCATCGCCACCGTTATTGCCAGGTCCAACAATGACCGCCACGCTCCATGAGGCAACATCTGGCCAATGGTCGAGGATCGCCTCCGCAATCGCGTGACCCGCATTCTCCATCATCTTGGCGTATGTTAGACCCGCTGCATCGGCTGCCTGTTCAACAGCCTGCATCTGCTCAACGGTAAGAACCTTCGACACTACATGCTCCTTTTTCTACGTGTCAATCAGCAGACTCTAGGATAACTCATTCAAGCCAAGCCGGGTAAGCGTCTCGCGCGCAGGGACGCCAGTTTCGGAATCCCAACCTCGCACCCGATAGTAGGCCTCGATCATCTCCTCAAACGGTGGCCTGAATCCCGCGCTCGTCCCGTCGGGCAGCGGCTTCAGCAGCTGGGCGGGCAGTTTATCGTCGGCTGCGGAGAAGCCCAGTCTGGCGTTAATGAGACGTTTCAGGTTCCAACCACGCTCTCCGCTTTCCAGCAGCTCGGGCAGGGAGTACTCCCAGCCAGTGGCATGGTTCAGAAGCCTGCAGATCACTTCGTGCGGTGCATTGGCGAAGATGCATAGCACGAGTGAATTTTGAACCGTAAGCCAATCCTGGTGCCTGGCGACGTTCTGAGCTTTCTCTGCCCCTGCCTGGCGGTCCATGAGTTCGATGCCGATGTCTTCCATCGTTTGGCCGATCTCCACCAGGTAGTAGTGGCTCTGGTTGTGACAGGCCCCACGGGGCGAGGTAGCATACGTAAGGCCAACTCCTGTGGCACCGCGCGGATCATGAAACGCCGCTTCCAAACCCTTGACCTGAGCCGCGAGTTGCTCCGAATCGTATGCTCGCGCAAGCGCCAGGGCTCCTTCAGCCAGGAGCGACCCGAGCCCAGACCGCGTTACGGTCGCATGAACCAGCCGCTCGACAGCCGCCGTGTCACCCCACTCCAGAGACCCTCCGCAATCCCTTTCATGCAGAATGCCGCGCTCATACATCAGGAAGGCCAGGCCGATGGTATTCGAGAGGCTGATGGTATCCATTCCGTATCGGTCACAGAGCTCTCCGATCCGTGTGATGGCTTCCATGTCGGTCGAACCCAAATTCGGACCAAATCCGATAAGCGTTTCGTATTCCGGACCTTTACGCTCCTTACCGTCCGACAGGCGCACCTTGCGCCCGCATGCGATTACACATCCATGGCAAGTGCTCACGCCGCTCAGGATGGTCTCGCTCATGGTCGGACCGGAGATCCTATCCACATCCTCTATCGTCCCACGCGAGAAGTACTGCTTCGGCATCATGCCAAAGTAATCGAACATATCGCTGGTGCTCGCTGTGCCGAAATCACGCATACCCTTGGATACGACATCTTCTCTCAGGATCTTGTTCGTGCTGCTGCGCAGCGCGCCAAACTTCTCGGGTGCGGCGAGCGGGATCGGCTGCGTTCCATGAACGGCGATGGCCTTGAGGTTCTTCGAACCCATCACGGCGCCCATTCCGGTTCTGCCGGCCACACGCCCATGATCACAAAGAATCAACGCGCAGGGAATCTGCGCCTCACCGGCACGCCCGATACAGGCGATATGCGTAGCCGGGCTCTGAAGCTCGACACGAATGCGCTCCTGCGTTTCGTAGGTATCGCTTTCCCCCCAGAGATGTTGAGCTGAGCGTACTTCGAGCTCGCCATCTTGAATCAACAAATAGACCGGTTCCGGCGCTCGACCTTTGAGGACCAGGGTATCGATGCCGGCTGCCCGCAGCTGCGGACCGAGGTGACCGCCTATGTTTGATTCGCCCCAGGCGTTGGTCGCTGGTGATTTCCCGCAAATTACAGCACGACCGACGGCTGGGCCACGTGTGCCCGTAAGCGGGCCGCTGACGATCGCCAGGGGAGCCTGAGGACTTAGCGGATCCAGGTCTGGAGTCAGTTGATCGAAGAGCAAGTAGGCACCGAGCGTCGCCCCACCGATGAACTTCCGCATCTCCTCGGATGTCAGGCGAAGCGGCGTCAGGCTCGTTGTGCTGAGGTCCAACTCAAGGATGCGGCTGGAATACTTCATCATTTCTCTTTCTCAGCAATAGATTAAGCCTGGGATTTGGGCTCTTGGTTTGAAACAGCGCTCGCTGCAGGGATCTTGCTCATGGCGTATTCAGCCATAGCGGTGATCGTCAGGCTTGGGTTCAGCCCTGGATTTGCCGGCAGGACCGAGCCATCAATGACAAAGATTCCAGGTGCGCCGAAGACCTCGAAGTTCATATCGATCACCGCGTTTTCTGGTCCAAATCCCATTGGCACGCCGCCCAGAATATGAGCTGTCATCGCCATGTTGGCAGCGCCCTCAACGATATTGCCCATCGGAGTGCCGCCGATCTTGTCTGCCATCCTGCGTGTGACCTCATGCCCGATCGGAATTTCGGCCGGAACTGGCGAATCCACTTGTCGTGTGGAAACGAGGCCTCGCTGGTAAAGCGTGCTCAGCTTCCTGCCAGACTCAACCTGGAGCCAGTTATCCTCGGTCTGCATGACCAGCACGCCGAAGGTACGCCGGCCCCACCCTGGGATGAAATGGGCTTGAATGAAATTGATCGGATGGCGAATCGTCTCCCACAGCAACCTCAGCACCCGGCGTACCAGCCCGGCTTCACCCACATCGATCAAAGGAGCTCCGAGCAGGCGGTAGAGGAACGAGGATCCCTCAGGGAAGCGGAAAGGCTCGATATGGGTGACCTCATCGGCTTCAACGATCGATGCAATCGCAACTCCTTTTGTATGGTTGGCTTCCCATCGGTCATCGGTGACCCCAAGCAGCGCTTCGCTGTTCGTGCGGACATTACTTCCAAGCGCTTCCGAAATGCCGGGAAGCGTTTTTGCTTCTTCCCGGCAGTCGAAAAGCAAGCGCAAGGTGCCGAGGGCACCTGCCGAGAGCACGACATTCTTCGCCAGAACCTGCCGTTCTGATGATCGGAACCAGGCCGTGGAAGAACGGTAGTGAACGGCGTAACGGGCACCTCTCTTGCCGGAGCTTGTAAGCGGACGAATAAATGTCACTTCAGATTCGGGCTGGATTAGAGCGCCATAACGTTCGGCGAAAAAGAGGTAATTTTTGGGTAAAGTATTCTTTGCATTGTACCGGCAGCCGATCATACAGCCACCGCAGAGGATGCAGCCGCGCCTCGCCGGACCTTCGCCATCGAAAAACGGATCCGGCACCTCCTCGCCGTTCTCGCCGAAGTAAACACCGACGGGTACCTTGCCAAAGGCGTCCCCCCTTCCCAGGTCGCTTGCGGCGTCTCGAAGAGCGAGATCTGCTTCCGTGAGATCGCGAACGAACGTTGGTCGCAGCATATTTTTTGCTGCAGCGTAATGCGGCTGGAGGATCGTCTTCCAGTCCCCAAGAGCTCGCCATGCCGGAGATTTAAAAGCCGCCTCGTCAGGTTCAACCAGTACATTCGCATATCCCAGGCTGCCACCGCCGACACCGCTCCAATGCATGACAAGAACGTCCGGCAGCAGGCTGAGTTGCAGAAAACCGAAGCAGCGCAGCGCAGGAAGCCAAAGGTAGTTCCGCAGGTCAAAGTCGGATTTCGGGAAATCCTGATCACGGACCCGTCGCCCACGCTCCAGGACGAGCACCCGATACCCCTTCTGGGCCAGCCGCATGGCTGAAACGCTGCCGCCGAAACCAGAACCGATGACGACGAAATCGTACACTTGCTCACCAGCGCTTTGCGAAATCATTCGGGCTCCATCGCGAGAAAACTTGGTGTTGTCGACGGCAATCCTGCGAAGATTATGAGATCAACCTGCGCATTCTACTCCTCATCCAGCCACTCCGTCTCAAAGTAGGCGATCTCGGTTGTGTACTCGATGGGGGCCATATCCAGCGATTCCGGGCCGAAACATTCCATGACCGCCTCGAGATCATCGGCTCTCCACTCACAGTACAGCTTGGTGGTTTTCGTATCCATGAAGGAATGCAGCCATTCGGCTTTTTCCGAACAACGTTTCCGGACTGCTCGCCAGAGCTCGATCCATTCGTCCTGTGATTCTGGGAATCTCTCGACCTGATGGACCAGCACGTAGTGAGGCATTGAATATCCCTCCTCCAATCAAGCAGGGCTTTTGCCCTCGATCTCAACCAGCCTGCAGCAGCGTACGAAATCCAGCACAACCGGTATGTTCCTCAGCATATACGCCATGTTGCCCTGGACATTCAGCCGGCGGGTTAGCATGGCCTGCACCGGATCGAGCTCTCCCGTGAAGATCTTCATGATGTTCGAGAGTGGTGCTTTAAGACTGAATGCCGCTGCTGGAAATTCATCTGTGTCTGGCTGGTACATCCCGATGCCTCGGCAGGAGCCGTGCCATAGATCGAGGTACAGCCCGACGGGCAGATCTGGCGCGGGATCGTCAGAATCGGCCTCAATCACAACGATCATGTCGCCCTCCCATTTCTGAGCGACTTTCGCGTAGCGTTCGTCTGAATTCAAGACGCTGCACAGAGCCTCCAGCCAATCCTGACTTGGAAACGGATATCCCATCGAGCCTCCTTTCAAAACGGCGAATGCCTGATTATCCTGCATGCGGCACGATGCTGTCAACGCGGGCATTGACAGCCCGGTGAACGGTCGGGTAAACTCGTTCAAACTCAAGGTGAAAGCAAAGGCATGATTAACGCCGCTTGCACTCAGAAGACAGGCGCAGCTACGGCCGTAGTTAATGCGAGAGTCGGCAGCCCCAGAATTTCAGCTCATTTGGTACACCACCTGCACAGCTGCCTGAACATTTCTCTGGCGCTGGCTTATTGGCGGTAGATTGGATGTGCACTGAATGATGACCGAAAAACGAGAGATTTTTCTCACCCCCGAAGGCGAGGCAAACCTCCGGCAGGAGCTGGCAGAGCTCACCGGACCACGCCGTAATGAGCTTGCCAGGCGTTTACGACATGCGATTTCGCAGGGCGACCTGAGCGAGAACGCTGATTACATCGCCGCTAAAGAACAGCAAGCATTCCTCGAAGGCAAGATACAGGAGATCGAGGCTGTACTGCGTGCGGCTACAATCGTTGAAAACGGCGGCGATGGAGACCGGGTGGAGATTGGTTCAACGGTGATCGTAAAAGAAGATGGGCGTGATCCAGATACCTACCATCTGGTTGGCATCAAAGAAGCCGACCCACGCAACGGAAAAATCTCCAACGAATCGCCAATCGGGAAGGCTCTGCTAGGGAAAAAGGTAGGTGAGATCGCACTTGCGAAGACACCCGCCGGGGATATGAAGCTTGAGGTGCTCGAGATCAAAGCCTGATATCCATCGCTAAAGCCCCGAAACAAACGAGCAGCCCGATCGGGCTGCTCGTATACTTTTGCTGCAAGCTGATGCTACCCTTTGGCAATCGCTTTCAACTCGATCGTCATGCGGTCGAAGAAACTCTCGTTGGGCAGCGCTCCTTCACCGTAGCTCAGGTCGACAATGCGGGCTTCTACTCTCAGGGATGCGGTTTCAAGCTCTACCACACCACCGCTCTCTGCCTGAAAGGGGTCACCTTTTGCTGAGAGCCGGCCGCGGGTATCTTCATCGTTGAAAGCGTAGCTGCTCAACACGATCTTCGTTACAGTCTGGATATCGTTCTTATCAAACAGCCAGATTTCAAATCCCGACACCTTCTTCGGCTCACCGACGCTCATGACTTCGGCGATGCCCACCCCGCACTCACCGAGGAAATCACCCGTCGCTGGACTTTCGATGCTAAATGAATCGTCATACAGGTCATCCCCCAGCGCATAGGTCGTCCTGAACGTGGCTAACGGCTGCTCTTCCGGCATCTCGTATTCAGTCGCAGGGCTTTCGAACGGCATGGGAGTGTGAGCAGCTTCCTCGCCAAACTCATACTCCTCAGGCTCTTCAACCTCCTCACGCGTCTCCAGTCGCCGGCGCAGGAAGAGAGCCAGGCCCAGCAGGGCGCCAAGCAGAATCGTCCCCCCGCAAACAGGCAGGATCAAGCGTGCAGCGGGGCTGCCGCTAGGAGCTTCCTCTCCGCCTGCCGGTTCCGTTGCCGGCTGGATGCCCGTTTCGCCTTCAGCCGCAACTCCACTTTCATCACCCGCAGCTGGCTCAACGTCACTTTCCACCGCAGCCAGTGCCTGGAACTTCTGCAGCGCGCTGGGGCTAACCTCGCCGGGCTCGCTTCCAACCATGTCGAGCGTTTCGTCCTTGAACTCGCCCAGCTCGTCGAAGCGTGCCAGTGCCAGTTCAGGATCCTGATTGACCTCATATGAGTCGATCACCATGCGCAGGTAGTCCACGCGCAGATCATCGCGCATATCGGCCGGCGTGCCGTTGACCCATTCCACCGGGCTGATGACCCAGGCGTAGAGCACGCCGAGCACAATGCCCAGAATGAGCGCGGCGACTGCCACGACTGGAATCCTGGAGGTGTACTGTTTGATCGCATCCATAAGCCCTCACTCCTTGCGCACAAACGAGCCTGATACGCTTCGTATGCGCCGGTGCCATGATACGGTCCCGGTGATTGTAGACCGTAGTAATCGGTTAGGCAATCAAAGGGATGCAGGTTCTATGCCATTTCACCTTCAGCGAGTTCGAGTTCTGAAAGATCGTATTTGTGCTCGCATTCAGTGCAGATCGCATGCTGGCGGTTCTCCGCGACCAGGAGACCTCCGCAATTGGGGCAAGCCGGTTTGAGAGGCCGCTTCCAGGAGGTAAATTCGCAGTCGGGATAGTTAGCGCACCCATAGAACACCCGACCGCGTCGCGTTCTTCGCTCGACCAGCTCGCCGCCGTCCAAGGGGCACGCGACGCCGATCTTCTCAAGCCATGGCTCCGTATAGCGGCAGCTAGGAAAATCAGAGCATCCAATGAACTTACCATAACGGCCGTGGCGGATGACGAGTGGATGGCCACATTCCGGACACATCCGGTCGATCTGCTCAGGTTCGACTTTCAGTTCCGGCATGGCTTCTTGAGCCTGCTTCAATTCTTCTTCAAAGGGTCCGTAGAAATCGCGCACGATTTCGACCCAATTCTTCGTCCCCGAGGCGACATCATCGAGTTGCGATTCCATTTCGGCCGTGAAGTTCACATCGACGATGTCCGGGAAGTGCTCCACAAGCAGGTCGTTTACGGTTTCACCAATTTCGGTCGGCACCAGCCGGCGCTGCTCGCGTACGACATAGCCGCGCTGACGTAACGTCGAGATAATCGGAGCGTACGTCGATGGACGCCCAATGCCGAATTCCTCCAGCTGGCGAATGAGCGTCGCGTCAGAGAACCTGGGTGGCGGCTGGGTGAAATGCTGCTCAGGATAAATCTCAATCAGCTCGACAGGATCGTCCACGACAAGTTCAGGAAGCTGATTCATCGTGGAACTATGGCCTTCCTCTTCCTCGCCATTGCCCTTGCCATTCCCCTCGAGTTCCGCATAGACCTCAAGAAAACCGGAAAAGCGGAGTGCGGAAGCTGACACCCGGAAAAGATAACTCTGATCCTCCTGCGCGCCCTCCACCTCCATCCTCAGCGTGTCATAAAGCGCTGGCTGCATTTGCGAGGCGATGAAACGGCGCCAGATCAGATCATACAATTTAAATTGATCACGGCTCAGATGCTGCTTTAAAGCCTCCGGCGTGCGCCGTGAAGACGTCGGGCGGACGGCTTCGTGCGCCTCCTGCGCACCGCGTGTCGTGCTTGAGTAGCGGTGTGCGGTTTTGGGCAGATACTCTGAACCATAGCGGCTGTTGATGACCTCACGCACCTCGCGCAGCGCGCCTTCAGCAACCTGGACTGAATCGGTGCGCATATAGGTGATCAGACCAACGGCTTCATCACCCGGCAGGTCCACTCCCTCGTACAGCTGCTGTGCGAGCGCCATCGTTCGCCGTGCCGTGAAACCGAAGGCTGATGATGCGGCCTGCTGCATCGTGCTGGTCGTGAATGGCGCAGAAGGCTTGCGCGTGCGCGTGCCGCGTTTGACCTCCGATACTCGGTAGCTGGCCTCACGCAGTCCACGCTCCAGCTGGCTGACTTCTGCCTGCGAGCCTAATTCTGGCTTCTCGCCATTAACCCGCATCAACAGAGCCCGAAAGGCCGGCGGCTTCTGCGGGTGCAGGAACTCGCCATCGACCGACCAGTACTCTTGCGGTTCAAAATTGCGTATCTCGCGCTCACGCTCGACGACGATACGCAGCGCCACGGATTGCACCCGGCCTGCGGATAAGCGGCCACGGACCTTCTCCCACAGAAGCGGGCTGAGGTTGTACCCGACCAGCCTGTCCAGGATGCGGCGGGCTTGCTGTGCATCGACCAGATGGATATCGATTGGGCGAGGATGTTGAAAGGCCTGCTCCACCGCCGGAGCTGTGATTTCATGGAAGACGACCCGGCTTGCGATCTCCGGCTCGATGTCCGCTGCTTCCAGCAGGTGCCAGGCGATCGCCTCGCCTTCTCGGTCTGGGTCGGTAGCCAGATACACCTCCGCCGCCCGCGAGGCATCAGCCTTCAAGCTTTTCACGACATCCCGTTTTTCGTTTGGGACACGGTACTTTGGCTTGAAATCGTGTTCGACATCGACAGAAAGCTGGGAACGCAGCAAATCCCGCACGTGACCCATCGAAGCCTTGACAGAATACCCCTTACCCAGGATCCGCCCAACGGTGCGAGCCTTGGCTGGAGATTCGACGATCACCAGCTTTCCCCGCCGTGGTCTCGCCTTAGGCTTGCGGCTCGACTTTAAGACCTCCGGGGGTTCAAGGCCTTCGTGGGCGGGCGTGCGGCCCATCCGGTACAACCCGGTGCCGCAGACCGGACAGATTCCTCTCGTGGCGGGCGTGCCGTTCGAGGTAAAAGTCGCTTCCGGCTCAGAAATCTCCCGTTTTTGTTTGCACTTCACACAATAAGCTTCCACTAAAACACTCCCTACAAATAGCGATGCATGCCCTTCTGAGCCAGATCATCCACAACCTGCTTCACTCCAGCCGCATGGCTGCGGTCGCACACCAGCAGGACATCACCTGTATCAACCAGTATTATGTCCTTCAGACCGATGGTGACGATCAAGCGCTGAGCTGCTTGCTCAGCCTCCTGCAATACCAGTGAGTTCGTCGTCTCCCAGGGGAGCACATTCTGCCCCCGGATCACGTTCCCCTGCTCATCTGCCTGAAGGAGCCCATAAAGCCGGCTCCAATCCCCGACATCATACCAGCCGAGATCATGCGCAGCGATCATCAAGACATCCCGGGCGCCTTCCATGATGCCATAATCGATCGAGAGCAAATCCAGGGTCGGCCATACCCGTTCAATGACCTGCGCTTCGGTCTCGCTTCCCAGGGCATCCTCAATCTCGGCGAGCGCGGCTGCCAGTTTCGGCATCTGGCGTTCAATTTCGTCGAGAACGGATTTCGCCTGCCAGACGAACATGCCCGAATTCCATTCGTATTCGCCGCTTACAAGGTACCGCTTGGCAACCTCAAGCGACGGTTTCTCCTTAAAGGCTTCGACCCGGTAAGCTTGCATCCCGGCGAACATCCCGGCCTTCTCTGCCCGATGGATGTACCCGTATGCTGGATCAGGGGTAGCCGGCTCGATCCCCAAAGTAACCAGACTTCCTTGGAGTGCCGCCTCATAAGCTGCCCCAAGCAGTGTATGAAAGCGCTCTTTATTCTGGATAAGATGGTCGGCGGTCAGGCAGGCCATCACTGCCTGTTCGTCGCGGCGGTAAAGCTTGAGCGCTGCCAACCCGATTGCAGCCGCGTTGCCACGTGGTGAAGGCTCGATGAAATAGTTCTCAGCCGGAATATCGGGGGTTTCGCTCTGCAAACCCGGCACAAGCTCGGCAATCGTCAGGACGATGATCGAATCCGGATCCAGGATCGGCTGCAACCGATCCACTGCCATCCGGTAAAGCGTCTGGTTTTCAATCAGCTCCAGCAGCTGTTTTGGCCGGCCATGCCTTGATAGTGGCCAGAGCCGGGTTCCCCCTCCCCCAGCCATAATTGCGGCGTAGAAATGCTCTTGTTCTGCCATCAGTCTATCCTGTATCCGACGCCCGGTTCGGCGATTCGGACAAAGTTCATCCCGCCTGTCCGGCGCACACGGCCTTTTAGCTCCAGCATCGTCAATACGGCGTTCACCCTTTGAGCCTGCAATCCAGAACGCTTGCCAATCTCGTCAGCATGCAGCGGCTCGGGCCCTAACTGTTCGAGCACAGCCCGCTCCTCCGGGTCCTGCGGCAATGCCTCCTCCAAGCTGAGCTGTTCGATCACCAGACCCAGGTTCAGCGTTTCGAGGATCTCTCCCGGCTCAAGCAGCGGAAACGCGCCGACCTGAATCAAGCGGTTTGTGCCGGCGCTCATCGGCCGGTGGATGGTCCCGGGCACCGCGAAAACATCGCGGCCCTGATCGGCAGCAAAATCTGCCGTAATCAACGCTCCACTCCGCTTCCCTGCTTCCACAACGACTACCGCCAGTGAAATGCCGCTGATGATCCGGTTGCGTATTGGGAAGTTGCGGCCTTCTGGGTCCGTTCCCAATGGAAACTCCGAAAGCACGCATCCTGTCTCCGCGATCTGCGCTGCGAGGCGTTTGTGCTCCGGTGGATAGATCCTATCCAAACCGGAACCCAGAACCGCGATCGTCCTGCCCCCGGCGTCAAGCGCCGCCCGATGAGCCGCATGATCGATCCCACGCGCCAGACCCGAAACAACAGTTACACCCCTCGATGCCAGATATCCGGCAACTTCCTGAGCGACAGCGAGACCATAATCCGTTGGCCGTCGTGTGCCGACGATCGCGACACAGATTCTGTCTTCCGGTCCGATCTGGCCCCATGTGAAGAGAAGCACGGGCGGACTGGCTATTTGCTTCAGACGCTCCGGGTAGTCGGAATCTTTCAAGCAGAGCACGCGGTACCCGGAAGCCTTAATTTTTTCCAGCTCAGCTTTCAGGTCAAATTCACGCCGGGCTTGAAGCACCAACCGGGCGAGCTCACCGTTCAGGCCAGCACTCTGCAAGTCGGCATACGTTGCGTGCCAGGCCTGCTCCAGATTGCCAAACCGCTCCAGGAGTGCCCTGAGTCGAACCGCACCAATTCCCTGAATGCGATGGAATCCCACCCAGTATCGAAGGTCGTCCTGCATGTCCCCCTCCTCACCACCTGCTCCACAAGGTGAAAGTCGGCTGAGAATACCATAGCGCTTTTCGGCGTGTCAAGCACGACGAGATACGCCAGCAGTAGCATCGCATCATCGCTGTTTGATGGTACAATGCTGCGTCTTCGGGCGACATCCACGCAGCCAATACCGTTCCATGACGGCCGATTCCATCGATCGGGAGCACCGCTTTGCTGTCAGTCGATCATAGGGCACCTGTCACGCAAGAGATGCATGCATGCTGGTATGAAACACGACGATTTGCACGATATTCTCACCCCGAACCGGCTGCGCGGCCTGTGGCGCCTGATGCGCGGATACAGGCTGATTTACATTGCGGCAAGCTTTAGCCTGGGAATCAGCGCGCTCTCACGCACAGGCACCTACCTCCTGCTTCAAAAGTTGATCGACGATGTCATCCCGAACACGCCAACCTCGGGCACGCTTCTGCTGTTCGGTCTGGCCTTCGTCGGCCTGGCCGTGGTGACGGGCGGATTCACATTCATCAGCGGCAACCTGGCCGCCAGGACTGCTGAAGGGCTCGCCCGCCGCCTGCGCAATACTCTCTTTGATCATATCCAGCATCTGCCGTTCCGTTACCACGATGCGACCCCTACCGGCGAACTCATCGAACGCTGCACCTCAGATGTCGATGCGCTGCGAACTTTCTTCGCCGATCAGGTCATCAACGCCGGGCAGATTGTCGTGCTCTTCAGCGTCAACATCGCCGCGATCATCATTCTCAGCCCAACCCTGGCGCTGCGTTCTGTTTTGATCATTCCACTGCTGGTCGGCATCTCATTCTTCTTCTTCCGGCGGATATCCATCATCTATGAAGCCTATCAAGAGCAGGAAGCGGTGCTTTCCACGACCTTGCAGGAGAACTTGTCCGGCGTACGGGTGGTGAAAGCATTCGCCCGCCAGGATTTCGAGATCCAGAAGTTTGAACAGGAGAACTGGGAGAAGTACCAGCGCGGCCGCAAGCTGATCCTGATGCATGCGCTCTTCTGGCCATCCTCAGACATACTTTCGAGTTTCCAGATGATCGTTGGCCTGGGAATAGCTGCATTGATGACGATCAACACTGAATTGAGCCTGGGGTCGTATGTCGCCTATGCCGGCATGATACTTTGGATCATCTGGCCGATGCGTAATCTGGGCCGACTCATCGTCCAGATGTCGAGCGGCATCGTCTCCTTTGGCCGCGTCAAGGACGTGATCAAGGAATCGCGCGAACAGATGACCGTGGGGATTGAACCTCCTGTTGAAAATCTGCACGGGGAAATTCGCTTCAAGAACGTCAGTTTCGCGTACGAAAGCGGCACTGAAGTCCTGCACGGTATCGACCTCGTGTGTCCTGCCGGCAAGTCGGTAGCGCTTCTGGGAACGACTGGTTCAGGGAAGACAACGCTCGTCAACCTGCTCCCGCGCTTCTACGATTACACCTCGGGCAGTTTGACGTTGGATGGAATTGAACTCAAAGAATATTCCAAGGAGTTCCTGCGACGGAATATCGGCATCGTTGAGCAAGAGCCATTTCTCTTCTCGCGCACGATTCGCGAGAACATCACCCATGGCGTGGGACGCGAGGTGAGCGAGGATGAAATCATCGCCAGCGCCAAAGCCGCCGCGATCCACGAAACGATCCTCTCGTTTCCTCAGGGATACGAGACGCTTGTCGGCGAACGGGGCGTAACACTTTCCGGTGGGCAGAAGCAACGGGTCGCGATCGCCCGGACACTGCTGAAAGATCCCCGTATCCTCATCCTGGACGATTCGACCTCATCGGTAGATATGCTCACCGAATTAGAAATTCGCGCTGCACTCGAGCGGCTGATGATCGGAAGGACTTCATTTGTTATCGCCCATCGGATCCAGAGCGTCATGAACGCCGACCAGATCGTCGTGATGGAAAACGGGAAGATTGTGCAGCGTGGTTCGCACACGGATTTAATCCAGGAGTCGGGGATATACCGTGAGATCCACCAGATGCAGACCGTGATCGAAAGCGCTCTGGAAGAGGAATTGTCCGATGTCCGCAGTTGAATTCAGGGAAGAGGAATTCGAGAGTCAGGTCAACGGCCGCACGCTGCTGCGCATCCTCGGCCTTACAAAGCCGCACTGGCCGATGGTCGCTGGATTCCTGATCACCATTGCGTTTACCTCGCTGCTCGATGCTTATTTCATGTATCTGGGAAAGCGCATCATCGACGAAGGCATCGTTCCCGGCGACAGCCAGGCCCTGTTGCGGATCCTGCTGCAATATGCGCTGCTTGTGGTCGTACAGGTCTTCAACGTTTTCACGTTCATCGCACTTGCT
This sequence comes from Anaerolineales bacterium, assembly GCA_037379555.1. Lineage (GTDB taxonomy): Bacteria > Chloroflexota > Anaerolineae > Anaerolineales > E44-bin32 > E44-bin32. The sequence goes on along the minus strand of JARRJK010000032.1, from coordinate 5,540 downwards.
GGCGTGCTGGGCCAACGGGTCCAGTACGACCTGCGCAAACGAACCTTCAACCACCTGCAGGAATTATCGCTCTCGTATTTTGACCGCACGCCGGTGGGCTGGATCATGTCGCGCGTGACTTCTGATTCAGAGCGCATCGCCCAGCTGGTTACATGGGGACTGCTGGATGTCACCTGGGCCATTCTTAACATCAGCACAGCAATCTACTTCATGGTCATCATCAACTGGAAGCTGGCGCTGATGGTATTTCTGATCATACCGATCATGCTGGTCGTTGCCACGGAGTTCAAGAAGCGGATCCTGGTTCAATTCCGGCTGGTGAGGAAACTCAATTCGAAGATAACCGGCGCCTACAACGAGCACATAGCCGGTGTGCGCGTGATCAAAGCCCTCAATCGGGAGGCTGAAAGCCTGCGCGAGTTCGGCGTTTTGACAGGTGAGATGTACCGGGCAGGATATCGCGCGGCCTGGCTATCGGCTCTTTTCCTTCCAGCCGTACAGATCATCAGCTCCTTCGCTGTCGGGACCGTCGTTTGGTATGGCGGCCTGCAAGCGCAGATCGCCGGTATCACGATCGGCGGTATTCAGGCCTTCTTCACATACATCACTTTCATGATGTGGCCGATTCAGGATCTGGCACGAGTCTACGCCGAACTGCAGCACGCCATCGCTTCGGCAGAACGGATCTTCTCGCTCATCGATTCCGAGCCCGAGGTCCACGATGTGCCAGGGGCCGTCGTGATCCCCTCGCTGGAAGGCGACATCGTCTTTGACCATGTCGGCTTCGCCTATGAAACGGACAAGCCGGTGCTGGAGGACTTCAACCTCACCGTGCAGCGGGGTGAAACGATCGCGCTTGTGGGTCCAACGGGCGGTGGGAAAAGCACGATCGTGAATCTGGTATGCCGTTTCTACGAGCCGACAGCCGGCCGCATAACGATCGGTGATGTGGATTACACGCGTTTCACACTGGATTCGATCCAGTCCCGCGTCGGCATCGTGCTTCAAACCCCGCATCTGTTCTCAGGCAGTGTGCTTGAAAACATACGCTATGGAAGCCTGGGCGCCAGCGAGAAAGAGGTCTACTCGGCAGCAAAACTGGCGGGGGCGGACAGCTTCATTCAGGAACTTGAAAAGAAATACGCGACGGAGGTCGGTGAAGGTGGCGTGCTTCTGTCCGTGGGACAGAAGCAGCTGATCAGCCTGGCACGCGCAATCCTGGCGGATCCGGAGGTCTTCATCATGGATGAAGCTACCAGCTCGGTTGACACCCTCACCGAAGCGTTGATCCAGCGCGGTATGGAAGCCCTCACATCGAATCGCACCAGCTTCATCATCGCTCACCGCCTGTCAACGATCAAACGCGCAGACCGCATACTGGTTATCGAAGGTGGCAAGATCCTCGAGATGGGATCCCATCGCGAGCTGCTGGCCGCACGCGGCAAGTACTACCGGCTCTATACCGAGCAGTTCCGTCGCCAGCTCGAACAAGAGATGGATCCATACCAGCGTCTCTCTACGGCCGCTTCTTCCGCGGAGTGAACAGCGTCAATCTTCATCGATGCGAAGTGAGACATACACATTGGCCATCCCACGTTCGGGATGGCTAGGACTCATTAAACTGATAACGCGAGGGCTTTATTCTTCGGGTTCGAAATTAAGCGAAAGCGAGTTGATGCAGTAGCGGAGCCCTGTCGGATGCGGTCCATCTTCGAAAACATGGCCCAGGTGCGCATCGCAGCGGTTGCACAGCACCTCGATCCTGCGCATTCCATGACTCAAATCGACCTCGGTCCTTACACTCTCCGGGTTGATGGGCTCCCAATAGCTCGGCCAGCCCGAGCCCGAATCAAACTTGGTTTCTGAACTGAATAACGGCTGACCGCAGCAGGCGCACTCATAGACACCGGTTTCTTTGTTCTTGAGCAAGGAACCGCTGAAGGGCGGCTCTGTGCCTTTCTGCCGTGTCACTCTGTACACGGCATCGTCGAGCTCTTCACGCCATTCTGCTTCTGATTTCTTTACCTTATCCATCCTGCTACCTCCCTGCTGCCTGCAGAGATTCTACCGCGCACGTTTCCAGTATTTCATTGGAGGAGCATGAATTCACCTTTTTCATAGAAGAGTTCGCCATCCACGAGGATTCTGCCATCCACCTTCATGTCACAGATCATGTCCCAGTGAATCAAGCTTTCGTTTTTTGAACCGCTTTCTGTATAACCCGAGCCGAGCGCCATGTGGATCGTCCCACCGATCTTCTCATCGAAAAGAATGTTGCGCGTGAAGCGGTCGACCATCGTGTTCGTCCCAACTGCGAACTCACCCAGGTACCTTGCTCCAGGATCGATGTCTAACTGAGAGTTCAGAAACTCCTCGTTCTTCTGCGCGGTCGCCTGCTCCACCCTGCCCTCATGAAAGCGCAGCTCGACCCCGCTGGCTTCGCGTCCGTCCATGATCGCCGGGTACGTGAACCGCACCCAGCCCTCAACTGATTCTTCAACAGGTCCCGTGAATATCTCCCCATCAGGTATGTTGTACTCCCCGGCGCAGTTGACGAATTTCCTTCCTTCGATTGAAAGGTCTAGCTCGACATTCTCACCTTCGACGCGTACGTGCTGCTTGCCCTTAAGCCACTCGAGCAAGCGTTGCTGACTTTCGAAGACCTGATGCCAGGCACCTACTGGATCATCCTGGTCGGCAAACATAGTTCGGTAGACGAAATCCTCGAATTCCCTCAGGCTCATCTCACTGTCCTGAGCGTAAGCTGTGGTCGGGAAGAGCGTGTACACCCAACGCAGCGCTTTAGCCTGGCTTCGTTTGCGGAAGATATTCGTGATTTCTGCATTCGCCGTTCGCTGTTCCCGAATGCGCTCTGGAGCGATATCCGAAAGGCGACGGGTGTTGTCGTCTGAGTCGATGCGGATCCAGACATCAGCCGTTTGAACTGCCAGCTTGAGGAACGGATCGACCTCTGCCAACTGCTGATCGGTTGCGTAACGGTAGAAGATAAAGTCCTGATCTATCAGTCCGGGGCGGCCGTATGGGTCCCGCACAAGTGTGTATGGAAGTGCGCCGCGCTCGAGGGCAATCCTGTAGATTTCGAGCATGAGCGGAAATGCACTCTGCTTGCCAAAAACGACCACCCTTTCCCCGGGCTTGACAGCCGTGGAATGGTTGACAAGGATCTCAGCCAAGTTCACAATGCGACGATCAACCATCCTATTCGCTCCAATCGGCTTATCCAGGCAAGAAAAGGTGTTGCCCGGCGCCGCGCTTCCCACTCCCCATGAGTTTAGCGAGAGGAGCCCGAAATTGCCAGGTAGGGTGGAAACGGAAACCGCCCTGAATGATCAGGGCGGTTAGCGGGGATGACGGGATTCGAACCCGCGATCTCTGCCTTGACAGGGCAGCGTGTTTGGCCACTACACCACACCCCCATGGCCTGAGAAGTCTAACACAGTCGTCTGGCCGCGGCAAGATTCCTGTCGTCATCGTGGCCAAATCATGCAACCGGTTGATGGCCGCCCTATCGTGACGTATAATCCTCGTTCAGCGCGGAGGTGCAATGAGCCGTAATCCACCGATTGATTGGCAGGGCAGCGCAGTCCTGCGGCAATCATTTCTCGATTTCTTCAAAGAGCGCGGCCACACGATCGTACCGTCGATGTCGCTCGTCCCAGGCGGCGATCAGACGCTGCTGTTCACCAACTCCGGCATGGTACAGTTCAAGGACGTCTTCCTCGGGACCGGCAGTCGGCCGTATACACGGGTGGCGGATGCCCAGAAGTGCATGCGGGTTGCCGGCAAACACAACGACCTGGATGATGTCGGCCGTGACGACACCCACCACACGTTTTTTGAGATGCTGGGCAACTGGTCTTTTGGCGATTACTACAAAGCCGAAGCCATCCCCTGGGCCTGGCAGCTGCTGACCGAAGTGTGGGGCCTCCCCAGGGAAAATCTTTGGGCTACGTGTTTTGAGGATGAAGAAGGCCAAATCCCTCGCGATGATGAGGCCGCCGAGATATGGGCCAGGCAACCCGGTTTCAACACCGATCAGCTGCTCTTTTTCGGCCGTGAAGAGAATTTCTGGGAGATGGCCGATACCGGACCTTGTGGTCCAGACAGCGAAATTCACCTCGATCGCGGCCCGGAGTACTGCGACAAGTCCGATGTCAAAGGCCATGTCTGCCGGGTGAACGGGGATTGCCAGCGCTTCCTCGAACTCTGGAATCTGGTTTTCATCCAGTACAACCGCAGCAGTCCGACCGACCTGCAGCCGCTTCCGGCGAAGCACGTCGATACGGGGATGGGTTTTGAGCGGTTGGTCTCGGTTATCCAGAATGTCGATTCGAACTACCTGACAGACCTTTTTCAGCCGATGATCCAGAAGGTTCGCAAACTCGCCGGGCATGAAGAAAACCAGGTCATGGAACATTTCACACCTTACCGGGTGATCGCCGACCACGCACGCGCCGCCGCCTTCCTGATCGCAGATGGCGTGGTTCCTGGTAATGTCGGCCGCAATTACGTCTCGCGAATGATCATCCGGCGGGCCAGTCGTTTCGGCTCGATGATCGGACTCGACGAGCCATTTCTGGCTGAGATTGCAGAAACGGTGATTGAGAACTACGGGGAGGCTTATCCCGAACTGCAGCGTAACCGGAAAGCGATTCGCGAAACGCTTTCCGAGGAGGAAGAACGTTTCCACCGGACCATCGATTCGGGCATCGCTCATCTCTATGAATTAATGCAGGAAGTGCGGTCCAAGGGCACGCAAGTACTTCCCGGCGATCGGACATTCGAGCTGTACGCAACCTTCGGCCTCCCGCTCGAGATCACTCGCGATATCGCCCGCGAAAGCGAACTGCAGGTGGACGAGGCCGGCTTTCATCGAGCGATGGAGGAACATCGGATCGCTTCTGGCGCCGGGGATGCGATGGGCGAGCTCGTAGAGCACGACATCGATATTTACCGCAATCTATTAAAAACCTTGAAAGAGGCCGATAAGCTCCCCCCGGATGGCGTACAGTACGACCCCTATGAAGAAAGGACACGTGAAGGCGAGGTCCTCGCCATCCTGCGTGGGAACCAGGTCGTTGACGAAGCCAACACCGGTGACGAGATCGGTGTGGTACTCCCGAGTACGCCATTCTATGTCGAAGCGGGGGGCCAGGTTTCCGATACGGGTTTGATTCAGGCTGCCGGAAAATCCGCCTGGGAGATAGCTGTTACCGACACCCGCCAGCCCGTTTCCGGCTTGATCATTCACACCGGAAAGGTTGTATCCGGACAGCCCAGGCTCGGCGATCGGGCGCGAGCGAGCATCAATGCCGACCGCCGGCTCGACATCATGCGTAATCACACCGCCACGCACCTCCTGCATGCAGCCTTGCGGAAGGTCCTTGGGGAGCACGTCCGCCAGGCAGGTTCGCTCGTTGCACCTGATCGATTGCGTTTCGATTTTACACACTCGCATGCGATGACAGAGGAAGAGTTGGAGCGAGTTGAGAGGTGGGTGAACGAGGCGATCCTGTCGA